>DAIUED010000306.1:0-4643 GCA_036845295.1 Bacteroidota bacterium
CATTTCAGATAGCAGGCGTTGCACATCTTCGTTCTTCGAGAAGTCCGCAGCGAGCGCAGATACTTTTGCATCCGGAAACTCGGCTTGTAGTTTTTTTCGGGCTTGTTCTGTTTTTTCGCTATTCCGGCCATTAATGGTAACCGCTGCTTTTTCGGCAAGCAGTTGCCTGGCAATCGCAAATCCAATCCCCTGGGTAGAGCCACTCACGAATGCTTTTTTGTTGTTTAAATTCAAATCCATCTTGTGTTATTTTAAAATTGATAAGTGCAGGTTTATTTGTTCGGTTAAAATGTGTTTATCGGGGTAAATGCGCCTCAGGGAATTAATACCACACCAAAACGTGATCAGGTACCGCCCCAATGTTTGTGCATTTACTGTCGTTTCAAGTGCTCCCTTTTTTTGCTCTTTCCTGATCGTACTTGTAAAAAGATGTTCGGTGTTTTTCAATATTTTTGCCGCTTCTTGCTCGAGGTCTTCATCGATGAACGTCATTTCAACAAGTGTGTTTGCCACGATGCAGCCTCTCAGGTGTTTTTGTTCGTCGGATGTAGCGAGCTCTAAGAAAAAGTTCTTTATGAGCGTGATGGGTTGGTCGCTGCGTTCCAATTGCTGTTTAAACAGTTCGAACTCTTCCGTTCTTTGTTGCAGGGCTTTGGAGAACAGTTCTTTTTTACCGCCTTTGAATTTGTTGTAAAGGCTTCCGGCACCGGCGCCAGTCGCTGTACTTAAGTCGGCCAGCGACGTGCCGCTGAAGCCCTTTTCCCAGAAGATGCGTTGCGCGTTCAGGATCAATTCCTTGTCGTAATGTATGCTTGGTCGTCCTTTCATATTATTGTAATGATCGTTACAAAAATACATAGAATTTTCAAATTCGCAAATTTTGTCGGATTTTTTATGGAAATACTGGTGATTTACGGGGTTGGCACCGTTTCAGAGAATCTCTTTTGAAAGAACAGTAAATGCATCTTTAACGGCTTTAGAAGGTTTACGGAGATGTGGGATAGTCCCTGAGAGGCAGGCTTTCGCACCACAATAACCCATTTGTAATCCCGTTATATAATCTGTACTTTTAGCAGAGGATGAACATTTACGTCAAAAAGCAACGTTGGAAATGGCTGCTGTTCCTCATGGCCATTGTCATCGTATTCACCTCCCTTTGGTACACTACACGCCTGGCTAAGCAAATAGCCAAAGACGAAAAGCGAAATGTAAGGCTCTGGGCAGATGCAGTGCAACGCAAGGCAAAGTTGGTGAAATTTACCAAGGAACTGTTCCAGAAACTTCAAACAGAAGAGCTTAAAAAAGCCGAACTATACGCCCTTGCCACAAAAGAACTCAACTCTTCTTCCGATGAAATCTCGCTGTTTGTACTCAAGGTGCTTCAGGACAACACGACCGTACCGGTAATATTGGCAGACGATGCCGGCCGCGTAACGGCTAGTCGTAACCTCGATTCGGCTGTGGCAGCAGACCCTGTTGCCTTGCAGCAGGAACTGGAAATCATGAAATCGCGGTATGAGCCGGTGGTGATTGATGTGTACAAAGGCCGTAAAAATTACCTGTATCATAAAGATAGCCGCTTGTTCAATGACATCAAGATCGTGTTCGACAGCCTGATCAAGTCGTTCATTTCGGAGGTTGCCATCAATAGTGCAGCGGTGCCGGTTATTTATACGGATTCGAGTCGCACGAGTGTGATTGCCAGTGGAAACATCGATTCGCTTAAGATCAACACGCCTGCTAAGTTGCAGGCTACGCTGCAAAATATGGAAGCCCAAAACGCGCCTATTGAGGTAGATTTGGGCGAGGGATACAAGAATTATATTTTTTACGAAGAGTCGAGCTTACTGGCTCAACTGCGGTTTTATCCGTACGTGCAGTTCGGCGTGATCGGTTTGTTTTTGCTCATTGCTTATTTCCTGTTCAGTACTTCGCGCAAGGCCGAACAGGATCAGGTATGGGTAGGCATGAGCAAGGAAACAGCACACCAGCTGGGAACTCCCTTATCGTCGCTGATGGCCTGGACAGAATACCTGCGGTCCACCGGAACGGAGGAAAGTGTAGTCAATGAAATGAACCGCGATGTGGCCCGGCTCAACACAATTACCGATCGGTTTTCCAAAATCGGTTCGCAGCCTACCTTACATGAGGCTGACGTGTGTGATGTGGTGCGCAACGCGATCGACTACCTTAAAACACGCACCTCTAAGAATGTACACTATATAGTGCAGATACCGGACGAAGAAATTCCGGTGATGTTATCGGTGCCCCTTTTTGAATGGGTAATTGAAAATATCTGTAAAAATGCTGTGGACGCCATGGATGGAAAAGGCGAGTTCAGGGTAACGGTGACCGAGATCCCGGAGGGCGTTTGCATCGACCTGAGCGACACCGGTAAGGGCATCCATAAGTCGAAACACAAATCGGTATTTAAGCCGGGTTATACGACCAAAAAACGTGGTTGGGGCTTAGGCCTTTCGCTTAGCAAACGCATCATTGAAAATTACCATCACGGCAAGATTTTCGTGCTGCAAAGCGAGGAGAATAAAGGAACCACATTTCGGATCCTATTGAAGCGCGGATAATAAAAGTGCGTTTGGGCGTCGAAAAATGCGCCTTTGCTTGCCTTTTTTACACATTTGGCCCGGTAATTGCTTTTTCGGTATCTTTGCGCGTGAAAAATTTAAAAACAGTTTTGCTTTTGCTGATGTACCTGGTATCGGTCACCGAGTTTACCCAGGTATTGAAATTGCCTGTTTTATTATCACATTATGCGGAGCACGTTTACAAAGAAGGAAATCATTCTTTTCTGGATTTTATAAACGATCATTACTTCTACGATGACGGGGAAACTGCTGACGATGATACTGATCGTCGCTTACCGTTCAAAGAGCCTGGTTCAACAGAGCTCGATCCCGACATTCTGCCTCTTTTAAGTGTACCCAACATCGGCCCTTGCCCTTTTATTGCAAATGCTTTCCCTGCGGATTCTGGTTTATTGCTGTCTTCACGCGATATCCCAAGCATCTGGCTTCCGCCCAAGTTAGGCTGAGAACAAACCAGGCACCCTGCTGCCTGATGTGTTTTGTAGCTGTGGCAGCGCCTTTTCGGCTTTTCCACGGAAGAAGCAATTATTGTTTCCTTCATAAATAAATCATGAAAAGCATCATTTTTGATTGCGAACGCATGAGGTACGATGAAACGGGCATTTACTACTATTGCCTCAACATCGCCAAGCGCATTCGCGAACGGTTAAACCCCGACGAGCAACTGGTCTTTTATACACCAAGTGAAGTAGAGCCCGTGCCGGGCAAACGGATCTATCACCGTAAATTACATAAACTCCTTACACCATCTTTACCGGAAGGTTCCATTTGGCATTCCACCTACCAGCACAGCGATTACCTTCCTTCTTCGCGTTGTAAAGTTCCGGTATTACTCACTATTCATGATCTTAACTTTATGTATGATGAGCGCATTGGCAATGTAAAGAAAGAACGGTACCTCTCGAACCTTCAAAAGCGCATCAACCGCGCGGACGCATTGGTGTGTGTGTCTGAGCATAGTCAAAAAGATGTGCTTTCTTTTTGTAACCGCGGAGATAAGCCGATGTATGTGATTCACAATGGCAAAAACGAATTGGAAGAGCCGGCCTTAGGCGCAGGCTCGTTCAGGCCCGAACGCCCATTTTTATTCTCGCTTGGCGCTCTGCGCCGTAAAAAGAACTTTCATGCCCTTATCCCGTTAATTAAGCACAATGCGGGTCTTGATCTGGTAATTGCAGGAAAAGCCGAAGAAATGGATTACGTAAATGATCTGAGGAAAATGGCAAAACGTGAGGGGCTCGAAGAACGGATCCATTTAGTAGGCACCATTTCAGAAGCCGAAAAATCGTGGTATTACAACCACTGCACTGCATTTGCGCTCGCTTCTCTCGCCGAAGGGTTTAGCCTGCCATTGGTAGAGGCCATGTCGGTTGGAAAGCCTGTCTTCCTTTCCGATAAAACGGCATTGCCTGAAATTGGCGGCAGTGCTGCTTTTTACTTTTCGGATTTTTCTGATCAACACATGCAGGAAACCTTTTTGCGCGGATTGGAACGGTACAACGCACAGAATATGACAGACCGGATCAAAGCACGCGCCAACGACTTTTCCTGGGATATGGCAGCAGACCAGTACATGACGCTATACCGTAAACTTAATACTCAACGATAATATGAAAACCTACCTTCGTTTACTGGCTTATGTAAAGCCATACCGCGCGATCGTGATCCCGTTTTTTCTTTTCACCATTGTCGCCGTTTTCTTCAACGTTTTTCAATTTACCTTATTGATCCCCTTATTGAATTTTCTATTCGACAGCACCACAACTGCCGATGCAGACAAATACCTTCAAATGCCGGAATTCTCTTTTTCGGTGGCCTATGTCAAGGATTTGTTTTATTACAAAGTCCACGATTTCAAAACCACCAATCCGGTTTATGCCCTTTATTTTATCGCGTCTATCGTAGTATTGGCGGTGGTTATGACGAACCTGTTCCGCTACCTTGCTCAACGCGTTTTGGTAAAAGGAAGAACGCTCCTGGTGAAACGCCTTCGCGAAGCCATTTTTACAAAAATAAACGAGCTTCACATGGGCTATT
>DAIUED010000307.1:0-4641 GCA_036845295.1 Bacteroidota bacterium
AATTTATAAGTCACCTAAGACAATTACGGATTTTTAAAAGTAAATTCGTGATTATCTTAGGTTTTTTATGTTTGGAGAACAGGCATCGGCGTTTCTGGATTACCTCACTTACGAGAAGAAATACTCGGCCCATACTATTCATGCCTACCAAACAGACCTGAGGCAGTTCCTGGATTTCCTCGCGCAGCCAGGCGAAGTCTTTTCCATTGATGAGGTAAATTATCAGCAAATCCGCCAATGGATCATGGTGCTGATGGATTCGGGACTCGATACCCGAAGCGTAAACCGCAAGCTCTCCACGCTTAAATCTTTCTTTAAATACCTCCACAAAAACGGCCAACTAGCGCTAAATCCCATGTCGAGGATCAGCGGGCCTAAAAACCCCAAACGCCTTCCTGAATTCGTGGACGAAAGCAGCATGACACAGCTGTTGGATGGCTCCGTATTTGAAGATAGCTTTCGTGGTATGACGGATAAGCTGATGATAGACTTGTTTTACCAGGCCGGACTGCGCCGTTCGGAACTGGCAAAATTGCGCGAAACTGATCTCGACCGTGGCAATGCGGCTTTGCGTGTGCATGGAAAACGCAACAAGCAGCGCCTGGTTCCGGTTTCGGTAGCATTAATGCGTAACCTTGAGGCCTATTTACAAGTAAAAAAGGACAAACAGATCACCAATCCTATGCTGCTGGTAAACGAGAAAGGAAACAGTTTGAGCGAAAGCTATATTTACCAGGCCGTTCGCAGTTATCTCGGAAACGTAACGACTCTACGGAAAAAAAGTCCACATGTGCTGCGGCACACGTTTGCCACTCATTTACTCGACAATGGCGCCGATATCAACGCCGTAAAAGATCTTCTGGGACACGCCAGTTTATCAGCTACCCAGATCTATACTCATAACACCATCGACAAATTAAAAAAATCGTACAAGCAGGCGCACCCGCGCGGCGACTCATAACGTATTCAATCAAGTATAAACCCGCTCCGCAGGTCTGCGGGGCACAAAACCAAGGAGGAGGACTAATCATGACAACGAACATCCAATCTGTGCATTTTGATGCCGACAAAAAATTGATCGATTTTGCAAAAGACAAAACCAATAAACTGACGCTTTTTTATGATGGACTGATTAGCAGTGAAATCATTCTGCGCCTCGATAAATCGTCGAACAGCGAGAACAAAGTAGCCGAGATCAAGATCCATACAAAAGGCCAGGAACTGTTCTCAAAGAAACAATCGGCATCGTTCGAAGAGTCGATCGATTTGGCTTGTGAAGCATTGAAAACCCAGATCAAAAAATATAAAGAAAAAGTGCAGGAAACCAACCTGGGAATGAACGAATTACCCAACTAACCTGCTTTTCTTCAAAACCCAAAAAGGCTGCTTTCCGAGGCAGCCTTTTTTCGTGCAGGCATTTGCCGGGTTTAGTCCTTACCGTTTTGTGAAAAGAGAATAGCTTTTCATTAAACACGTGAAATTGATTACATTTGGATGTGCAGAAAAAAGTCAAGATCAACATTATCGGTGCAGGTATTTCGGGCTTATGTGCGGGTTGTTACCTGCAAATGAGCGGCTTCGAAACCCAAATTTTTGAAAAACATTCTATTCCGGGCGGCCTCTGTACAAGTTGGGAGAAAGGCGAATTTACCATCGACGGCTGTGCGCATTGGATCCTGGGTTCCGACAAAGGCAGCGGCTTTTACCACATGTGGTCGGAGTTACTTCACCTGGAATCGATTCCGTTTCATCATCATGATATCCGTATTCACGTCGAAGTGAAGCATCACCGGGACAAATACGGCGATAAGATTTTTAAAGTATATAATGACCTTGAGCAGTTGCGCGCCTACATGCTCGACCTCTCGCCGGAAGATGCCGATACGATAAATGCCTTTATCGGCGATATCCGCGAACTGCAAAAGTACGAGTTGCCGCCGGTGATGGATAAGTTGCCATTTATTCCTTCGGTGATCCGTGGTATAAAAATGACCAAATACCTGAAGTTCCTCGTTACCCTCAACCGCCAACGCAAAGTGAGCAATTATGATCTTGCGCGTAAGTTCAAGAGTCCATTTCTGCGCGAAGCCTTTGAATTGCTTTACGATGGGCAGGAAGTGAAGATGATGGTCTTTAATTTTCCGCAAGCGGTGTTCGACAAAAAAAGCGCCGGTTATCCGATAGGCGGATCGCTGAAGTGGGCCGAACGCCTGGCCGAACGCTATGAGAAATTAGGTGGCAAAATCCATTACAACACACCGGTAAAAAAGGTTCTGACGGAAAATGCCAAAGTCACAGGCTTGCTGGTGCGCAACGACGTAACCCATGCATGCGATGCCGTCGTGTCCAGTGCCGATTGGTATAAAACCGTGTTTGATTACCTGGATGGAAAATACGTTAACGAAAAAATGCTGGAACTCCGCGACGGAAAAGTGCTGGACGTCTATTATTCTGTGTTGCTGGTTACCTACGGGTTGAAGGGCGATTATAGCAGCTATCCTCACTTTTACCGGTTCCCGATACAGGGCATGCTTACGTCACCTTGCGGAAAAACCTGGGATCGCCTGGAGACGCATTTTTACAATTACGACCCAACGTTGGCACCCGAAGGTAAAACGGTAATGGCCTGTAGTTTTTACACTACCAACGGGCAGTACTGGATCGATTTGCGGAAAAACGAACGGCCTAAATACCGCGAGGAAAAAAAGAAGTTTATCGAAAGCCTTACGGACCTGCTCGAAACCAAATTTCCGGGCATTAAGCAGGATATAGAAATGGTTGACTTTGCAACGCCGGCTACCGTGTTGCGCTACACCAACAACTGGCAGGGAAGCGCGCAGGGATGGCTGCCCGGCGAAAACATCGCGGCCTCGTCGCCGGTAAAGGCAACCTTACCAAATCTTTCCGGGTTTTATTATGCCAGCCATTGGGGCCGGCCGGGTGGTGGATTGCCGGTAGCTATCGAGCAGGGCCGAAACATCACCAAGCGGATCTGTAAAGATTATAAAACCGATTTCAACATCATAAAGCCCTGAGTTTACAGGCTTATCACGCCTTGTTTTCCTGTCTTGGGTTTTCAGCCTTTGAGCACGGCCATCAGTCCTTGGTAGCTTTTTACGGACTTGATAAAATGCTGGTAAACGATGTTTTTGGGGTAAATGCCCGATGTGGTGTGCGCAAAGTTAGGCAAAGCCTTCATGGCCTTCCGTTTGCGCAGCGTTGCGGGCAATTGAGTGTAGTAAGAGCCGTGTGCCTTGATCACAGCAAAGAAATGGGCGCCGTTTCCTTCAAATAAAAATTTGAATGCTGCCACGCCGTCGAGCACCATGCGAAACAGGATGCGGAGCCACAAAAAGCCGGGCGACGCATTTTTCGTAAAGGTGATGAGATTGTTGCGGAAGTTGAGGTACGTTTTGCGCGGGCTTAGCTTGTGAAGCGTGCCGCCGCCCACATGGTACACCACCGATGCCGGTTCTGCATAAATCTGGTAGCCGAGATTTTTCATGCGCCAGCAAACATCAATTTCTTCCATGTGTGCAAAATACACATCGTCGAAGCCGCCGGCTTGATGGAAAGCCTCGGCCCTTACCATCATGCAGGCGCCGGTAGCCCAGAATGTTTCTATGGTTTCGTTGTATTGCCCCTGGTCTTGCTCCAGGTCGTTGAACACGCGCCCGCGGCAAAAAGGATAGCCATAACGGTCGATAAAGCCGCCGGAGGCACCGGCATATTCGAAAGTGTTGCGTTGATTGTAGTCGAGTATTTTGGGCTGGCAGGCGGCTATGTTGGGTTGCGCGTCCATGAGGTGGATAAGTGGCGCAAGCCATCCGGCGGTAACTTCTACATCGGAATTGAGCAGAACGTAGTAGCGGGCCTGTATCTGTTGCAGGGCCAGATTATACCCTTTGGCAAAGCCCTCGTTCGCGGGGTTGACGATCACGTTTACCTGCGGAAATTGCGCCTGCAGAAAGGCTACACTGCCGTCTGACGAGCAATTGTCGGCTACATAGACGCTGGCTTCGGGCGAGTGCGCAAGCACCGGCGGAAGGAAAGATTCCAGAAATTTTTTACCGTTCCAGTTCAGGATAACAACCGCAACATGATCGGGCATAAATTAACGCGGGTTATTGAAGTTTTCATCGACATTGGTGCCGTAGGTATTTACAGGCTTGGTGTCGTCGAGGTTAAGCGACTGTTGCGAGCGGTTCACGAGTTTAAATCGCCAGCGCTCGTCGTATATCTCGCCACGCACATCGCTGTGGATGAGTTTGTAGCAATTGTCGGCAATGGCTTCGTTCACGAACACAAATTTTTTGTTGGTAAAGAACCTGCCGGTCGATTTATCGTAAATACGGTAGTATTGCCAGATCTCGTAAGGGTAGGTGTTGGGCTCGCTGTTTACCTGGTTGCGCTGGTCGGGTTTGCCATATTGCAGGTACACGCGCCCGCGATCGGTATACTAGCCTTTTTGCTTGCCGCATTTTAAGAGTGCGTTGGCTTCCTGCACGCTTTTGTAGTAGGCAAGCCATATTTTGAGCGGGTTAAGACTGTCGCCGGCCTCTTTTTTCCAGTATTCAACGTCATAAGCCCGCATCAGGTTCGGGGCTTTCCTGGCTATCTGGTTTTGCTGCCATTGGCGCT
>DAIUED010000308.1:0-4638 GCA_036845295.1 Bacteroidota bacterium
CAGTTCGGGGCAATGAGCCGAAGGCAGGCAACCGCTTTGGGCGCAAACGCTTACCGCGCGAAGATCGGCCTGCGGCCTGGCAAACCAGTTGGACTTAGGCAGCATGCCAAAAATCTCGAACAATACCGGTGCGGCCGCCGAAATACCGGTGAGGCCGGGCCTACCCTCGCCATCAGCATTTCCGATCCAGACACCTACCACGTAATGGCCCGTAATGCCAATGGCCCAGCCATCGCGGAAGCCAAAGCTCGTCCCCGTTTTCCAGGCTATTTTCTGCGCATTGCCAAGGCGCTTCCAGCTGGCATCGATGTCGGGGCGCCCTACATCTGCCATGGCTTCAAAAGTAAGCCACACCGAAGAGGCGGCAATCAGCGGATCGGCCGCTTTCGCCGGCTGAGGGGAAGTCTTAGTGTCTTGCAGGTAGCGCGGCTTGTCCCAATCGGCCACAAGGTAAGTACGCGAACCGTTATAGCGGTTGAGCACCCGGGCCATGGAGGCATAAGCCGAACACATGTCCCAGAGACTCGATTCGCCGCCTCCCAAAATGAGCGAGAGGCCGTAGTTGTCGGCAGTGCGGTTCATGGATCCCAGGCCAAGCTGGTGGAGCCGGTCGAGGAAGCGGCGAATGCCGTAGGTTTGCAGCAACTTCACCGCCGGTATGTTGAGGCTGCGGGCCAGGGCTTGCCGGGCAGGCACTGCACCATCATAGGTAAAATCAAAATTTTGCGGTACGTAACCCGAGATCTGAGTGGGAATATCGGGAATGAGCATGTTCGGCAACAGTTCGCCATCATTCAGCATAAAACCGTATAGGTAAGGCTTCAGCAGGCTTCCCGTGCTCCTGTCGGCCATGATCACATCAACCGCCTCGCCATGCGGCTCCTGGTCGCGCAAGGGCGTATTACCTACATACGACACCACTTCGCCCGCACGCACGTCGAGCACAAGCGCACAAAGGTTGTGCACTTCATTTTGTTTCAGGCGGGCGCCATGCTTTGCCAGGATGTCGAGCACCCTGTCTTGCAGCTCGGCGTCGATGGTGGTGTTAAACTGCCGGTTGCCGGGTTGCTCTTTTACGGCGCGGTTGAGCAAATGGCGGGCTTTGTTGGGCAGCGCAAAGGGTTTCCCCGGCAGGGGTTCGCGCAACGAAAGCTGGTAGGTTTCCTGGTCGATGCAATGCAGTTGGTAGAGCTTGAACAGAAGGCGGTCGCGCTTTTGTTTTAGCTTGTCCGGGTTGCGGCCCGGGTAAATGATAGAAGGCGAATTGGGCAACACCGCCAGGGTGGCGCATTCGGCCCAGGAAAGCTGCGACAGGTCGCGGCCAAAATAGCGCCAGGCGGCGGCCTCCACGCCTACCACGTTGGTGCCAAAGGGCGCGTGCGAGGCATAAAGCCGGAGGATCTCGGCCTTGGAATGCGTGAGTTCGAGGCGCAGTGCCATCACGACTTCAATCGATTTCTCAACGTAGGTGCGTTTCGGGTTTTTGCGCATGAGGCGGGCTAGCTGCATGGTGATGGTGCTGCCGCCACTCACGATGTGCCCTGCCCGGCTGTTTTGCCGCATGGCGCGCCAGATAGAAAAGGGATTGATGCCGGCATGCTGTGTAAAGTACTGGTCTTCGAAAGCGACCAGGCTGCAATTGAAGCGCGCGTTGGTGCTGCTTCCTTCCGGGAAACGCCACTGGCCGTCGGGAGCAATGCTGGCTGAGAGCAGGCTACCCTGCCGGTCGTTGAGCACCACGGAATACGGATCGGCAAACAAGGGATTGGGCAGGCAGCGTGCAAACCACAAGAGGCCCACCAGCAGCGCCAGGGCCAGTAAACTTGTTTTTTTATAACGCAACAGAAACGCCATCGGTTTGAGAAGGCAAGGTACTGAAATCGGGCGAGTTTTGGATGAGGAAAAGACGGAACACAAGCGGAGAATTTACACAAGACCAACCCTTAGCCCTGGGAAGGGAAAGTGTTAAAACTGCGTCCGACAGAAAAGAGGGCGGTAAACCGCCCTTTTTGTGTGAAGGTGATCGGTTACATTTGCTTCGCAAGAAAGATTGATGGACGTGCGAAATCGAAATATTAATGATGTGACAAAAGAGCTTCTAGATAAGGGGTTTATTTGTTTGACTAACCAGACTGAAGAACAATTAGGAAACTTAATAAACTCGCTAGGCCAGGTTATCTTCACTACAGATATCGTCATTAAGCCCGAAAGTAAAGGAATGGTCACTTCTGCGCGTGGACTTGATTATCATACTGACCATCACAAAGCCAAATATATAATTTGGTATTGTTACAAACAAACCGACTTGGGTGGTGACAGCATTTTGATAGACGCAGAAAAAATTTACAACCAACTTTCAGACGACCATAAACACCAACTTAAATCTATAGAACTTTTTGAACATAAAATTTTTCCTGACGACAAAGAGAATTATCCTTTGGTTGCAACAGATGAAAAAGGGAATAAAAAATTCTACTACTCATTTTGGCTTGTGAAAAATGAAGACAAGCAAAACCCAGCCATGCTTGAATTTCAGCGACTCCTTAAACAGAGTGATTCATTTCGATTGAACTTAAAAGAGCGGGACATTCTTGTGGTGGATAATCACAGAATTTTTCACGGCAGGACCCCAATCGAAGGTAGCAAAGACCGTTTTCTTAAAAGATTTTGGCTAAAAGCAAACAACTCATAAAGCAAAAAATAAAGCAAATGGAACAGACAGTTTTAATTTATCCTGACCCGATTAGCGCAGAAAGAGCTTCTTATCTAATCAACCAAAAGGGCATTGACCCTGTAATTGCTAATGTGAACCTTGAAATGGTTAAGATGAAACTTCGTGACCCAGAAGAAGGTGAAAACTGGACACAAGAACAATGTGACAGTGCAGAGATAGAATACAAACGCTATCTACACTTATGTAAAGTTTTTGGAAAAGGAATCGTACCTAACAAGATTATGGACAAGTTCTGGCATTACCACATACTTGACACAAAAGCATATCATAAGGACTGCGACACTGTATTCGGACACTATCTGCACCACTTCCCATACTTTGGTATGCGTGGTGAACAAGATGCTATAGACTTGAAAAATTCGTTCTATCAAACCAAAGGGCAATACCTTAAAACGTTTAAAGAAGAAATGGCTCGAGAGGACAACGAAATGAACTGTTGGCACGACTGTGAAAACCGTTGCTGGCATGCTTGTTCTGACGACAAATGACAAGAACCACTGGCTATAACAGTAGCTTGGCAAAATGCGAGCTCAGCGCTAAAATCAACGGCAACTATCCGATTGAACTTTTCTAAAACTAAACGTTTATGCATCGGTTTACGCCACCTCGCCAAGCTGCAAAACTTTATAAGCAACCTTAAGACAAGAAAAAAGAAAAAATAAAAAATGGAAATACTGAAACTAGAACAGGTATTTGACGAATCAAAATTCCCAGAACTTACTTTTATCCCCATTAAGGAATATCCGTACATCAAATCTGCAATTAGAACAGATGGCAAGCATGTTACTGTTTCTGGCCCTTCCGGAAGTGGGAAAACTACTATTGTTAAAAGGATACTGCTTGAAGAAACAATAAAGGATTCAGATTTGCTTTGGATCAATGCTAGAGAGTATGAAACTGCTGGCTCCTTCAGCGAACTATTCTCTAGAATACTAAAAGTTGTCCCAATATTCGAAATAATAAACGAATATCTTTCAATGGTTAAATTTATTGTCATTGATGATTTTCACTTTTTATCGCAAGCTGTTAGGTTTGAAATTGCTAAGAATCTAAAATTGCTACATGAAAAACATATAAGATTTATAATTATCGGGATATCAAGTTCTGCGGAAGAGCTTGTTGGAGTTGATGCGGAATTGGGAATACGAAATGACCCGTTTGATTTGAAGACACAAAATGAAAATTTCACTCGAAAATTGATTGATGCGGGATCCAAAATACTAAATATAAACTTTACTGAAAATAGCATTCAACAAATTGTTAGAGCATCGAATGGAGTACCCTCTATTATACATGTAATTTGTAGAATCACTTTAATAACAAATGGCATCTTTGAAACCCAACCCGAGAAAAAGGAGCTATCCGTTGATTTAAAAGAGCTCACGAGTGAAATAATAAGAATATTTGATAGTAAGTATTTCAGTAAAATATTAGCAATTACTAAAGGAAAACAACAAGCACGCTCAATACATAATACTTACTTTGATATTATTGAAGCTATTGCGTGTGACCAAAGATCTGAAATACCAACTGAGTTCCTTTATGAGAAATTAGTAAAACCAATTGCTGACGCAAAGGAAAGAGGAAGGAAAGCAACTTCCTTTTATAACTGTTTAAATAATTTAGCTGAAATAATCGAAGTAAACAAAAGTTCTGATTTGATCTTTTATAATAAAACAGGCAAAACAATTGCAATTGAAGACCCTTCGCTTCGTTTCTATTTAAATCTCTTAGATATTGAAAGACTAAAATCAAAAATTCATATAAGACAAAATAAATTTACATGGGACGTGGCCGTTTCGTTTGCAGGAGAAAATAGAGACATTGCAAAGGAATTTAGAGATGCTTGTAAAGAAAACGGGATTGAGGTTTTTTATGATTTCGACCAACAAGAAATATTATGG
>DAIUED010000309.1:0-4624 GCA_036845295.1 Bacteroidota bacterium
AGAACGCGCCGGTCGCCCGCGGTCTCAGGTTCGGGCACGGCTACCGGATCGAACTGGATGAAATTGAAAAAACACTCATCAGCCATCCGCACATTGTTTCCTGCGCTGTCGTAGCAAAGCCCGCAGGGTCGTTTTCCGTCCGCATCACGGCTTATCTCCTGGCCACGGAACAGCTCAACCGTTCCGTTATCGGTCTGAAAGCCTTGTGCATGGAGTTGCTGCCCGCATACATGATCCCCGACGATTTTATATTCGTTCCCGAGATCCCGATCACCTCGGGACATAAAACAGATTATCAGAAACTCATAACGATGGTGCCATGAATGCAACGTTAAACACAGAACAGCTAGCTCTGCGCGATTCGGTGATCCGGTTCTGCCAGCAGGAGCTTAACGGACAGGTAAACGAGCGGGACCGGGCTGGCTCGTTCTCGAAAGAGCTTTGGAAAAAATGCGCCTTGCAAAAACTCACGGCCCTGCCTGTAGATAAAGACTTTGGTGGTGCCGGTTTGGATAGCGTTTCAACCATGGTGGCGCTGGAGGCTTTTGGGTATGGATGCGAGGACGGTGGACTGAGCTTTTCGGTAGCAGCGCATTTGCTGGCAACGGTTGTTCCGTTGTGGAAATATGGATCAGAAGCACAACGAGGCTTGTTGCGGGATCTTTGCGACGGCACCAAAATAGGCGCTAATGCCATTACCGAAGCACAAAACGGTTCCGATGTTTTCGATATGCATACCAAAGCCGTTGAAAGCAACTGCGTTTATACCATCAACGGCTGCAAAACCTATATCACCAATGGCAGCGTAGCCGATGTTATTTTGTTATATGCAGTTACCGATGAAGAGAAGGGTTTTTTCGGCGGTATTACACTTTTTTTGATCGCTTCCGGTACAAGTGGATTCGCGGTAAGCAAAAACCTGGAAAAAATGGGTTTATCCACCTGCCAGATGTCTGAGCTTGTATTTGACGGGCTCAAAACAGGCCACGAAAGCATATTGGGTAAAGCGGGCTCCGGCGGCATTATTTTTCAGCACTCCATGGAATGGGAACGTTTAGGTATGTCGGCACTTCACACGGGCATCATGCAGCGCCTCGTCGAACAAGTGATTGCATTTTCCCGCTCACGCATGATCCAGGGAGAGCCACTGAGCCGCAAGCAGGTAATTGCCCACCGCATTGCCGACATGAAAGTGCGGCTCGAAGCATCACGCGCACTGGTTTACCGGGCAGCAGCCGGCCTTGATAACAACAGGGACAATGCCATGCATTCCTCCATTGCCAAGCTGTTTACAAGCGAGGCTTTCGTAAAAACGGCTGCAGAATGCCAGCAGATCTATGGCGCTTCCGGCTATCTCCGGGAAACGGGAATAGAGCGCATCGTGAGGGATTCGCTTGCCAGCACGCTGTATTCCGGGACGTCTGAAATTCAAAAGAACATGATCGGTAGATTGTTGGGCTTATGAAACACCCCCTGTATTTTCGCCTACAAGTCCTTGCATATCTGCCGGAATTTTTGTAAATTAATTCCGAATTTTCCTCACTTTCTAATGCTCAAATTATGAGTTTATACGATACCATCATCATCGGCGGCGGCCCTGCCGGATCTACAGCTGCATCCCTGCTTGCATCAAAAGGCCACAAGGTTTTACTCCTTGAAAAAGAAAAATTCCCCAGGGAACACATCGGCGAATCGCTTATCCCGGCGTCCTACAACATCTTAGCGAAACTTGGGGTATTGGAAGACCTTAAAAAAATATCTCCGCGAAAGCCCGGTGTTAACTTCATTTCGAACGATGGCGAAACGCAATCAATGTGGTGTTTCCGCAATGTCGTTAAAGACGAATCATACCTCTCGTTCCACGTCAAGCGGTCTGCCTTCGACCAGCTTCTGCTCAACAACAGCCGTAAAAAAGGCGCCGAGGTACTGGAAGAGCATACCGTAAATCATGTAAACCTTGAAGGCAAAGACGGCACTGTAGAAGTGACAGCGGTAGCGCAGGGCGAAACCAAAACGTTTGCGGCCCGTTTCCTGATCGATGCCAGCGGCCAGAATACCTTTATGGGACGCAAGCTCGGGGTAAAGACAGCCGTAAAGGACCTCGACCGTGTTGCCTTATGGACACACTGGACAGGCGCTGCTTACGATATTCCCCTCGTACAGGGCGCTATCAAGATCGTGTACCTTGGCGGTGATGAAAAGAAAGGCTGGATCTGGGTGATACCGATCGCGAAAGATAACCTCAGCATTGGCGTGGTGGTAAACAACGCATTTTTGAAAAAGGAGAAAGAACGGATTCAGGCGCTCGGCATCGACAATTGGAAACATGAGCTTTACATGAATGAGATCAATGGATCGGATGCCGTGAAAAAACTTTTGCCAACCGCACACATGAATCATAAAGTGCAGATCAATGGTGATTACTCTTACTTCTGCAAACAAAAATACGGTAACAATTTTGCGCTTGTGGGCGATGCGGGTGCTTTCCTGGATCCGATATTTTCAAGCGGCATATTTGTAGGCATGCAAAGCGCTGAGCTTGTGTCGAATGCCGTTCATGAAAAACTCAGCAATGGCAATGAGCAGGTACTTCATGACGTTTATGAGAATATTAACGGAGCGCTGATGCTTATCGAAAAATTCATCAAACTGTTTTATAATCCGGAGCTTCTCGATTTCTCCAAAATGGGTGACCCTGGAAAGCACCTGAAGTTCGGCGAAACAGAATCCACCTATTCCATCTTTCATTACCTGCTGTCGGGCGACTTCTTTGCCAACTATCAGAAATATTCCGATTTTATTGATACGATGAAAGATCCGATGATGCTGAAAAAATTCCAAAATTTGATCAGGCACACCAAAGAATATGGAGAGGAGGCGTCATGCGGCGAGCTCTTTGAGGAAATGTATGGCGAGGTAACGACGGATATCGCATTTGACCTGACGGCATTCGGCGATTGATCGTCAGCAAAACCAGGCGGTTACTTTCATGAGCAGCCGGCGGCTCCATTTCGGCAGGTGTTTAATCACATTAAACTTCTGAAACTTCAATTGCCAGAACAAGGTGGCATTTACTTCTGCACAGATCTGCTTTTTGTGTTGCGCAAATTCCTCGCGCAGTACATCCACAATCAGCACCAGGCGCGTCTGATCAGTTCGGTTCCATACCTCATGTTCGTAAGCATCGCAAAAGGCAAAGATCTCTCCCTCTTTCCAGGCTTTTGTTTCCTGGTTTACGCGCATGCCCATCTCCGGAAGGCCATGATCGCATTGCAGGGTCAGATGCGCTCTGTACATTACATTGCTATCGCCGTGATGCGGCTTTATAAAGGAATGGGGTTTGAGAATAGAAAATGAGCAAGAGGTCATACCGGGTATTTTCTCAACAAGAGTTGTGGTTTTAGGGCATTTCCGGCTATTGGCCATATTCTTTCGGCCCCAGAAGTAAAGGACCAGGATGGTCCAGTCGCTGGCTTTGCTGGCCAGTGTTTGATTGAAGTAAGGAATGATGCCGTCGCTGCCGGATGCCATCACCTGGTTGATCTCGTCAAGGATTTCGTGATAATGCTCCTTCAACAGCAAGGCCCAGTCTTTTCCTGAAACATCAAAAAAAGAAGGCTCGTCGCCCTTATATTCCAGACTCTCAGCAAAAGAATACCACCGTTTCATCGTCTTAAAACCACTTAAAAAAATTAGCGAGATGCACCGCGACCCAGGCAAATGGCTGCGCCGTTCGCGCCATCGCTTTCACCAGCAAGGGCCGCTTTACCAGTTTCACACCACGGCTGCCCAGACGCTTTTGCAGGAACAAGGAACTGAGCACGGTGGCACCTACCCTGTACCTTGCGTTGTAATGCTCTTCCCGGATCACATCGATGAGAAAAATATAGCGCTCGTTGCCGGTGTCATTCCAGGCTTCATGGTTGTAGGCATCCATAAAAACGAGCCATTCGCCATTTACCCATGCGCGTTTTTCCTCTTTTACCCTGAAACCACACTCGGGCAGGCCTGCCGGGACTTCGAGACCCAGGTGGCAGCGGTAGATGGCGTTTGTATCGCCGCAGTGCGGAAGTATCCGGGAATGCGGTTCGAGAAGGTTGAACGAGGCGGAAATGATCTCAGGGTATTTTTTGAGTAAGGCGGTCGTTGCCGGAAAGTCTTTTTGATTTTTATACAGCGCGATGTTCCAGGTTTTGAGCGAGATGGTTCGCCAGCTGTTTTGCCTGCTCACCATCGAGGCATTGAAGTAGCTTTTCAATTGCTTTTTTTCGAGGTAATCACTTAGCTCCTGCTTAATGATGCTGTAGTTGGCCTTAAGCTCTGCCGCCCAGGGAAACGGTGCGGGATCAATAAATGCCGGCTCAGTTCCCTTATAATCAAAACTAAAGTCGAATATGCTAAACCAAAGGGGCTGCAAGTGATACAGGTAATTTTTACTAATTTAGTGAAATAAATTGCAGATGGTCATGGAACCGATTGAATTTACCGAAAAAAATCCGAAGCTGTTTTACGATGCCGCCGACTTTCCTTTTCTAAAGCCCCTCACCGATCATTTCCAGGTATTGAAAAATGAACTTCTGGAGCTTATCCGTTTAGGTCACGAGGATCAATGGCTGCGAACCTT
>DAIUED010000310.1:0-4593 GCA_036845295.1 Bacteroidota bacterium
AGACAAAACCGGCAATCGCAACATTACCGGAACGCAAATTATTGAAACCAAAGGCCAGGAGTACATCATTGGCATGGGCTACCGTTATCCTAAGCTGAAGATCAACGCCCTCAAAATTAAAGGCAAACCACTCGAAAGCGACCTGAACTTCAAGATGGACCTTTCCTACAGGCGTAACCTCACCATTATCCGCAAGATTGTGGATGAGATCAGCACGCCTACCGGTGGCCAAAATATCATCTCTCTTAAAACCGCATTAGACTATCAGCTGACGCAAAATATCAATCTCCGCTTATTCTACGATTGGATCCGCACCAGCCCACAAACATCCAACTCTTTCCCTACAGCCAATACCAATGCCGGCTTTAGTTTAAGATTCAACCTGCAATAAGAGGATAATAAGGGGCAAACAGACAATTGTTCGGGAAAAAGCCTCCGCATGTATGAGCACATATCAGAAATTAAGCATGGAAGATCTCGGCCGCATAAACACGGAAGAGTTCAGGCGTTCGCAAAAGAACCCGGTAGTGTTGGTGCTCGATAATGTGAGAAGCCTTCACAATGTTGGTTCCGCTTTTCGCACTGCCGATTCATTTCTGATCGAAGCCATTTACCTGTGTGGTGTAACGGGCACGCCGCCGCACAGGGAAATAGAAAAAACAGCCCTCGGCGCCACCCAATCGGTAAATTGGAAATATTTCAAAACCACTACAGAAGCTGTGGCCGAGCTCCGCAGCCAGGGTTATTTTATTGCGGCAGTGGAACAGGCGCAACATGCCGTTAAACTTAATTGTTTCCAAAAACCGGAAGCTGCGCTGGCCTTGATTGCCGGTAACGAAGTGTACGGGGTAGAGCAAGAGGTAATCGACCTGTGTGATACCTGTATTGAGATCCCGCAGTTTGGCACCAAGCATTCGTTGAATGTAGCCGTTTCCATTGGCATCGTGTTGTGGGAACTGTTGCGCTAGAAATTTCCCGTAAAAAAAACACAGGAAAGAGGGCGCCCGGGCGCGCTTTCCGCTGCAATCTTTTGTCTGGCTGGCTGAGGCTCTCAAAGCCAGCTGCGCAAAAGGATTTCCGCTGCAATCGCTGGCGCAGCCAACCCAAGTCACCGGCCGGACAAGCTGGCACATGGCATTTGCCGCACTAGTGGTAGTGGTTGAAAACCTTCCAGCTTTCGGCGTAGGCTTGTTGTAGCATCTGGCGGTCGAGGCCAAGCGGAATTTCGTTGCTGTCAAAAAATAGTTCCAGGTCTTCCGTAGCCAGGTTTCCGGTAAGGTCGTCTTTAGCCATCGGGCAGCCGCCAAAACCATGGATAGCCACATCAAAACGCTGACAGCCGCTGCGGTAGGCCGCTTCGATTTTTTCGAGCGCTTTCTCCTTGGTCGAGTGAAGGTGCGCACCGATTTCCACATCCTTAAATTCAGGAATGATGTTCGAGAACAGGTATTCAATGTTCGCCTTATCGGAAACCCCAACAGTATCGGAAAGTGCGATGATCTTAATGCCCAGGCTGCTTAACTTCTTCGTCCAGTCAATTACAATGTCGCTGTTCCAGGTATCGCCATACGGGTTGCCAAAAGCCATGGATATATATACTACGAGTTCTTTACCATGCTTCAGGCAAAGGTTCTGGATCTCCTCAACACGTACCAGCGATTCGGCAATGCTCGAATTGGCGTTACGCTGCTGGAAGGTTTCGGAAATGGAAAAGGGGAAGCCCAGGTAACGAATCTCACCAAATTCGCAAGCCTGCTCGGCACCACGGGTATTGGCAACAATTGCCAGTAATTTGCTGCGGGTGGAGGAGAGGTCGAGTTGTTTCAGCACCTCGGCTGTATCCTGCATTTGCGGAATGGCTTTGGGCGAAACGAAACTACCGAAGTCGATGGTGTCGAAACCCACCTTTAGCAAAGTATTGAGGTACTCGACCTTGGTTTGTGTTGGGATAAATTCCTTGATGCCTTGCATGGCATCCCTTGGGCATTCGATGATTTTCATAATATTAATGCATATACTAGTAACCGGTATTCAGGTGTTTTGTTTGCTGATGTGACTCTCGGTTTCAGCGTTTTTGTTCAACGATAGCTTTGTTAATGGCTTTGATAAGGCCCGGACCTTCATAAATGAAGCCTGTGTAGAGTTGTATAAGGTCGGCACCGGCCTTCAGCTTTTCAATGGCATCTTCCGGGCAGTGGATGCCACCTACGCCAATTACCGGAAACGCGTTTCCCGATTTGGTTTTAAGGTAAGAAATAACCTCGGTGCTGCGCTTGGTGAGCGGTTTGCCGCTAAGGCCACCCATACCAATGGCGTCGATCTCATTTTTTGAGTAGCTGAGAGGTTCGCGCGCAATGGTGGTGTTGGTTGCCACAATACCGTCGATCCTGGTTTCACGAACAATGTCGATGATGTCGTCGAGTTGCGAATCACTGAGATCAGGCGCTATTTTCAGGAGCAAGGGCTTCCGTTTGGCTTTGGCGTTGTTGAGTTGCTGAAGCCGCATAAGCAACGCCTTAAGCGGCTCCTTGTCTTGTAACTCCCTGAGGTTTGGTGTGTTAGGTGAGCTTACGTTCACAACGAAATAATCCACCACGTCAAACAAGGCCTGAAAACAATACTCGTAGTCGGCAGTCGCCTGTTCATTCGGGGTGACTTTGTTTTTACCGATATTTCCTCCGATAATTACATCGGTTCGCTTTTTGCGAAGGCGCGCAACGGCAGCATCTACACCCTCGTTATTAAATCCCATGCGGTTGATAAGCGCAGCGTCGTTAGGAAGCCTAAATAATCGGGGTTTATCATTACCCGGCTGGGCTTTCGGTGTAAGTGTGCCAATTTCGATAAAACCGAAACCGAGTTCTCCCAATTCATTAAATACCTTGGCATCTTTGTCGAGCCCGGCGGCAAGTCCTACTGGGTTTTTGAACTTGATACCGAATACCGTGCGTTCGAGGTTTGGATGCTTATACTTGTAAGCCGCTCTAAAAATGGCCCGACCCAACCCGTTTCTCAGACCGGTTTTGAGCAGGTCGAAGGTCAGGTAGTGCGCTTTTTCGGGGTCCAGCCTAAAGAGGTATGGTTTCAGGAAGGTTTTATACATAACGCACAAAAGTAATCATTCGTGACAGGATATCATTTTGAGTACTTTAAAAAAAATTAGGATTTTTTTTGATTTTTTAACGCGCCATCAAAAAAACATGTATTTTTGCAGCCAAATCAACAAAAACTAAAACAAACAAAATGAAAAAAGTGTTATCTATCGTTGCTGTAGCTGCGCTGTCAGCTGCATTTGTATCTTGCGGTCCTTCTAAAGAAGAGATTGAAGCTCGTGAAAAAGCGAAAGCTGATTCTATTGCTGCTGTTGAGCAAGCTGCTGCTGATTCTTTAGCTAAAGTTGCTGAAGCTGAAGCTGCTGCTGCTGCGCAAGCTGCTGCAGAAGCTGCTAAAGCTGATTCTATCAAAGTTGCTGACTCTTTAGCTGCAGCATCTAAAGGTGGTAAAAAGAAATAATTTCGGACAACCGGAACGAAAAGCCTTCACGGAAACGTGAGGGCTTTTTTGTTTTTCAGGCCATCGGTTTTGGCCCTGGCAAAAAAAGGATGCTATAGCTTACAGGCCGGCTATGTTGCTTCGGAAAAGTTTAATGGCCAGGGCTAGGAGAATAATACCGAATACTTTTTTGAGAATAGCAATGCCACCGGCACCCAGCAGCCTTTCAAGCCGGTTGAGGTTACGCAACACGACATAAACAATTACAACGTTGAGGATAATGGCAATCACAATGGAAACAATGTTGTACTCGGCTCGTATCGAAAGTAAGGTAGTGAGTGTACCGGTTCCGGCAATAAGCGGGAACGCCAACGGAATAACCGAAGCGGTGGCCGGCATGGTATCTTTCGATATCTGAATGCCGAGGATCATCTCGAACGCCACGATGAAAATGAGGATAGAACCTGCAATGGCAAAATCCCCAATGCTGATGCCAATGATGCTCAGGATGCTCTGTCCAATAAAGAGAAAAACGATCATGATACCCAGCGATACGAGAGATGCTTTCGCTGCGTTGATGCCGCCGGTTTTTTGTTTCAGGCTGATGATGATCGGAATGGAACCGATCACATCTATGACGGCGAATAACACCATGGTTACTTTGAGGATCTCGATGATATCAAACTTTAGTTCCATCCGGTTAGTTTATGCAAAGGTATAATTAAACAACTAATAAATGTTCATGCCAAATAATTACTTAAGTTTACAGTATTATCCAACGTTTATCCAGCTTATGAAAAAAATAGCAATCTTCTGTGGCATTTTAAGTGTGTTAGCCACATCCTGCACGCAAGTAAATACAAGTGGCGAAAAAACCGTAACCCAGGGTAGCGATACCGTGTCGGAGGTTGATATCTCTATTTCTAAAATGGATGCGGTGGAAGAACTTTCTAAAATGAAAGAAGAAGGTTCCGCCAAATTATTGTTTAAAGCCGGAGGCTCTGAACCGGGCTGGTCTGCCGAATTCTATACCGACCGCATTTTTATAGTGGCGGATTACGGTACCGATAAAATCACGGTAAAGCGCAACAACATCGACCT
>DAIUED010000311.1:0-4592 GCA_036845295.1 Bacteroidota bacterium
AAAAAGATGGTTACCTCGATTGTTATGTGTTGGTGTCTTGTTTTCACCCCGATTTCTACGGGCAGTACATGGATTTTGCATCCAGGCAAAAGGACAAGATCACAGCCTATTACAACAAGTACCTGGTTAAAAAATAAACCGGACGACTGAAGTTCAAAAGCGTTTTCAGGCATTTAGCGTATTTTCCACTCATGGTTTTTCCCACCTGTTAAATTGGATGGAGGCAGAACCAAGCTGTGCTTTTTTAGCTATTTTTCGCAAAACTTTAGTCCTATGAAACAAGATCTATTCTCAATTTTTGCGCTTTCGTCGATGCTTTTAGTATGTACGGTAGCAAATGCCCAAGACACCATTGTGAAAACCAACGGGGATCGGATTCCCGCCAAAATCACCGAAATCGGTACCAACGCCATTACCTACAAGAAGTGGGATAATGTGGAGGGGCCAAACTTCGTGGATTTTAAAACCGACATCGTGTATGTGCGTTACAGCAACGGCCAGAAACAGGCATTCAATAACAAAGAACAAGTCATCAATGCGGTAAAAGCGCCTGCTGCTACTGGTATCGAAAATACGACCGGCAAAAACCGCATCGAATTTTTCAATAAACGTTACACGCTCAACGGACAAAAGATCGGCCGCCGCGACGTGGACAGGCTGCTCGCAAAATCGACCAACCCGGCAGTGAAAATTGCTTTTAAAACAGCCAAAACCACCAAAACCATTCAAAAGATCATCGGTATTACGTCTATTCCGAGCACAATTGGCGGCGGTGTTGCAACCATCTCTACCTTGTCAGCCGCAGTGCACGACTCCAAAAAAGGACCTGGCATTGGCGCCGGTTCCATTACCAACCTGGCCACAAGCTTTGTGGGAATGCTGGCCTTGCCGATTACCAACAAGATCCTGAAAAATCGCCGCGACAAACTTTACGATAAAACCATCGACTTGTATAATGTGACGAATTAATACCTAAGTTCGTGTAAGCAAAAAGCCCTTGCAGCAGCAAGGGCTTTTTAGTTATTGAAAAGTTAGTTCCTAAACCTGATTATTTCACCAGTTTCATTTCATTCAGCAAATAACCCGCACCGGCAAATTTGTCGATGATGAAGAGTGTATAGCGTACATCAAGTGTGATGTTACGGCACTGGTTCGGGTTGTACATGATGTCGCTCATGGTGCCTTCCCAGTTGCGGTCGAAGTTGGTACCGATTAGTTCGCCTTTGGCATTAAATACCGGGCTGCCACTGTTGCCGCCTGTGGTGTGGTTGCTGGCGGTAAAGGCCACCTGCATTTTTCCGTCGGGATTGGCATACGGGCCGAAATCTTTTTTCTTGTACAGGTCGATCAACTTGGCAGGTACATCAAACTCCTCGTCGCCCGGAATGTATTTTTCCATAATGCCATCGAGCGTGGTGTAGTAATTGTACTTTACGCCATCTTTCGGTTCGTAGCTGCTTACTTTGCCATAGGCCACACGCAGGGTCGAATTGGCATCCGGGTAAAACTTCTTGTCTTTGAATACTTCCTGCTGCCCCTTGATGTATAGTTTTTCCAATTCATTGATCTCACGGTCGTCGTACTGGAACTGTGGGAACACAGAAACAGAATAATATTTGACGATGGCATTGGTCAGGTAAAACAGCGGGTCGCGTTCATACAGGTTCGGGTATTTTTCCAGATCTGCAAGCATAGCCTCTGTTTTCGTTTTATCGGCAAAGCTGGTATTGGCAAACAAAAAGTCGGTCATTTTTTTGGCATCACCACCGTTGGCTACGATAAACGAGTCGAGCACCGGCGGCCGGTTAGCAGGCGATACGCCGCTGATGTATGCTTCCAGCATGGCTTTACACATCTTCACATCGGTTGGTTGATTGTAGGCTTTATAAAAGCCAAGTTTGCGGTATTCGGCCAGGCTGGTTTCAAAATTATTGGTCAATCCTTTTTGTTTTTTCTTTAACTCACCCATGAGGTTGATGTAGCTGCGGGCATACGAAAATGCTTCTATGGCCATCAGGCATTCGCTGTAATAGTCCACTTGTTTGTTCAGGACGCGGTATTCGGTATATATTTTTTCAAATTCAGCAAACAAATTCCCGTACTTCTCCTTTTTTGCAGGGTCGGCATTTACAGCTTCCATGAATTGTTTTTCGAACGCTTGTTTTTTGCTGAGGGCATCATATTTTTTGAGCCCGTTCATTTCGCCCATCCATTTTTTGTAATAGTTGGCAATGCTGGCAAATTTTGTAGCGTAGTTAATGCGCACGGCATCGCTCTGGCGCATATCAGTACTCATGATGTTGAGACGCTTTTCACGCAGCGATACTTTTAGTGGGTCGCTTTCGTTCATGATCATGTCCACCGCATAGCTCGACAGGTATTCCTGCGTGCGGCCCGGGAATCCATACACCATCGTGAAATCACCTTCTTTATAGCCTTTCAATGAAACCGGCACAACATGTTTTGGAGTATAAGGCACGTTGTCGGGACTATATTCTGCAGGTTTATTGTCTTTGCCCGCATAAATCCTGAATACCGAAAAATCGGCATTGTGTCGTGGCCACATCCAATTGTCGCTCTCGCCGCCGAACTTGCCAATGGAAGAGGGTGGAGCGCCTACCATGCGGATGTCCTTGAAGGTTTCGGTGACAAAAAGGTAATATTCGTTACCATAGAAGAATGGTCGTACAAAAGCCTCGTAATGTGTGCCAGTTACCGCTTCTTTTTCGAGCTGTTTAATATTGGCCTTGGTAATGGAGTCGATCCGGGCGTCGGTAATACCTGAACTAACGCCTTTCATGACGCGGTCGGTCACATCTTCTATACGGTTAATGAACGTTACCGTTAGGTTGGGTGTGTACAACTCTTCGTTTTTATTCATGGCCCAATAGCCTTTGGTGAGGTAGTCTTTCTCTACGCTGCTATGAAAGGCAATGGATGAATAACCGCAATGGTGGTTAGTGATGAGCAGGCCCTGGCTTGAAACGACCTCGCCGGTGCAGCCGCCACCAAATTGCACGATGGCATCTTTAAGGCTCGATTTATTAATGCTGTAGATCTGTTCGGCTGTGAGCTTAAGCCCGTTCTTCTTCATGTCTTTGATGTTCATGGCATTCAGCAGTTGGGGCAACCACATGCCTTCGTCGGCTTTCGCCAGCAATGAACTGATGAGGAGGAGCGGGAGTAAAAGTTTTTTCATGGTTTTTGGTTATAGCTATGGTACGTTGGTTGCCTGGTATAAAGATCGAAACTTTATGGTGTTGGCTTTGCAAACAAGGGGTTAAGGGCAGTTTCGGCGGATAGACGGCGCGGTGCCATGCATTGCCGGTTACTGTCATTACCATTTATTACATCGAGCGGATGACTTCTTTGACGATCAGGCTCATTTTAGGTTCGGCAGCGGCAGCAATATGCTGAACTTCTTCGTGGGTTACTTCCACTATTTTTCCCTCTACACCGAGGTCGGTCACAATGCTTACCCCAAATACCCGCATGCCACCGTGTCGTGCAACGATTACTTCCGGCACCGTACTCATACCTACGGTATCGGCACCAATGCGGGCAATGTAGCGGTATTCTGCCGGCGTTTCAAAGCATGGTCCGGTAAGTCCGGCATAACTGCCTTCGCTTACTTTGATGTTATTGGCTTTGGCAATTTCATGTGCTTTGGCTATCAATTTCTTATCGTAAGGCTCGCTCATATCCAGGAAACGCGGCCCCAATTCGGCAATGTTCGGACCGATGAGCGGATTGGTTGGGAAGAGATTGATTTGGTCGTTGATCAGCATAATCTCGCCGATCTCGAAAGAAGGGTTCATGCCACCGCTGGCGTTGGAAACTACCAGGCTGTGTGCGCCCAGGGCTTTCATCACGCGTACCGGGAATGTGATCTGGTGCATGGTGTACCCTTCGTAAAAATGAAAACGTCCTTGCATGGCCATCACTTTTTTGCCGCCCAGTTCGCCAAAAATCAATTTACCACTGTGTCCTTCTACGGTACTAACCGGAAAATTGGGAACTTCGCCATAAGGGATCACATATTCGGTGCTGATTTCTTTTACAAGCCCGCCCAAACCTGTTCCTAAAATAATACCCACCTCGGGCCTGAATTGGTTGGTTTTGTCAAGAATACTTTTTGTGGTAAAATTTATTTGTTCTAACATAGTTGATGATTGTTTCGTTAAATTCCTGTTCTTTATCCTTGAAATCGACTTCGATTGGGAGAACGAACAAAGGTAATGTATTTACTACATCCTGCAAATCGGGATCTTTCAGCCGCATGGCGTCTTTTTCGGTCGTCACAACAATTTTGTTTCCACCCTCGATGCTGTCGAGCGCCTGGCGTACATTGGCCAGGTCGTTGAGGGTAAAATGGTGGTGATCGGCAAACTGGAGATGCTTTACCGAGGCGGCATATTCTTTCAGATAGGTTACCATCGGCAACGGATTGCCAATACCTGTAAACACGACCACCCTGTAACGGAACAGGTCGTCAAGCGTATGAATGCTTTCGGCAGGATCTTTAAATCCTTTCAATTCGCCATACTTGAGCCAGGTAAAGAACAGATGCTGATGCGATAAAGGCCTGATGT
>DAIUED010000312.1:0-4586 GCA_036845295.1 Bacteroidota bacterium
GCCAGTCCTGTCGGCAGCTGGGACTTTCGCCAGCTGCTCCCGATGCAGACAGGCTATTTGAAACAACGCATATTTCACTAATCTCTTAAAACATCAACGAATCATGAAAACATCCATTATAACCGTCGCCCAGAAAGTAAGTCAATTCGTGTTGCAGTGGCATCTGCATGTATCGAGTTGGGTAGCCCGCTTGATAGGCCCCATGGTTTTTAATTACGGAACCAACCAGAAAGGTTGGAACATCAGTACCAGCCAATTGCTGGCTTTCCCTGAAGACAGTGTTGGACGCGAACTGGGTGAATTTCTGAAAAAGAATAAACTCGAGCCGCTGGCCGGAGCAGAGTACCACGATGTGCAGCACATCCTGCTTGGCTATTCCATTTCGTTTACAGATGAAGTGGCGCTGCAATTTTTTCTTCACGGCAACGGCAAGCGCTCCATCGCTTCGGTGAGTACGATGATTGGCGCCTGGTGCATTTTGCCGCATCAGTGGTCGTACCTAAGAGCAGCCTATCGCCGTGGCCGGGCCTGTCGCGATGTCTCTGGTGTTGACCTTCACGCTATTCTTGCCGAGAACCTTGAACAAGCTCGCCACCAGATGCTATCTGCCGATTATGTCACTATACGTCCAACCCTTTAAAAAAATAACTCTTATGAAACGCAACGATTATCTTTTGCTGGCAGCCGCAGCGGCCTACAGCTTTCTCTTTTACCGGCAAACGGCTGGGATTAATTTTCTGTTATTCACTGTTATCTTCATCACGCTTCTTGTTTTAAAAAATGGGAAATTGCTCAGAAGCAAATCCTGGATGTGGTCGGCGCTGCTGAGTTTGGTGAGTAGCATAGCCGTATTTGTGAACTCAAGCGACCTAAGTATTCTGGCCAATATCATTAGCCTTCTTGTTATGTCGGCGCTTTCGGTAAATGTTGCCACATCGGCGTTGTTCTCTTTTCTGTTCGGTTGTTACTCGATTGTATCATCTGTGGTTTACATCATCATTGATTCCGTTAACCGCTGGACCCCCAAACCCGATGCGCCGCGTATGCCCAAAAGCGGGGTGAAAGTATTGGCTACGTTTATTGTCCTTCTGCTGTGTATCTTATTTTTTAGTTTATACAAGAGCTCCAATCCATTATTTGCGGAAAATACAAAATGGATCAATTTTGATTTCATCAGTGCATCCTGGATATTTTTCACCTTGGGTGGTTTTTTCCTCGTCTATGCCTTGTTGTATCCGAAAACCATTGCGCCGGTAGAGCAATGGGAAAATAACCTGCCGCTTGCAAATGCCAATGCAGAGCCAGGCGCGGTTAAGCGATATGAAACAGAACGTTATGCAGGGACATTATTGTTCGTGATGCTTAACCTGATGTTGGTGATTCTTAATGCCGGCGACATTCAAACCTTGTATTTTGGTGGCGGGCTTCCTCCAAATGTATCGCATTCTGACTTTGTGCATAATGGCGTTGGCATTCTGATTTTGTCGATCCTGGTGGCAACGAGCCTTATTATGTACCTGAGCCGGAAAGAATTTTCGGGAGTTAAACTCAATGCAGCGCTTCAGGCATTGATTTATGTGTGGATCTTTCAGAATGTGGTGATGTTATCTTCTACCGTTTTCAGAAACCAGATTTATGTTCACGAGTATAACTTCACCTACAGGCGACTGGGCGTGTATGTTTGGCTTTTGTTGGCGATGTGTGGCTTGTGCTTGATGTTTTATAAAATATATAAAAAACGGTCGAACTGGTATCTCCTGAGAACGAATGTGGGGCTTTGGTTTTCGGTACTGGCTTTGTCGGGCTGCCTCAATTGGGACAAGCTCATAACCCGCTACAACCTGGCAAACAAGCCACTGGCAAGTGTCGATCTTTATTACCTGCTGAGCCTTTCGGAAGCTAATATTCCTGAGTTGATGGAACTTGCTAAAACACCTGCATTTGCGGAAGTGAACACACACATGCGCGATTATACTGCCAGCGCCGATAGTCGCTACCACACCGAAACGTATGTTGATCTGCTGAGCCGGAAAGTGTACAGCTATTTATCGTGCCATGTAGAAAACTGGCGGAGCTTTGATCTCCGCAATCAGGAGATTTTGCAAAGTCTGTACGGCAAGCACTAAGGCAAGAGAACATAAGAATAGACGCATACTAGACTTATTTTTTTTCTGTAACCCTTATGATGCTTCGTTTCACATTCAGGCAAGTGGTACATACTTTTGCGCTTTTCGCAATAACTTTATGTGCCTGCCGGTTGATTAAAACCGGCACGATGGCTTATGTGTTCCTGGTATGGAATCTTTTTTTAGCGTTTGTTCCCTGGTGGGTCAGCAGTTACATCAGTAAACAAAATCGTATCAGTGGTAAGTGCATTGTCCTATTGCTTACATGGCTGCTATTTCTGCCCAACGCGCCTTATTTGCTTACCGACTTGTTTCATCTTAGGCAACGGCCGGGCATCCCGCAGTGGTTCGACCTGGCGCTTATTCTCTCTTTTGCCAGTACAGGTTTGCTGGTGTTCTACCGTTCGCTTGATCAGGTGCTTGGCTTTTTAATGAATTTTATTAGCCGGCGTAAGCTCTTGTGGTTTAGCTACAGTGTTTTTTTCCTGATTGCTTTCGGTGTTTACCTTGGTCGCTTCATTCGCCTCAACAGTTGGGACGTGATTCATCCCTTTTCCATGATGCGGGCATGTAGCAGACTGTTTCTTAATGCTCATGTGGCAATGGACGCGGCAGCCTTTACCATCGTTTTTGCTAGTTTGCTTCTGTTTTTGTTTTTGGTGGTAGATCGCCGTTTGCATGAAAGGCCTTTGGACGATAAAACCTAAACACCTTTTTTACTATATTTGGGTAAATACCTCATCTGATGAAAAACTATTTTTATGCGTTTGTATTACTAGCACTGGCTTTCAGTTTGCGTGGACAAAACCATCTCCAGGAATGCGCCACAGAGGGCAGCCAATACTGGTCCACAACACTCAGGCAAAAGATGGCGACTATGCCGGCCATATCGGCCAAAGCGGTTCCGGAGCAGGTGCCTTACCGTATTCACCTGTTCAAGAAGTCAGACAACACCTCAGTGCTCACACTTCAGGATATTTATAAAGAGATCGACACGGTAAACGCTTTTTACGCCAATGCCAATATGTTTTTTTACGAATGTGAACCGCCTGAAATTATCCTTGATGACTCGCTTTATGATTTTCAGTCGTCGGAAGAGTCGATTTTGATAAACCAGCATTATTCACCCGATGTGTTAAATCTGTATTTTCCAAATACCGTAAAGTCGGGAACAACACCTGTTTGTGGCTATTCCCGTTATCCGCCAAGTGTAGATCTGGCTATCATTGCCGCAGGCTGTGCCAAAAACGGCAGTACGCTGCCTCACGAGATCGGCCACTATTTCGGGCTTATGCATACACATGAATCCTTTGCCGGCGCCGAGTTGGTTGATGGCAGTAATTGTTCTGTAGCCGGCGACTTTATTTGTGATACGCCAGCCGATCCTACACTCGATTATTCGAACGTGTCGCTTTCCTGCATCTATACAGGCACCGTTACCGATGGCAATGGCATGCCCTATCAGCCCGACGTCACAAATGTCATGAGCTATTCGCGCAAAGAATGCCGGATGTATTTCTCGCCCATGCAGTATGCGGCTCTCAACAGCACCTTTCAAACCGACCGGTCTTATCTTTATTGCAGCTATGGGGTAGGACTGCGTGAATTCTCTCAACAAAAGCCTCTTGTCTTTCCTAACCCAGGTAGCGACAAATTAGGCTTACGACTACCTTCGGCAAGCAGCCGGGCCATGCTCGTGCTTACCGACATACTGGGCCATGTCATTTTAACAGCGTCTGTTAATGGCAACGAGCAGATAGATACTCAGGCACTGTTGCCGGGAATCTATTTTTATGAGTTAAGTCTTCCGGATGGGAAGCATAAGGGCAAATGGATCAAACAGTAGCCGATAGTAAATTACATGACAAAGCATAAACATAGCATCAGGCAATCGGTGGTATTTGCGATTAGAGGTCTGGCTGTTGCCTGGCAGGAAAAGCATATACGGCTTGAGCTGGTCATTGCATTATTGGTATCGGGTGCCGGTTGGTATTTTCATATCACTCGTACCGAATGGCTTATTTGCTTCTTATTATTTGGTTTGGTAATTGGGCTGGAGGTTATGAATACGGCTGTGGAGCGGCTGGTAGATATGGTGCAACCAGACTGGGACGAACGCGCCGGAAACATCAAAGACCTATCGGCAGGAGCTGTGTTGTGTGCTTGCATTTTTGCAGCGCTCGCCGGCATCTTGATTTTCGGCAAATATATCTTAGCTTTGTTAGAAAGCATTTAATACATTTTAATATATGAGTCAATTTCCTGAAACAGAACTGATCCTCACGAAAGAGAACCGGGTGTATCACATCAATTTGCGGGCAGAGGATATTGCGGACGATGTGATTGTGGTAGGTGATCAGCATCGCGTGGCACAGATCTCCCGTCTTTTCAGTAAGATCGAATTTAAAACCGAACACCGCGAGTTTGTGACGCATACAGGCATTTTCAATGGCAGGCGCC
>DAIUED010000313.1:0-1364 GCA_036845295.1 Bacteroidota bacterium
CCAGCCATCGAGCTTGAAGGCGGTGGGCTGATAGTAATCCAATGTATAGTTCTGCTCGTCGTTGGTATTGAACTTACCGCCCACGACCATACCATTCAACGAGATCGTATTCCTGTTATTGATGCTGTAATCTATACCTAACCTGCCGAAGTTGAACATCATCAGCATGCGCGTGTTGTTGTTCTGATCAAAAATAGCGGTTGTGGCACCGCTATCGAGCTGCGTGCGGCGGGTAAAACCTTGTGTTTTATTAAAGGCCTGGTTGTAGGAATACATCATGGATATATTCCACTTCCCGTCTTTCAGGTTCAAGTTGCCCATCCCGCCATAACGATCGCCAGTACCTACATATGCCATGAGCATGCCGTTGTAGCCCGGCAGTCCGTTCTTTTTCATGATCACGTTCAGTACGCCACCGGTTGTGTTGGCATCGAACTTCACCGATGGGTTGGTAATGATTTCTACCCGCTCGATCTGATCGGCCGGTATTTGCTGTAAGGTGAGCGTGGTTGGGCGGCCATCGACATAAATAATGGGGCTTTGGTTACGCAACTGTACATTGCCGTCGGCATCCACCGTGAGGCCCGGAATATTTTTCATCACATCGATCGCCGTTCCACCTTTCACCGACAAATCCTTTTCCACATTATAGGTTCGCTTATCGATCGATAGCACCACGGCGCTTTTTTCGGCCACAACATCTACTTCGCTCAGCATCTTATCATCTACCGCCAGTTTTATGTTCCCGAGGTCCTGATCGATCTTATCCGGCGGTACAATGTAAACCTTCTGTAAATAGTCTTTATAGCCGATAAATTTAATGCGCACACGCACCTGTCCGAACGAAGGCAAGCCATCCACGGCAAAATCGCCATTTTCCTGCACCAGCGAGCCGCCGAGTAAACTGTCTTTATTGAACCACAACACCTGTACTGAAGCATATTCCACTGGCTTACCGGTGTTAGCGTCCAATACCTTTCCGTACACACGACCCAGTTTGGGATCCTTCATGTTTTTCATATTACCCATGCCACCACTCATGCCAGGCATTTGTGCCTGCAATAAGGATGAAAATGCAAGTAAGAAACCGAGTAAATAGGCAATTTTCATAGGAGTGAAATAAGCCTAAAGGTACTAAATATTCAGATTTCGATCTATTTTTGGGATGAACGGTAAAGGAACCGGCCGAGTTGATAGCATTGGAAACCCAGTACTGACAGCTCGGCTGCAGCCTGCAGAACAAAGTACTATTTGAGCAGTTCCAGAGCTTCTTGAATGGAAATAACCTCGTCTTTGAAAACAGCAATCACGAATGCTTCCGGGAAACCTTTATCGTTGAGCTCTTTCCGGTGATCGTCGGCTTT
>DAIUED010000313.1:1374-4546 GCA_036845295.1 Bacteroidota bacterium
ATGTATAACGGATCATGCCGGACCCAGTACCTTGTTTTTCAACATCAGGGATGTCTTTCGTTTTATCCTCCATATCGTTTCCACCTGCTTTGCGGAGCGCCCCGAGTTGTACTTTGAAGCTGATCTGTGTCTTATCAACCGAGCTAAAGGCCACATTGTCGTTCAGGTTCTCTTTTTCTTTGTTCTGAACGGTAGCTCTTGTTGCGCTCAGCGGAATGCGTTTTCCATCTTTGTATGCGGTAATAAAAGCATCGCCGTAGCCTTCTACTACCAGGTCGGCACGCAGACCGGCAGCCCCTTCGATGGTTTTAAAGCCTTTGGTGCTGTAATGGAAATAGCCGTCTTCACCTTTCATTTCGAGTACCTCGCCACCTGCATTTCTGAAAATACCTTTGGAAATACGGTTGCGGTATGCTCCCAGCTGCACACGGTACACAATATCGCCCTTCGCAAACTGGTTTTCGTTTTCATCGAGGAAATTTTCCGAGTATGCCTGATCATTGGTGGTTTTAGCATTATTGCCATTTGCATTGGTGTTAGCCGGATTCCCATCATTGCTTGCGTTACCAGCCGTCGTCGTGCCGCTGCTTGCCGCATCGGTATTAGTAGCCGTTGCCAAAGGATCACTGCTTTTTGAATTACCTGCAATCAGAGCCGCAATTTCATCATCGCTCAACCTCACCAAATCGCCGTCTTTTTTGAAATACCCGACCTGCGCATTCTTATTGCCCTCGGCAATGAACTCATCACGGCGCTTCACGGCATTTTGTATCTCCTTATAGCTACCAGCCGTGTACATCACCGTGGTGTTATCAGGCAGCATAGTCGATTTCACGTCGCCGATACTCAGGAGATTCGCCATGTCCTCGGTTGGCACCGGACCATTGTAACGGGCGAGTTCCACTGTGTAAATCTTATCCGACTTCGAGGCATCGCCTTTTCCTACGCCAGTACTATCTACCTTGGTTTTTTGCGCATAGAAATTCTCTACGATCTGCTGATTGGTAACATTTCCACTGTCGTTATACTGGTCGTACCAGTTTTGCCAGTATTCGTCGGTAAGGCCAACGCCATGCATGTTTACTTCGAGGCCGGCAGCAGTTGCAAGCTCATCGTCGGCGTAATTCGGAACGCCGTCATTATCATCATCAAACGGACAACCGAACTGATCTACAGGCACATTCTCCGGAGTACCGTGGCATTTGTCGTCCCAGTCCCTCACACCATCTTTATCGTAATCGTCCTTATCGATTGCCAACCAGTCGATGCCATCGAAATAATCATCGGATAAGGTATCCAGTTTATTCTTGTGTTTCACAACCAGGTCGTACTGGAGGGAGAACGACGTGTAAACAAAATTGTCCTTGGCACGCGTTCCGGCACGGTTGCCCACGCTCTTATTGCTTAAGCCATCAATATAATCCGTCGTTGTGAAATAATACTGAAAGCCGATCTTGAAATCGAAACGATCGGTGAGCTTCATCAACGCGCCGGCACCCACGGGCATCGCCCAGGCCCGCTCCTGGTATTTACCAAAACCGTCTTTATTCGACTCGCGAATATCGGTTTCATAGCGGTAATCGCGCACCAGGTCAATTGCGTTGGCTGCATTAGGCGAATGCTCGTCCATATTCTTAATGGAACCATCGCTCCAGTAATAATACTTGTTGCCGTTATTATCATAAAGATCTGTCTTCGATAAATACTCGAACGAGGTTATACCGAGCGATATCCAAGGCCTGATGCGGTAATCATCGCGGATAAAATTTCCAAAATCGTACACCAGGCTCACGCCGCCGGCGCGGATCTCCGACTGAAAATTCTCCTGGCGATTGTCGCGCCATTCGTTTCCGCCGAGTTTACCGAACAGTACATTAAAATTAAGTTGAAGGGGTTTGAACAGGCGTTGCGAAAGAGCCAGATCGTAGCCGGTTTTAGCCGTCCAGGGTGCCTGGTAATGCCTGGAATAAAGATCTCCGTGAAAAGACATCATTCCCACACCGATAGCGATCTTTGGCTGGAAAACATCGCCCAATGCCGGTGGATTTTGGTCGCGTGGCTTTTTTGGCTTTGGCGATTTGGCAAGCGTATCGGCCGGAGTAACAGGTGCCGCAGAAGCACTGTCTGTTTGTGCAGAAACCAGGAAAGAACAGAAAATAAAAATTATCGCAAATAGGAGTTTAAGCATATCCGGAGCTCATACGCAAATATAAACAAATTCGCCTTACCTGTACCATTTCTGGCTCGATATCATCAGGGCTTCCTGCACGGTAATGCGTTTAGGCCCATTGTAGGCAGCCACAAACGCGCTGCTACAGCCTTTCTGCTTTACCGTTTCGCGATGATCCCTTGCTTGTTTATATTCGTCGTGGCTCCCCACCATAAATTTACTGTAACCGTCGGCCATTTCGCTTTTGATCGTTTCGGAAATGTTGAATTTACGGCTCAGCACGTCAGACTGGATGGCATTACGGAAAGCACCGATCTGCACCACATATAGCACATTGCCTTCGCGTTTGGCAACGATATCGGCAGGTTGCGACGATGACGTTGCGTTTGGAGATGTTGCTGTTGTTGTCGTCGCGGGTTCGCTACTAACGACTGCATCCGATTGAGAAGATGATACGGTTGCGGCGCTGTTATTACCCGCCACCGGCTCGCTCGTCGGTGTTGGCGTGGCCGCAGGTTGTGTGCTGCTGCCTGCCTGCCTGGCGTTACTACCTGCCGCTGGTGTACCAGCACCACTTGCAGCAACAATATCGCCAGCACCGGAAATAATGTCTGCAGGCAGTTTTATCTTTTTCGTTTGGTCATTTTCGAGATACGAGTATTCACCAGCCAACTGAGCATCCTGGGCATCAGCGCTTTCCTTTACGAGCGTATAGGAAACTACCAGCTCATCTTCTGCAGGTAACGACACCCAAACAAACTTAGCTTTACCGTCGGATACTGAGAATGAGCTTCCACTTGTTTTTCCCTGCCTGGCAGTATAACCAGCCGGCAATACTTCCTGAAACTTAGCAAAACCTTTAATGCCGGGCTTTTTGATGGTCACATCTACATTGTATTCGCCGGCTGCCGCGCCTTTGGTGATAGTCCTGAAACACGTAACGTCCGAAGCAGGCTCGGGCGAACCGGCAAATGCGTTAGAGCCAGCCTGGTTGGTTAAGCT
>DAIUED010000314.1:0-610 GCA_036845295.1 Bacteroidota bacterium
AACAAGGCTTGCCGGTCGTCGAACACCTGGATGTGTGCTGCGCGGGAAGCGGCGGCTTCGCTGTAACAAAAGGAGGAAATGTATTTTTTTATTTTAGGGAATTCGAGTAAATCCAGCGATTCGGGATCGGTAAAGTGCATGCGGTTAAAGAAAATTTAAACTTTTTATTCAATTAAAAAAATAACAGGATATTTTGTAAACTAAATTTTTGCGTTATTTTTGAGAGACTGAATTTACTCAAAAAACAAGAACCAAAACGCTGTTAACGAAGAAAAAACCTTACAACCATTCGTGGAACAGGCCTTTGAACCGTATCTCCGGAACCAAACATCAATCATGAAAACGACGATCATTACCAAACTGGAAGAAATGCTTCAGCAAGCTGAGGCTGGTGCTGTTGCTAATCAGGTGCGCACTCTGCAAAAAGAGTATGAGAAATTATGGACTGCCGAATTTGAAAAAGCAAAGCAGGAATTTGTGGATGAGGGCGGAAAAGCCAAAGAGTTTGAGTACCATAAACAGCCGGAAGATCTTAAAATAGCGGAGTTACTTGATAAATTCAATAAACGAAAAAAAGAAGAGGACGCCACCACGGCTGCCGAGCAGACCA
>DAIUED010000314.1:620-4496 GCA_036845295.1 Bacteroidota bacterium
GTACGACGCGAGATCATCGCCAAGATCAATGATTTGAGCCAGGTGAGCGACAACATCGGTGCCGCCATCAAAAAACTGGTGGAGCTGCAAGCCCAGTGGAAAGCAACAGGTGCTGTATCGCCACACAAATACAAAGAGATACAGGCAGAATACAGCAAAGCCATCGAGGAATTCAATTACAAACTCAGTTTATCCAAGCAATTGCAGGAACACGACCTGAAACGCAACTACGAATTGAAAACCGAATTGCTGGAAAAGATACGTGGCGTTAAAGATCAAAAAAACATCAAAGAAGCCGAGCGCCTTATTAAAGTGTATCGCAACGACTGGGAAGAAATAGGTCCTGTACCGAACGACAAATGGGACGAACTGAAAGGTAGCTTCCGCCTGGCGCTGGACGAGGCCTACTCCAAACTGAAAGAATACTACCATTCGGTAGAAGAAGAGAAAGAGGCAAACCTGGGCCGCAAGAAAGAGATGATCGAAAAAGTGAAAGCGGTGCTTGCCAAATCGGAAACTGCCGGTAACTCTGCCTGGAACAACCTCACCAACGAATTACTGGCCATCCAAAACGAGTGGAAAACCATAGGCCGTACCACACAGAAAGAAAATGACAAGGTGTGGGTTGAATTCCGCGAATTATGCGACTCGTTCTTTGAAAAGAAGAAAGCTCATTTCCACGATGCGCACGAAAAACTGTCAGGCATCCGTTCACAAAAACAAGAGCTGATAGCCAAAGCCGATGCACTGAAAGATAGTACCGATTGGCAGAAGACAAGCGCTGCATTGATTAAATTGCAGGATGCCTGGAAGAAAGTTCCTCATGCAGGTGGCGACGAGAACAAACTCTTCCTCAAATTCAGAGCAGCATGCAACCACTTTTTCGATGCCAAGAAAGCGCACTTCGACGCCATCGATAGCCAGTACGAAAACAACCTAGCTGCAAAAGAAGACCTTATCCGCAAACTGGCAGACTTTTCCCTCAGCGACGACCATAACGCCAACCACGCAGCACTCAAGCAATTTTCGGCCGACTGGAACGCTGCCGGCCTGGTGCCCATGAAAGATAAAAAGCGGGTGAGCGACGCGTTTTACAACCGTCTCGACGAATTGTACGACCGTATGAACATGAGCAAAGACGAGAAATTCAAAATGCAGTTCAAAACCAAACTTGAGCGTTTGGCGAGCGGCGACAGCCCCGAAAATGCTCTGCGAAAAGAAGCGGACTATTTTAAAAAGCAGATCGACGAGATCAACGCACGCATCAAAACTTACGATAACAACCTTGGTTTTTTCAAAACCAGCAGCAAAGGCGTAAACCCTTTTGTGAAAGAGATAGAAGACAAAATTGCCGGCGAAAAACAGAAGATCGCTGAGCTGAATGAAAAGCGCAAGCTGGTACTTGACGAATTGAATAAACTGATGAAACCGGCAGAAACCGACAACAAATAAGTCGCCCTATTTTTCTTACTAAAAATCCTGGCTGCAAGCCGGGATTTTTTTTGCCCACTGTACTAGTACACGGACTAACTACTGACAAGCATCTATTTCCCACGTCATTAATGGCCGGCAGGCTAACGGAGGCGCAAAAAAACACGCTGACGCGACGTCTTATTTCCTTAACTGTTCCTTAACACACTACACGTAAAACTACGCGTGCATGTTGGGTATTATTACTTTTTTCCGGATTCGAAAAACAGTGATAAATGACCGGTCATAAATCTAAGACCTTTCGGCACTTCCTGCGCTACATTTATCGAACACAAACGTATCCACCCAATTCATTTTTTACACATCTTTTTTTTAATCATTCACCATAAAAAAAACACTATGAATTCAGCAACTCTCACAGCAGCACAGGTACAAGCCCTACTCACCTATCTGAAATCAGCAACCAACAAAACAACCGTACCATTAAACCCGGCTAATGCCGATCAGAAAGCCGTGATCGACGCGATGCTGGCAGCAGGCGGAAAAACCGAAGCAGACTACCCGCACTTGTTTGGCTCGTTAAACTCAGCCGCACAAGCTAAAACAGCTCCCGCCGATACCAACGTCGATTCGGTACACCTGGTTGACAGCGGCGCGACTGCAAGCGGCAAAGCAACTGCAAGCGTGTGGGCTTGCTCATCCACACAAACCACATTTTCCGGCGGCGCACTGTTTGTGTTTGATACCGCAAGCGGCGAACTTCTGGCGCAAGGCAGCAACAGTGCGGTAAAAAACGGCATGCTCTCCTGCTCTACCGAAGCTGCTTCTGCAAAACCCGCCGGAGCAAACCTCACAGTACTTTTTGTCGGACACGTTGTTGACGCCGACGGCAACTCTCGTTACACGGCCTATTGCAACAAAGACCTTGCAACCGGTGTTGGTGCGAGCGCCGGCAAAAAAAACAGCAGCGCCAAAATGGCAACAACAGCCAACGACTCGATGGGAGTGCAATGCCATGTAAACGATCCGGTTATTAAGCACTCGGGGAACACTGCTGTAGAAATTGCTGTAGGCCGCACTGCCGGCTATCCGCCGCCATCCAACACCGATTACATTTATGTGGAGCCTAGCGCCAACGAAGACAATCCTTACCTGATCGTTCCATTCACCGGCTATGTTGATCTGAGTGGCATTATCGACCGCCCCTCGCTTACGGCTTCCGACATGACGACCAATGTGATTGTAAACAACACCGGTGGTTCTTCCACCTACGTGCCGCGCCATACGTCTGACACCGCTTTCGTTAACGGTATCACCGCGTCCGGCAACAGGCTCACCTTTAATTACCCATTCGACGGGCGTGGCTACGCCTCAACGGCATCACTCGTGTACGACTCTTGCTCAATGGCATTGGAAGTGATCAGCTATTACTATTTCGCTTTCAACTCCATCCCACTCAACGGCGGCATGTCGGCTCCACCATTTTACGTGTGCTCTACCGGTTCACCGGAAGAGAAATCAGTGAACTGTACCGAAATCGCTCCGCTCTACTTCTGGTGGCACTGCGCTGCGAAAGGAACTTTAGTAACCCTGGAAGACGGCTCGCAAAAGCCGATTGAAGAGATCAACGAAACCTGCCGTGTGAAAACAGCCAATGGAAAAAGCCTCGCCGTGGTAGCGACCGTGCTTGGCCGCCACAGTTCGGATCCAGCGAAAGGCAAAAATGAAATTTACAAACTCGTGACCAAAAACGGCAAAACCCTCGTGGCCACCGAAAACCACATGGTGTTTATGTCTGACAGCAAATGCCGCATGATCTCGCACCTGGTAGTAGGCGATACAGTGATGACCGACGAAGGCGCATCCGTAATCATCGAATGCAGCCCGATCAAAGCAGACGACATGTTCTACGGCCTTGCATTAGGCAATCCAGAGGAAAGAAATGCCAATGACTTCCCACAGGCAATGGCATCGTACTACACAGGTGGCATCTTATCCGGCGACCAGGAAACGATGAAACAACGCTCGAGGGAAGCATACCACGATCTGGATTACATCCTGCCGCGCATCCCGTCGCATTTGCACCGCGACTATACATCGGCTTTAAAGCACAAACGTTACTAACCTAAAACCAAGAAACCATGCCTACGTCAACGCTTATCAAGAGCTTATACTACACGAGCCCATACGCCACGCCGCCACCCGGCGTAACCGTTACCGGTGTTACAGTGCAAACAGATTCGGCTCAGTCGCCTTCAGGCCAGATCCTTGTGATACGCCTGCGCATGGCCTCCAACGACTCGCTGGTGCTGGGTGTGTCTAACACATCCGGTTCCGGCACCAGCTCCACCACTGCCATTCTGCAACCCTCGTTCCCACTATCAGCTACCGAGTCGTATATGATCGACCTCATTTGGGTAGCAAGCGGTACGCTTCCGGTGAACA
>DAIUED010000315.1:0-4489 GCA_036845295.1 Bacteroidota bacterium
ATGTAACGGATAGGTAGCTGTGTTTTAGCCTCGAACACAGTTACCACATCGCATCCCTGGTTAAGCACGTAATATTTTTTTCGACGGTCGTCGTCGCTCCACATTACTTTGCCGTTGATATCAGGTGCACCCCGATCGATCCAATCCTTAATCGTCTTTACCTCTTCGCGGCTTAGCGCCGTTCCGTTAAGTGGCATCGTGGGTTGGTTTTGCGGCCCGTACTCGTTGTAAGTGTTGATAAAGTAACACAGCGAGGAGAAATCGCTACGGTATGGAATTACAGGCGAGCCGCTGGTAGAGCCATTGAACAGGCTGGAATAGCTGCTAAGATCAAGGCCGGCCGAACCAGCGGCACTAATTGAATTATGGCAACCCGATGTCGCGCATTTATAATTCATGATCTGCCCGATCTCTGTTGGGTAATCGCCGAATTGCATAGGCGCGGAATCCTTGGTGCAGGAAAGTGCCATCAGCGAAAAAAATACGGCTAAGACATGAATGTTCCTGAAAATTCGGCGCATAATGATAAAGATAGGAAACAAGCCCAGCATTTTAAAATTAAATAACCTTAAAAACACTAGCGGCACGCCGCAAGAAGCATTTGCATGTAGGCCAGCCCTTTGCTACGGGCAAACGCGATGTTGTTTTCCGGAATCGATTCGGGATGTTTGAAAAAACGGAGGGCATTTTCCAGGCTGTCTTCGCGAAGCAGATGTAGCATCGGGTAGGGCGACCGGTTGGTGTAATTGGCGGCATCGTCTTCATCGCAACCATTGAAACAGTAGTGTGGGTGAAAACTGGCAATCTGGTAAACACCTTCATCCCCTTCTTTGGCTAAAAGCCGCTCTGCTTTTTTTACAAGTCCCAGGTAATCGTCGAAATCTGCGAAACTATCCTGGAAAATAACAAAAGACGTTTCTGTCGATGCATTGGCGTCCAGCCATTCGAGTTCGGCTTTTACCAGTGGTAAGGCGTCTTTCGCTGCTAAGCCCTTGCTAATAGTATAATGAATGCTTTGTTGTTGATACACCCGCGCGGCAAATGGACAAAAATTGCAATCGATAACCACTGATTTGATCCAGTGTTTGGTATGGGTGATGATGTCTTCTGAGGTTGCCATCTAAAATATGTCAAAGTATTTTTCCATCAGGTCGGTTTTGATCCAGGTGCTGTTGTGCAACTTCCTCGCTTCTTTAAAGGCTTCGAAAGCATTGACCGGATCGCGGTTACAAAGAGAAACAATGCCGTATAGCACATACAATTCCCAGGTGTGTACATCCATGGCAAATGCCTGATTGATGTATCTGAGCGCTCCCTCACGGTCGTCTTTACGAAAACACAACAAGGCAAGACCGAGGCAGGCATCGGCCTGGGTACTGTCGAGTTGCAGCGCCCGTTCGAAAGCAATTTCTGCAAAGGCGAGCTGTCGCCGGCTGATGGCGATCTTTCCGGCATTGATGTAATCGGTCGCTACCGGGTCGATGGCAGGTAACTCTTTGATCTTTTTTTGCAGGCAGGCTTCGTAAGCCAGGGTGTCTTTCTGTAAAAAATAAGCCGTTAGCAGATTGTCGTAATCTTCGGACGCATTGTTGCCAACCGTGCTGTATTTTACAGGCTTTAGTTTAATGGTTTTTTGAAGGAAAGGGATCGCTTCTCCCGGCCGATTGGTGAGAAGGCAGATATTCCCGAGTGCCTTATTCACCAGGTATTTGTTGGCCGGGGTTTTACCTTTCAGGTGTTTTTTGAAGAATAACTCCTGCTCACGGAGTTTTTCAGCGTCTTTCAGACTTACCGAAAAACGGATTTGCCGGGGATTGAAGAGGCTGTCGTTAACTGTTTTATAGGTGATAAGCGTTGAGTAACATACCTGGTAAGTAACACGATATAAATACTCGCGTTTAAAGTCGCCTGGGTCTTCATCATAGTAATCTTTCAAAAGTTTCATCCCCAAAATGTTCTCCGGGAATAACTTGCTTTCGTCTAAATGGCGGAGACGGCTGTATTTATGAAGTTGATCGTAAAACTTGTAAATGTAATAAACCGGAAGTGCCTCGTGTGTTTCATAGCTTGTGGGATAGGTGCGGATTTGGCGGTTAATGAAGGCATAGGCCGAATCGAAATGCCCGTTCAGGATATGAATAAATGGAATAAGGCGATTGGCGTCTTTATTGAGAGGCTGAAGGGCAATGGCGCGGCGATAGCACGCAAGCGAGCTGTCCATCAATAAGGCGCTCATGTATATTTCTCCAATGCTCACCTGCATTTGTGCACTGTCTGGATGTTGCAGCGCCAGCAGGTTTGCAGCGTCGAAAGCCTTTTTGCGGGCTTCACGGGCCTGATTCGTTTGGCCGAGCCTGCCATACATGCCTGATAGCTCCATGTACAGACCGGCGTCGCCAGGATGGTTGCGGATAGCTTCCTCTAAAATTTGGATGTTTTGGTTATTGGCTGGAAGATCACCTTTTGTCGGCGTGTCGTTAGCTAAATCAGTATTGTTGTACGAAAACTGAAGTTTGGGATTGAAATGAAAACACTCTTCGGCTGTTTTTTTGAGAAATAAGGTATCCTCACGGGTTAAGGGCTTTTTAAAATTGCCGTGTTGTGCGCTGGCTGAAAGAGCTGCAAGAATACACACCAAAATAAGTTGTTGCCACATGGTCCTAAAGTACGGATAATTTCAAGAAAGATGTGTGGGGCTGTGATCGCAGTAGCTGTTGGTCCGGAAACTCGTTTCGAACCGTAATATTAGATGTCTTTATGAAATAATTTACGCGTAGAAGTACTGATATCGCGGAAATAGCTCACACTGATTTTGTTCGACAAAAGTGTTTGCAGGAAAATATCGTTGTTGATTTCCTTATTTACCGTAACCACAGTGGTTGTTCCGGCATCTTCGATTTTTACCGAGTAATCTTTAAAAATCAGTTGTAGCTGCTCCCGGGTAAAGGAGCCGGTAACTTCAAACGTATTAGTGACACGACCGGTAGCAAATTCGGTTTGGTTGCCATTATAGATCGTTTCGCCTTGTTTGATGAAAATGATGTTGTTGGCAATGCTTTCTACTTCGTGCAGTTGCTGGGAACTTAGGACAATGCTTAGCGGGTGTTTTTCGGAGCGTGCAAAAAACGTAAGGTCTTGCAAAAAAAGCTGCTGGGCATTGATGTCGAGGTTAGCCAAGGGCTCATCAAGCAGGATCAGCTTAGGGCGCCTCATAATCGTTTTGGCCAGTTCGAAACGCAGGCGATACCCGCTCGAAAGCTCACTCCATTTCAAGTCGCGGAACTTGTCGAGCCCCAACCGAAATAAAATGTATTCGATTTGTTTGGTGTTTTCGGCACTTTGCAGACCATGGATGCTGGCAAAAAAACGAAGATTGTCGAGAAGGCTTCCATACCAGCGCGGAATGCGTTGCGGGATAAATGCAAACTGTGATTTCACATCGTACCAGCCTGTATCATCGGCATTGAGGGCCGGATAGGTAATGTTCCCGCTATCGCTCGAAAGTTCGCCGGCCAGTATGCGCAACAAGGTTGTTTTTCCATTTCCGTTCTCGCCGACAATGCCGGTAATTTCGCCGAACTTCAATTGTACGTCGAGCGGGCGCAGCATGAAAGGTGAACGTCCATTAAGGAACCGTTTGCTGATGTTTTTAGCATCGCATACCAGCAAAGCATCCGTTCTGTTGCTATATGAAAATGGGATATTTTTTACAGCAGTAACAAGATTTCGGGCGCCGTCTTCCAGAGAAGGTTTCGATGCTTCAGTGGCATAAAGGTACGCCTTACGAAAAGCATATATTTGCTGTTCCGTGGATGGCTCCAGGGTATATTCTACCGAAAGGTCCAGCAATTTGCGCGAAAGCTGGCTATAATCGCCCTGTTCGGCCAGTGTAGTTAATTCTTGATGTAGGGTAGAAGCCATGCTGCAAACAGTTGAACTAAGATAAAATTACGCAATTTCTTTGGCTTTTGCTTGCAAAAATGTCAAAGCAGCTTCCCGTTCGTTAGGTATGATGCCATCCAGTATGGCATCTTTCAAGGCATTTTTAAGATCGCCGACCAATTTGCATGGTGGGAGCTCGAAAATGGTCATGATTTCTTCGCCGCTTACCGGTGGCTGCCAGTTGCGGATCCGGTCTTTTTCTTCAAGCTCTTCCAGCTTTTGCCTCACAATGCCGAAGTTGTGTAAATAACGCTTTACCTTATTCGGATTTTTGGTGGTAATATCGGCTTCGCACAAAAGCATCAGGTCGTCGATGTCATCGCCGGCTTCAAACAACACGCGGCGCACTGCGCTGTCGGTGATCTCGGTTTTGGCAAGTACAATAGGTCGTAAATGCAGCAAAACCAGTTTCTGCACATATTTCATGCGGTCGTTGAGCGGAAGACGCAAGTGTTCAAAGATTTTCGGCACCATTTTAGCGCCTTTTACTTCGTGCCCGTGAAAAGTCCAGCCATGCTCCGGTTCGAAGCGTTTGGTGGCAGGTTTG
>DAIUED010000316.1:0-4485 GCA_036845295.1 Bacteroidota bacterium
CCGAAAAGGCGGTAAATAGCACCAATATAAACATCAGGCGTTTCACTCCGGCAAATGTACGCCAGAATAAATCGGCACAAAACGCGCCGCTAAAATTGTATTAACAGGCAAGGTGTAGTAAATTTGCCTTTGCATGAACAATCCGCATTCGTTTCTGGATATTTCGGTCGTGTATCTCAAAGGTATCGGCACGTTGCGGGCCGAAGCCCTGCAAAAAGAGCTTGGGATATTTACCTATCGCGATTTTCTCACCCACTATCCTTTCCGGTATGTAGATAAAACCCAATTTTGGTCTGTATGCGATGTCAATGAGGACGGCGCCTCCTACCAACTGCGCGGCAAGGTTACCGAACTTCAGTTTGTGGGTGATAAACGAACCAAACGCCTGGTCGCCAAGTTCAGGGATCAAACGGGTAGCATCGACCTGGTATGGTTTCAGGGCGCAAAATGGATGGCCGAGAAACTGAGGTCGGATACAGAATACATTGTTTACGGAAAAGCAACTGCATTCATGGGACGCTTCAATATGGCGCATCCTGATATCGAAGCCATCGTACCTGGCGTGCCGGTGGTTGCATCGGCTTTCCAGGCTGTGTACAACAGCACCGAAAAACTGAAATTTAAAAACCTCGATAGCGAAGGCATCCGGAAAACGATGCGCGTGCTGGTATCACAGCTCAATGAGCAAAATATGCCGGAAACCCTTACCCGTTCGCTCCTTGAAGATTTTAGCCTGATGTCGAGACTCGAGGCCTGCCAACAGGTGCATTTTCCTGATTCCCGCCAATTGCTCGACAAAGCACGCTTCCGCCTGAAATTCGAAGAGTTGTTTTTTGTACAATTGAAACTGTTGCGGAGCAACCTTGTGCGGCATGCCGCTTCAGCCGGTTTTGTGTTCAATAAAGTAGGTGATCTTTTTAATACGTTTTATAATCAGCACTTGCCTTTCCAGCTTACCAATGCACAAAAACGCGTGGTAAAAGAGATCAGAGCCGACATGGGATCCGGTAAGCAGATGAGCCGGTTGGTGCAGGGCGACGTGGGTAGCGGTAAAACACTGGTAGCCTTGCTTAGTATGCTGCTGGCTGCCGACAACGATTTTCAGGCCTGCCTGATGGCGCCTACCGAAATTTTGGCAAAACAGCATTTCGAAACCATATCGACACTCGTTGAGCCAATCGGTATCCGCGTAGTGTTGCTTACGGGTTCTACCAAGGCCAAGTCTCGCCGTGAACTTCATGCGGGCCTCGAATCGGGGGCGATTCACATCCTGGTTGGTACGCACGCGCTGATAGAAGATGCTGTGGTATTCCGCAACCTCGGCCTGGTAGTGATCGACGAGCAACACCGTTTTGGTGTGGCACAGCGCGCCAAGATGCATCGCAAAAACACGCAACCACCGCATGTACTGATCATGACGGCTACGCCTATCCCGCGTACACTTGCCATGACACTTTACGGCGATCTCGACACGTCGGTGATCGATGAGTTGCCGCCTGGCCGCAAACCAATTACCACCATGCATTTCATGGAAAATCAACGCCTCAGATTGATTGGATTTCTGAAAAGCGAAATTGCGCTTGGCCGTCAGGTTTACATTGTGTACCCGCTGATACAGGAAAGTGAGAAAATGGATTACCAGAATTTGCAGAACGGCTATGATGCCTTGCTTCATGATTTTCCGCCGCCCGAATACCAAATCAGCATCGTGCATGGTAAACTCACGCCGCAACAAAAAGAGTTCGAGATGCAGCGATTCATCAAGCACGAAACGCAAATAATGGTGGCAACGACGGTTATTGAAGTAGGGGTGAATATTCCCAATGCCAGCGTTATGGTCATCGAAAGTGCAGAGCGCTTCGGCTTATCACAGCTACATCAGTTGCGGGGCCGGGTAGGGCGTGGGGCCGAAAAATCGTATTGCATCCTGATGACTTCCTATAAACTTGGTGCTGATAGCAAACTCCGTATGGAAACCATGGTTCGCACCAACGACGGCTTTGAGATCAGTGAAGTGGATCTGAAACTCAGAGGGCCGGGCGACCTCGACGGAACGCAGCAAAGCGGCGTGCTCGATCTTAAAATTGCCGACCTGGTGCACGACGGACAAACACTGCAACTGGCACGTTCGGCAGCGCAGGCTATCCTGAACGAAGATCCGGCTCTTGAATCGCCCGAAAACCAATTGCTTGCAGAAGGGCTCCGCCGGGCACAACAAAGCCGGCATTCGTGGAGTAAGATCGGTTAAGGCGGTCTGATACCGTCTGTATGAGCGGTATTTGTTTATTTAAAAAAAAAAATTACATTTGATTTATCTAAATCTATTGTAATGAAGACATTAGCCTTTATCTACGTGTTTCTATTTGTTTGTTTGCTCAGAGTACATGCAACCACGTCTGTATCGAAACAACAGCAACAACAGCCGAAAGATTGTGTGAAACACCCACAGATTGTAAAGGCTCAACCTGCCGAAAAAGTCGCAGCTCCTAAAACAACTCCCGATAAACCGATGAACACAGCTACTCAGCATAGTTCAAGAAGCGGAAATTCCGTACCCCATTTTTCGGTACTTAATTTCATTAACTTTTTTTATTCCAAAGATACACTCGATAATTTGCGCGTGATGTAATGTCTTTTCGCGCTCTTTCCTGTTTTTTGCTTTTTGTATGTTCTGTACTACCTGTATTGGCAGGCGACAGCCTCTTTTTTAAACTGCATTTCATTTACGGATCTAAACCCAGGCATGCCAGCCGGTCGGTGGAAAAGAAATATTTCGGCGGTATTCACGGCGGTCATGTGTACATGGAGGCCAATAACGATATTTTTAGTTTTGGCCCCAATAAAGGCCAATGGCACATTTTCGGACAACGGCGCCGTATCGTGGGCTGTTACCGGCTGGATAGCAACCTGGTATGGTGCGGCGATACCGGCCAGCTGAAAACCGCCACCATTTACATTCCGGTAAATGACGTGCAAATGCAGCAGTTCAAGGAACTCGAACGGCACTACCTGGATTCATCGCCTTATGATTACGCGTTTTTTGGCATGCGTTGCGCTGCCGCCGCATACGATGTGCTCAGTGTGACCGGTATTTGCCGTAAGCGCACACGGGTAGGAATAATCCTCACAAATTTTTACCCCAAGCGGCTTCGGGTAAAGTTGCTGCGGCGTGCAAGGGCCGAGCATTGGAAAGTAGAGCGGCAGGAAGGTCGGCCTACAAGGCGTTGGGAAAAGGACTGAGCGGGTTAAGCTTAAGCTAGCGGAATGTTAATTTTTTTTCATTCCGCTAATTAAACGATAAATTTGCACCGTATTTACCACATACCGGGTAAATGCCTGCCCCGGACCTTTTACGATTAACACCTTTTATTTTCTATGAAAAAATTAGTTTCCCTGATTGCTATTGCCTGTTCCCTGATGATTGTTTCCTGTGCCACCCAGCAAGGCGTAATGAAACAAGTTTCGGAAATATTTCCGGTGCAGGAAGCCACCGTACTTGCAGAAAGCATGGCCTCCAAGCTGGGCCTCACCGCACTTCAAAAGTCAAGCGTATATACCACGTTGCTCAAATACTACACCGACAAGAAAGGGCTTTACGACCAGTTAAAGAATAACGCCATCACACAGGCAGCCTTGAATGTGGCTGAGTCTAAACTGAACCTCGACAAGAACAATGCCCTTAAAGCCATCATGAGCAATAGCACACAGCTGGCGGCGCTGGGCCAATATTTCGGTATTAAATAGGGAGAAAGCATTTCCCGGTTAGCCGGACGGGACTACCTGAGGTCAAAAAGGTTTTCAACGCCGATGTGCCTTTCCACGGTAAAACCTTCGGCATAAGTAGCCTGGATATCGCGGCCAAAGATCATGGCTTTGGATTTGATGTTTTCCACAAAATCGCGGCTTGAGATCGGGGTTTCGGGTTCTTTTGAACTCGGATCGTAGAATTGAGAGCTGTAAGCCATTACGCTTTCCATTTTTTTGTCCATGTAAGCGGTGATATCCACTACAAAATCAGGCTTCAGGTAACGATCCTGAACGTAGTGATAAATGGCTTTAGGTCGCCAGGCCGCTTGTAGATGATGGTCGTCGCCCCTGGTTTCCACCTTTACCAGGCCGCTGTAAAAACAAGCATCGGATACGAGCTTGGCGGCACGCCCATGATCGGGGTGGCGGTCGTTAATGGCATTGCACAGCACAATTTCCGGTTGATACTTGCGAATCACGCGGATGATGTGTTTCTGATTGCTTTCGTTATTTTCAAAAAAGCCATCAGCCATGGTAAGCTGTTCGCGCATGCTTAAGCCCAGAATTTGCGCAGCTTTCATCGCCTCTTCCGTCCTCAATGCCGGGTTGCCACGGGTTCCCAGTTCACCACGCGTTAAATCGAGGATGCCTGCTTTTTTGCCAAAGGCGATGTGTTTTAATAAGGTGCCCGAAGCCGACAGTTCCACGTCGTCGGGGTGTACACCTATGGCTAAAATA
>DAIUED010000317.1:0-4479 GCA_036845295.1 Bacteroidota bacterium
CGGAAACACTTTTCATGGCGCCAAACATCAGTTCCTGATCCTGGCAACGGAACTAACGGCTGCCGGCCTTACTGCTGGAAACATCACCTAAGTAGGGTTCAATGCCATCAACCTTAACAATGCGTCTGCTCTCGATAACGTTAACATTGGCATTGCGACAACCACACTCACCAGTCTTACTGCATTCCAAGGCGGGGTTCCAAGTGCTTATGCAGTTTCAAATTACACACCAGCGTTAGGGATTAACCGCCACACGCTCTCAACACCATTCAATTGGAACGGAACATCCAATCTAATCGTTGAGACCTGCTTCAACAATTACCTGCAGTCCAATACCACCTCTGCCAACGTGTCGTTTAGTTCCAGCAGCACACCTTTTTCATCGTCGGTATGGTATGCCGCCAGCAATACGGCAGCTGTGTGTTCCAATACGACTGTGGTGACGGCTGCAGCAAACAATCGCCCTGACATTTTCTTCGATCAGGTAATTCCTGTTACTTATACCTGGAGCCCATCGACAGGTGTTTCGTCTGTTTCGGCTGGAAGTCCAACAATTACGGCGCCTGCCTCTACCAACTACACACTTGTGTCTTCTTATCCGGGATGTACCACACGCGAAACCATTCATGTAGAAATTAAACCAACGCCGTTGCCTAACCTTGGCAGCGACTCGCTGGTGTGTTCGATGCCGGTGACGCTTAGCCCGCACATTACAGGAAGCAGCTATCTATGGAATACCAATTTCGTAAGCCAAACCATCAGCATTACGGGCCCCGGTAAATATTGGGTGCGGGTAACGGGAGCCAATGGTTGTGTAGGTACTGATACTGTTCGTATTACCCAGGGAGTTTCTCCGGTAGTAACTTTGGGACCTGACACAGGTTACTGCCAAGGTTCGTCGATGGTGCTTTATGCAGGTAATCCGGGTTCCTCATACCTGTGGAGTACAGGGTCAACGGCCTCTTCTATTACAGTGTCGTCACCGGGAACTTATTCAGTTATGGTAACACATCCGAGTAGCTGCAAGCAGTCCGATGCCGTAAACATTACCGTGAAACCGTTACCAACTGTAGGCTTGACGTTTGCCAATCCAGAGATTTTCTGTCCGACAGATAACAACGGGCGTCCGCTTACTGAAGGCACACCAGCCGGTGGTACATATATTGGCTCAGGTGTTACCGGCAATAGCTTTAATGCCGCGTCTGCAGGCCAGGGAACCTATGTGATCTTATATAGTTACACCGGGCCGAACGGCTGTTCAAACATCGCCGCCGATACCCTTCGTGTATATGCCTGTGTTGGTGTCGAAGAACTTGAAAACGAACTTGGCCTCAATGTATTCCCTAACCCGAACAGCGGCATCTTTACACTCGAAGTAACTGCTTCGGCAGAGATTGATGCTACAATACAAATTACCACTGTTGATGGTCGTTTGGTGTACAACGATGCGTTGAGGGGCAACGGAATGCTTAGCAAAAACATCGATATTGCAGAGCTTGCCACTGGCATCTACTACCTGAAACTCCAAACCAAAGATGTTGCCAGAACATACAAAGTCTTAAAACAATAAAGATCTGATTATTTATACCAAGAAGCCCTGTATTTTACAGGGCTTTTTTTGTAGAATTAAAAAATAATGGTTTCTTTGTAGCGCACATGAGCAGCACGTTCTGCATAAAGAAGAAGTGTAAGGTTCGCCAGAGCCGCTAAATCATTGCGTGCAGATGGGCCACAGGTGGTCCGGGCACACCTAAAACACCAACTTTACTTTATTACATTAACGGGCCTTTGGGCTATTATTGAATATTTTCAGCACCATGATTATTTTAAAATTCGGAGGAACCAGTGTCGGCAGCGCCGTCCGCATGAAAGCACTTGTAAAACTTATCAGTCATCCAGGCAGGAAGATCGTGGTATTGTCTGCCATGAGTGGAACAACTAATGCCTTGGTAGATATCTGTCAGTTGTTATACCAGAAGCTGCATCAAAAGGCAAATGAAGCCATTGACAGCCTGGAGCAAAAATACCTGAAGGAAGTTCAGGATTTATACGGCGAACCGGAATACCAGGGTAAAGGCACCGATCTCGTGAAAAATCATTTCAACTACCTGCGCTCGTTTACATTGGATATGTTTACGGCCAATGAGGAAAAAGCCATTCTGGCCCAGGGCGAATTACTGAGTACGGCTTTGTTTTTCTTCTATTTGCAGGAAACGGGTACACAGGCTGCGTTGCTGCCAGCACTTAACTTTATGCGTATTGATGGCAACGATGAACCGGATCTGCCTTACATCGAGAAAAACCTGGAAGCGGAGTTGGCAAAGCATGCCGGCACGGACTTGTTTATTACACAGGGTTACATTTGCCGCAATGCGTTCGGCGAGATCGATAACCTCAAGCGTGGTGGGAGCGATTACACGGCATCCATTATCGGCGCGGCCATCAGGGCAGAGGAGGTGCAAATATGGACCGACATCGACGGAATGCACAACAACGATCCGAGGGTAGTTTCGAAAACGCACCCGATCCATGAACTGAGTTTCGATGAGGCAGCAGAACTGGCCTATTTCGGCGCAAAGATCCTGCATCCTACCTGCATCTTACCCGCACAAAAACGAAACATTCCGGTGTTGCTCAAAAACACCATGCAACCCGAAGCTCCGGGAACCCGCATTTCCAATATAGAGCCTGCAGAGGGCATCAAAGCGGTAGCAGCCAAAGATGGTATCTGTGCCATCAACATTAAAAGTGATCGCATGTTGCTGGCTCATGGTTTCCTTCGGGCTGTATTCGAAATTTTTGAACGTTATAAGACATCGATCGACATGATCACCACATCCGAGATCGCCGTATCGCTAACCATCGATAATACAAAGTACCTGAAAGAGATCGTGAAGGAGTTGCGTGATTTCGCTCATGTAGATTATGAAGAGGATCAAACCATTATCTGTATTGTGGGGTATATTCCGAAAACAAAATCCGGGTACGGCTTTAAAGTGTTGGAAGCGTTTAAAAATATCCCGCTGCGGATGATCTCCTACGGCGGCAGTGCCAACAATGTGAGTGTACTCGTCAGTGCGCATCATAAGAAAGAAGCCTTGGTTTCGCTGAACAGCTTCTTATTTGGCTACAACGAAGAAAAACAAGCGTAATAATCACGAAGGCTTTTTGTTTATGACATTCAACAACGAACTGATAGAAACATGGCAACGCCATCAAACACCCTTTTACTATTATGATACCGCGCTGCTGAAACGCACATTGTCTGCGGTAGTACAGGAGAGCCAGCGTTATGGCTATCATGTACACTATGCATTGAAAGCCAATGCCAATCCGGGTATTCTCAGGTATATTCTTGAGGCTGGCCTCGGGGCCGATTGTGTGAGCGGAAATGAAGTGAAGCGTGCCTATGAAAGCGGGTTTCAGCCGGCGTCGATTGTGTTTGCAGGTGTGGGGAAAAGCGATGCGGAGATCGCTTACGCGCTTGGCAAAGATATCTTTTGTTTCAACTGCGAGAGCATGCACGAGTTGCAAGTGCTTGATGAGCTTGCGGGTGCGAAGAATAAAGTCGCGTCTGTGGCCTTGCGCATCAATCCCAATGTAGATGCACACACGCACAAATACATTACCACTGGTTTGGAGGAAAATAAATTCGGGATCAATCCGTATGAGTTTGCAGATGTTATCGCACTCATCAGAACACTGAAACATGTGCAGTTAATAGGCTTGCACTTTCACATCGGCTCACAAATAACCGATCTTCAGCCTTTCAGGCAGTTGTGTGTAAAGGTTAACGAGATCAATGCATACTTTTTGCAGCAGGGCTTCGATCTGCCGGCGATCAACGTTGGTGGTGGCGTTGGTATCAACTACAGCGAGCCCGACGCTGAACCAATTATTGATTTTGCAGCGTATTTTAAAGTGTTCAGCGATTTTCTCGAACTGCGGCCTCAACAGCAACTTCACTTCGAATTGGGCCGCGCTATTGTGGCGCAATGTGGCAGCCTGATCAGTCGGGTCTTGTACATTAAGAATGGCATTAACACCAATTTCGCGATCCTCGATGCCGGTATGACGGAACTGATCAGGCCCGCGCTGTATCAGGCTTACCATCGTATTCAGAATATTAGTTCTGTTTCGGGTAATATACTCAAATACGACGTGGTAGGTCCTATTTGCGAGAGCAGCGATTGTTTCGGCAAAGCGGTGGATTTGCCGCAGACACAACGGGGCGACCTGATTGCCATTCGCAGTGCCGGCGCCTATGGCGAGGTCATGGCCAGTCGGTACAACCTGCGTGATGAGGTAAGAAGTTATTTCAGCGAATAGAAAAAGACACTGTTCTTCAGTGTGAAAGGAATGTGTTGGATCGTGTTAGACTAATGGAGCGATCAGGTTTTTTGTTTTTTCTTTTTGGCAGCAGGAAATAAAATATTGTTCAGGATCAACCGATAGCCTGGTGAGTTGGGATGCAAGCTC
>DAIUED010000318.1:0-4473 GCA_036845295.1 Bacteroidota bacterium
TCCTTTTTATTTGCTGCCGAGGCTGTTGTTTGCCGGCTGAGGCTCTCGAAGCCAGCAAAGATTGCAGCAGAATCCTTTTTATTTGCTGCCGAGGCTGTTGTTTGCCGGCTGAGGCTCTCGAAGCCAGGCAAGACGCCCTCCTGATCTTTACGATATCACATCTATTTCCCAGAAAAAAAGCTGAACTACCGTTCAGCTTTTCATGTCTTAACCCGGCATGCGGGCAATTTGCTTTTCCATGGCCTTGAGCTGACTCACAATCTCTTCGGCTTTAGGCTTCTGCTCTTTGGCTTTTTTAAAATACTGCTTGGCAATTTTGTACTGCATGCGTTGTGCTTCGATATTGCACAGCTGTAAATACGCTGCGGCCATGCTGTCTTTGTCGGGAATGCCAACTTTAACAGCTTCTAACAGGTGAAGGCGCGCCTGTTTGGTGTTACCTTTTTTCAACTCGATAAAGCCCAGCTGCATAAGGTTTGAGCCTTCCATGTCGCCGGCAATTTTCGATTTGATCTTAAGGCTCTTGCGAATGTTAGACTCTGCTTTGTCGAGGTCGTTGGTGGCCATCGACAGGTTGCTTTGCAACACATAATAGCCCGACCGAACGGGTTTGAACAGCAAACGTGGAAACTTGATCTTGTTCATGTACTCCATGGCTTTGTCCACATCACCTTCCTGCACGGCCTCTTGTACCAGGCGCATGGTGCCGATCATGAAATAAAGCAGCAGGGAAAAAAATGCCAGAATGTAGCAGATCCAGGCCGTTACCGGATCCAGGTACAGGTGCGCCAACACACCCAACACAACCAGGGCAATAATGATCTGTAATCGGTATAAAATATAAAAGCGTAAGAATTTCATGTGTTTTCTGCGGTTTTGATCGTTTACTCGTTTGAGAGCCGCAAATATACAGTTTTAATGATTTCACGAAGGCATTTTAAGCAAAAAACGTCCCGCCGGGCGGCGGGACGTTTCCTGGTAAAAACAGTTGAAAACCTTATTCTACAATGAGTTTTTTGGTTACTTTCTGTCCGTCGAGGTCGAGGCTTACAAAGTAAACACCCGATTTAAGCATGCCATTGCGGTTGATCTCGTACTTGCTCAACACACCGGCAACTGTTGTTAATGACGCATTCTCCACGATCCTTCCCGTAACATCGAATACCGATATGATTGCTTTTCCATCCAAAGGAGAGGTAAATTCGATTACCGAAGAGCCTGGAGTTGGGTTCGGGTACATATTCAGCCCAATGGTATTGGCCAGTTCGGATAAACCAACGGTACCGCTGATGTTGAAATTATCAAGGTACAGGTTTTGCGCATCGCCCTCCGGTGTATTCGTAAATACAAAGCGGAATTTTACATCCGGCTTATTGGTTACCCCAACAAGCGCCGACGAGCTGTAAACTTTTGTTACCCATTTCGACTGATCGAGCGGGATATAAGGCGCAGTTATGGTGCCACCACTAGCCGACATTTGTGTCACAGAAGGTGTTGATCCAAGAGCCGTCCAGTTGCCGCCGCAATCGAGCGAGTATTCTACGCTGAAGGCATCACCCGAAGAACCGTATCGACGTGCGTAAGAATAGTCGAACGACATGGAAAGGTTTGTCACATTCGACAGGTTATAGTTCGGCGTCTCCAGAATATCCACATTGCTTCTTCTGTACTGATTATCATTGCTGCCATAATTGGCATTCGGCAATACTATACATTTAGACGAATTTGAACCGAAATTGGCCTGCTCCCAGGATAATGTTGCGTAATTTTTGTTTATCACCGACCAATTGGCTGGTGCTGCACCCGCAAACGACTCAAAGCCTTCAGACGTCGGGTAAGACACCTGGTCGTTGTGCCAAGCCGTAGTTATGAATGGACTACGCACTTTGGTACTGGTTCCTGCAGCATTGGTTACAGTAAGTGTCGTAGAATAGCTGCCCGGAATAGCGTAAGTTACCGATGGGGTAGCGAGCGTGGATGTAGCCGGTGCTCCGCCTTCAAACGTCCAGGCGTAGGATAAACCAGCCGTGTTGTTGAACGAGGTGCTGTTGTAAACTACCGTTTGTCCCTGACATGATTTCGCACGGTTGGCATAAAAATCTGCTGTAGGACCACAGGTTGTAGCTGGCGCCACGGTATAAGAAAAGGTAGTGTCGTTGGTATTGGTTGGATTTACGGTGTATGTTTCGATCAGGTACCCTACCCTGGCGAGATTCCGGTTGCTCACGAGCGCATCACGGTTGGCTGTGCTGGAACCCAGCGTAAAGCGCATTTTATCGGTTTGCCCCTGGGTAAACATGATCGGGCAGCTGGCATAATCCATGATGTTGTGGACATTCGGGCGTTTACCGGCATCGCAGGAATCGCTGATGGTGAGGTACGAAGGGCAGATACTCAAAAAGCCCGGCGTTTTAGGCGTATCGGCAATATCATCGTTACCACATTTGAAACCAATATTATATGGCGGGGTGTTATTCGTGCTTTGCGCATTGCGAAAACCACCGTTGCCGTCGAAGGTATGCGAAAGGCCCAGCCAGTGACCAATCTCATGACTCAGGCCTTTGGACGCCGGATCATAAAGAAGGCCTAGCGAAAGTACAATGGCATCGGAACCCACATTTGGCGCAGTACCCGGCTTATACGTATAACCGCCAACTGATACACCAGCCTGGATGTCGCCCACGATGGTTTTTACCACGTACACGTTCAGGTAGCGCGATGGCGACCAGTTATAGGTACCTACCGTCGAGTATTTGTAATTGTAGATGTTGTCCTGGTTCCACACGGTATTTTCATCATAATGGTGAATGATACCGTTTGTGCAATTGCCATAAGGATCTTTGGTTGCCAGTACGAATTTAATGCGCGAATTAACGTACAGTGGTTCGTAAAGCGGATCGATGTTTACAGTATCTCCTTTTTGGCGCGCATAATCTTTGTTTACGTTATCGAGGGCCGCGATACAAGCTGCATCCGATACGTTTTCAGGGCCATTGGTGTGCAATACGTGAAACACAACCGGGATTGTAAATGTTGGCAAGGCCGAATTAGCGACTCTTTGCGCCGGCATCCGGTCGAGATAATCCTGAAAGGCAATGGCATTTTGCTTTTCGACCGCCTCTACTTGTTGTTTGTACCCCGGTAATGTTTTCATCAAATAATCCCTCACTTCATCAGACCCGCAAGGCATGGTCTTATTCTGTGAATAGGCAGATGCATTCAGCATGCACACAGCTGTAGCTGCAAGTAACACTTGTTTCATGTGTAATGAAATTAAAAATAAATAAATTGGGGATTTATCTTAACAAATATACATTTTTTTATTTCCAAAAGCAAAAAAGCTCTCCATTTTTTTGGAGAGCTTTTTCTGGGTAAAAAATCAGCTTGTACGAAGATCTATTCGATCACCAGTTTCCTGGTTACTTTCTGGTTGTTCAGGTCTAATGTGATAAAGTAGATACCTGATTTCAAAGATGCTTGTTTATTTACTTCGTATTTGCTTGTAATACCTGCTGCCGCTGTAAATGAAGCCTCTTCTACAATGCGGCCGGTTACGTCAAATACCCGAACGGCAGCCTTCGAATCAAGCGGCGAGGTAAACTCGAGGGTAGAGCTGGAAGACGTTGGGTTCGGGTAAATGTTCAACCCGATCGTGTTCGCCAATTCTTCGAGACCTACAGTACCTGAAATATTGAAATTATCGATGTACAGGTTTTGAGCCGATCCACTGGCGTTATTCGTGAAGACAAAACGGAATTGCACATCCGGTTTGTTGGTCACCTGCGTTAAAGCCGATGAGATGTAAGTGTGGGTTTTCCATTTCGATTGATCGTATGGAATGTATGGGGCATTGACTACACTTCCGGTATTATTAGCCAGGACGGTTGATGTGGGCGTTCCGCTGAGGGAATTCCAGTTGCCACCGCAATCGGTTGTGTACTCTACTTTAAACACATCGCCGCTGGAACCTGTTTTTCTGGCATAAGAATAGTCGAAAGAAAGCGACAAATTCGATGTATTGCTCAGGTTGTAAATTGGCGTAACGAGCATATCTACATTACCTCCGGTAAACATGGTGCTACCCTCGTTGGCATTCGGTAATACCATGCATTTCGAAGAGTTTGAACCGTAATTAGCCACTTGCCAGGTTACCGTTAAGTAATCGGGATTAATCGCCCTCCAGCCATTTGGCAATGTATTTCCGGCGGCGTTCTCGAAACCTTCTTTTGCCGGAAAACTAATCTGGTCAGGGTGCCATGAAATGTTAGGGAAAGCCGAACGTACTTTTGTACTGGTACCAGCAGAATTGGTAATGGTAAGCGTGGTTGAAAACGCACCGGCCTGGGTATAAGTTACAGATGGGGTTGCCAGCGTAGAGGTTGCCGGAGCACCGCCTTCAAAAGCCCATGAATAGGTTAAGCCGCTGGTGTTGTTGAAAGAAGTGCTATTGAAAGTCACCACCTGATTTTGGCA
>DAIUED010000319.1:0-4468 GCA_036845295.1 Bacteroidota bacterium
CGATGTACTTTACCTGAGGCAACGGAAAAACCTGCCTTCCTAACCGGTCATTTGACGCCGTAAAGACTTCCACCTTTCTCAAACAAACGGTCAACTCTCTTTTCCACTTCCGGGTCTTTCTGCAGCACCGGAGCATGGTGCGGTTTGATGCGGGCATCAATGATCATGGTATCGCAGGCAAAATGCTTGTACTCCGTAGCCGCGTTAATGCCGTAAATGTCGTGGCTTGGATTGGAACGTGTAAATGTTACCCACAGCCAGTTTTTAAGTGTAGCGGCTGTAAACGTTGCATCATCTGCAACAACAATCATCGGAAACCCGCTGAGATCTGTTCCTTTTGTCCGTACTTCTTCGTCCAGTCGCGAAAACTCTTCTTTTGCTTTTGCATACGTTTCGAAAGGCGCGCCCTGTAGCACCAACACACCCGGAATGGCTACCTGCGGGTTGCTGAATGTACTCAACTCGCGAAGTGCTGAACCGGCCTCTTGCGCCAGTGTTCGTTGTTTATCGCCATAAGCTGCCACCACCAGTTTACTTCCGCTATTGAGTCCGGTTCCACTGTAGTCGAGCGTATCGATGCTTGTATTGGTGTAGAAATGCAGATCACGCCGCAAATTTATCCTTTCGAGCATGTACTGATAAAACGCCGACTCATCATGAGTGCTTAACTGATTGGTATCATCGGCGGTAATGAACAGGTATTTGGCCAGACTTAACTGTCCTTTTCCTAAAATGTGGTTAGCAATCGTCAACAGTTCCGAAGGCTGCTTTGTTTGGTTGTAAGGCGTGTAGCGTTCGCTGCCAATAGCAAGCAGTAAGGGATGCACGCCGGCGGCATCCACCGCGTGCACTTCTTTTACCCCAGGCAGTTCGTGCCGGATCGCGTCGCCTGTTATTTCATGGATCAACTGTCCGAAACTGGTATCTTCCTGCGGCGGTCGTCCTACAACGGTAAACGGCCAGATGGCGCCTTCGCGGTGGTACACCTTATGCACACGCATCAGCGGAAAATCGTGTTTCAGGCTATAGTAGCCCAGGTGATCGCCGAACGGTCCTTCGGGTTTATTCTCCTGCGGATACACCTCGCCGGTAATTACAAAATCAGCATCCGTACTCAGGCAATAGCCATCCTGGTATGCATAGCGGAAACGCCGGTTACCAAGTGCACCGGCAAACGTCATTTCGCTCAGGCCTTCTGGCAAAGGCATTACCGCTGCCAGCGTGTGGCTTGGCGGCCCGCCCACAAATATGGAAACTTTTAGTGGCTGCCCTTTACGGTTTGCCTTACTTTGATGTACGCCAATACCACGGTGTATTTGATAATGCAAACCAATTTCGCGGTTGAGAATGTAATCGTTCCCGTTGAGTTGAATACGGTACATACCCAGATTGGCATGCATGATTCCGGGCTTGTCGATGTCTTCAGTGTACACTTGCGGCAAGGTTACAAATGCCCCTCCATCCATCGGCCAGTGCTTGATGAGCGGCAATTGATCGATCGTGATTTCCCTGAATAATACGGGCTTCGACAAGGGATTTTTTTTGGGTAGGGCTGAGAGTGCCGTCAGCGATACGTGCGCATACTTAAAGGGGTTTTTGAGGGCCGCAACCGGGTTGTTCTTGATCTCCACCAGCGTTTGCATTTTCTGCAAGGTATCGCGGAACATAAACTTGCTTCGCTCGAGCGTGCCGAACAAATTGGAGGCACATGGAAAAGCGGAGCCTTTCACACGTTCAAAAAATAAGGCAGGGCCACCCATTTCGTGCACACGCAAATGAATAGCCGCCATTTCAAGCTCCGGATCTACTTCTTCCCTGATCCTTAATAGATGCCCGTGTTTCTCCAGATCGTCGATACAGGCTTTTAAACTTTTATATCCCATAGAAATTCAGTACAATCAATTCGATGAAAAAACCTGCTCGCCATTGATATAGGTTTGCAGAATTTTTGTTTTTAAAATAAGATGTTCCTTGCAGTTCATCAGGTCGGTGTCTAGGATCACAAAATCGGCAAATTTGCCGGCTTCCAGGCTTCCTTTCTCCTTTTCCTCAAAATTGGCATAAGCAGCCCATACCGTCATTCCCCGAAGCGCCTGCTTCCTGTCCAGTGCATTTTCCATTTGAAACCCGCCAGGCGGATAACCTTTGGCATCCTGACGGGTTACTGCCGCGTAAAACGTTTTGATGGCCGAAATATCCTCTACCGGGAAATCGGTTCCTAGGGCTATCGTTCCGGCGGCATTCAACAATTCTTTATAAGCGTAAGCATATTTTAAGCGGTCAGGCCCCAGGCGTTGTTCCACCCAATACATATCGCTGGTGGCATGCGTGGGCTGCACCGATGGAATAATGTCTTTGCTGAAACTCTTCACGTCATCGGGTGCTACTACCTGCGCATGCTCGATGCGCCAGCGCCGGTCTTTCTTTTTATTGCAATGCCTGATGTAAATATCCATTACCATGTTGAGTGCTGAATCACCGATGCAATGCGTATTCATCTGGAAGCCACCGCGGTCAACCATATCGGCATATTTTCTGAAATGCTCCATGTTGCTCAACAGAAACCCACGCCAATGGGCTTTGTCGTTATAGTCGCGAAACAAACAAGCGCCACGCGAGCCGAGCGCGCCGTCGGCATAGAATTTAAACGAACGCACATTCAAACGGTCTGTCTTATACGGGCCACGGCTGAGATAACGCTTATAGTTGGGCGCACTGTCTGAGAGCATCGCGTAAATCCGCATCTTGAGCTTACCAGCTTTTTGAAGTTCATCCATGGCCTCTACCTCATCATACATCACACCTGCGTCATCCACGGTCGTGAGACCTGCCGCAAAACAATTTTGCTGTGCATTCAGCAACGCAGCATATAAGTCTTTTTTTTCGGTGGGAGGAATGGCTGCTTTTACAAGATCCACCGCATTATCGATTAACATGCCGCTTGGCTGCAAGCCTTTTTTCGCATGCTGCACCAAGGGTATTTCGCCGCCCGTAACCGATGTTTTTGCCGTAATACCTGCCAGCTCAAGCGCCTTTGCATTTGCCAATGCCGCATGGCCGTCGATACGGATCAATAATACCGGCCTATCCGGAAAAAGCGAATCGAGCCTGAAGCGTTCCGGAAAAACAGGGTTCGACCAATCGTTTTGATCCCAGCCCCGACCCACGAGCCACGACATTTCGGATGTTCCATCCAACTTGCGCTCAACCCCATCGGGTAAAATTTGTTCACGATGGGCAAAGTCCTGTGTGCGGTGAAGCACTTCGTCGAACGATTTGGTGCCGGTAAGATCCACTTGCCGCAGCCCTAAGCCATAACCTGTAAAGTGACAATGGGCATCAATAAAACCCGGATAAATAAATCTGCCTTTGGCGTCGATCTCTTGGCTGGCCTCATACCGGCCGAGGATAGCCTCGTTGCTCCCGATCTCCACCACCTTTCCGTCGCGTATGCTCATGGCCTCGTACACCGCAAAAGCGGAGTCAACAGAATAAATGGTGGCGTGATGAACGATAAGATCTACCGCTTTTTTTTCTTTGGAACAGGCCCATGCCAGTAGCGAAACCAACAAGCCATACAGTGCACGCTTAAGCATGCAGAAAGATACCACTATTTAAGCGATTTATTGTAAATTGCCGAAAGCAAAAACCATTGATCTTATGCACCGCATGCTTGTTGAAATCTGTAGCTTTGCCGGCAAATCTCACAACAACGAAAACCGGCGGGCAGACAATTCCTGAAAAAACAGCCGCATAACTTTTTTGAAAACGACCAACGCATGCAACCTTCATCCTCTTTAAACAAACAGATCGCCACTGCCTGGTTCGAAGCGTTCAATAGCCACGACCTCGAAAAACTACTCTCGCTTTACGACGACCAGGCCCAACATTATAGTCCGAAACTAAAGGCGCGCCTTCCGGAAACGCAGGGACTGATAAAGGGCAAAGCGTCGCTGAGGGATTGGTGGCAGGATGCGTTCCAGCGGCTGCCGAGCCTGCGTTACGAAGTGGTAAAACTCACCGCCGACGATGAGCAAGTGTTTATGGAATACATCCGCCACGTGCAGGACGAAGCTGACCTGCACGTGGGCGAAGTGTTAGAGATCCGAAACGGATTGATTGTTTATTCCAGAGTTTACCACGGTTAAAAACGGTGGTAATCAGCGCTATTTGTTGATGATGACGCGGTGCGGAACCGGACCGGCGATGCCGTTTTCATCGAACGCCACTTTTACCAATTCCTGTACGCCAAAGAACACATCCCAATAATCGGCTTGCTGGCAATATGGTCTGATGGCCAGTGTGACCATGCCATCACCTACTTTTAGCACGCTTACTTCAGGAATAGGCTCTTTAAGCACCTTATCATGCGACGACATGGCCTGGATGGCCACTTTCCGGGCTTTTTCTATCGACATATCCGGCGCTATAGCCATCGCAAGGTCCACCCGCAAAAAGCCATTGGTGG
>DAIUED010000320.1:0-4458 GCA_036845295.1 Bacteroidota bacterium
CCACGGTGTACGGCTATGCCTACGATGGCGCCCACCGCCTGCAAAAAGCAGATGCTTCGGTGCTCAATGTGCTCAATGCCTCGGCCGGCGCCCCGGTGTATGGGCCAAAGCTGGCCATGGGCGACGAACAAATGGCCTACGACCCAATGGGTAACATGACCAATCTTGACCGTTCCCTGTATAAGTACACCGGCACCACAGTGCCAAGGCAGAACTGGAGCTATGCCTACGAGGGCAATAGCAACCGTCTTGTGGGGATCGATTCGGTAAGTACCATGAATTCCGTATCTTTACGAAACTACCGCTATGATATGAACGGCAACCAGGCGATACAGATCATTGGCAAGGGCAGGCTGAACACGGATTACATGCGCAGCAACCTGCCCAAGCATGTGTATGGCCGCCGCGATACCACGCAGGCTGCCTACAGCGACCTGTATTACGACTACAACAACCACGACGACCGCGTGTACAAGAAAATGGTGAGCAGCACCGGCAGCAGCGCCAGCAGCTATTACCTGCGCGATGGCTCGGGCCGGGAGCTGGCAGAGTGGGACATGGATAATGACAGCTGGACACATTATGCCTATGGCCGCGAGCGGGTAGCCGAGCTGGAGGGCAGCAATGGGATCAGGTATTTCAACTACGATCACCTGGGCTCGGTGCGGGTGGTGTATAATGTGGTAAGCAGCTGCAGCAGTGCACCGGAGTATCGCCTCGCCAGCATGAGCGATTATTTTGCTTTTGGTAAAGTTCTACGCTCATACAATGGCAACAAATACGGCTACCAGGGTTCGGAGCATAATGATGAATTAGGGAACAATGATTATTACACGCACTTTAGGGGACTGGATGTGGACATTGCTAGGTGGAAACAAATAGATCCAAAATGGAACCAATCTGAAACACCTTACAGTAGTATGGGGAATAATCCGGTTAGAAATACAGATGTGTTGGGAGATACGATTGTAATCAATTTGTTTGGTTCATATGATGATGCAGGTTATCGCGAGGCAGCAAATAATCATCATGTGTTAAATCCAAATGTAAATGACGGTGTATTTTTAGTTTATGGTCATGGAGGATTAAGTGGAGTGGAGTATGAAAATCCAAATACTCAAAAAGCTGCAAGAGCTGAAAGCGGATATTCATTAATCCAATTATTATCAAAACGTAGTCCGGAATTTGCAGAAGACATAGAAGAAAAAAAGAAAATTGTATTAAAATTTATTGTCTGTAACACTGGGGCGGATGGCGAATATGTTGATGGGAATGGAAATATCATTGAAAGAAAAGATAATATAGCGTCAATGACTTCAGCGGAACTTTCAAAAAGTAATTCTAACTCGGTAGTAATAGCACCTGATGGTTTTGTGGCATATGATCCAAAAAATGGAAAAATGGATGTTGTCGGAATAAGACAAACAACTCGTCAACTGCCTGTCAATACGGGTAAAGGTGGTTGGGTATTTTATAAGAATGGAAAAAAAGTTGGAAAAAAACAAGATACGTTTAACGGAACTCCTGCTCCAACAAAAGGGTCTAAATTAAAAATTGAAGAAAAATGAAAAGTGCATTACTAATTCTGATGTGTGTATTTTGTATCCTTGCTTGTCAGGAAAAGCCAATCGCAAAGCAGGAGCCAGAGAAAATGCAAGAGTTTGAACCTCGTCATTCGATAGATAATTTGGTCTATATGGATTCATTAATTGCTTGTGCTATTTGGAAAGGGGATGAAAAAGCTTATGCTTTAGCAGAAGCACACTATTACAGAGCGCAACGTCAGGAAGAATTTTTGTGGACAGCTTTAACTGTTGCAAACAAGTATAATAATAGCCAGGCATGTTATTGTGTTTATAATCTTATAAATGGTTGGCGGATAGGTGCAGAACTCAAGAACTTAGATCCCAAAAATAAGAACTTTGCTTTATACTATTTATTAAAATCCTATGAACTAGGAGAGGATAACGCTAAGTCCAAAGTCGAAGAAATATTTGAAGGTAAGCCAATCCCGAAATCTTCCTATTACATGCAGGAATACGCAAAGGAATAAAAATGAAAAATGCCCAGCTGAAAGCTGGGCATTTTAAGTTTAGACAGGTTCGGAACGCTTCTCTGCTGGTGCGGGTTTGTAACCCGCACGATAGAAAAAAGTAAACATTATAAATGAGAAGTTTTTAACTTTGCTTTTTAATTTATAGAGGTTGTCAGCTTGCTCTATTTTCGATCCATTTTCAAAATTATCAATTGTTTTTCTTCGCACTAAAAGTTATTTCCGATCTTGGACTATTGGCCTGCTTGGGTGGTGAAGTCCTCGCCATTTAGTAGTTTGATAAAAGAAAATTCATTGTATTGCATTTCTGATGAGGCTTACAATACACATTTCGATTACCTTTGCCGTCACTCATGCCGTTTGATCCGTTTGAAACAGGGCTTCCAGTAGCCGATATTATCCCGCGTGTGCGCGAGAGCCTGATGGCAGAGCCCACGCTCATTATTGCCGCGCCGCCCGGTGCCGGAAAAAGTACCTTGCTTCCGCTGGCTTTGTTGAACGAGGAGTGGCTGCAAGATCGGAAGATCATTATGCTGGAACCGCGCCGGCTCGCAGCCCGAAGCATTGCCATGCGCATGGCTGATTTATTAGGCGAAAACGTTGGCGAAACCGTCGGCTACCGCATCCGCTTCGAACAGTGCATCGGAAAAAAGACACGCATTGAAGTGGTGACAGAAGGCATTCTCACACGCATGCTGCAAAACGACAATGCCTTGGAGCAGGCCGGGTTGGTTATCTTCGACGAGTTTCACGAACGCAATTTGCAAGCAGACCTCGCGCTGGCACTTTGCCGGGAAGCGCAGCAGGTATTGCGACCCGAACTGAGGTTAATGGTAATGTCGGCCACGCTCAACATCCCACAATTGCAACAACTCTTGAAAGCCCCAGTGGTGGAAAGCCAGGGCAGGCAGTTTCCGGTAGATGTTATTTATACAACTGATGCCGACGAGTTCCTGCTTCCGGAATTGATGGCCCAGGCGGTGGCGAGGGCTGTAAAAGAGCAGGAAGGCGATCTCCTGGCTTTCCTTCCCGGCGAGGGCGAGATCCGTCAGTGTGCCGATATGCTGGAAAGCAGCCTGCCAGAGTTTAGCATTCATCCCTTGTATGGCATGCTGCCGCAAAAAGCGCAATACGCCGCCATGATGCCCGATCGCCATGGGCGGCGGAAGATCGTGCTGGCAACCTCCATTGCCGAAACCAGTCTCACCATCGAAGGCATTCGCATCGTTGTTGATTCTGGTTTTGGTCGTACATCGCGTTTCGATACGGCCTCTGGTTTGTCGCGCCTCGAAACGCTGCGTATTTCGCGCGATGCTGCCGACCAGCGGGCGGGCAGGGCAGGACGCCTTAGCAGCGGTGTATGTTATCGCTTATGGACCAAAGCGACTCACGAACGAATGGCCGCGCATCGCGTGCCGGAGATCATGGAGGCAGATCTTTGTTCGCTGGTGCTCGAGCTGTCGAAATGGGGGTGCGACGATGTCACCCAACTCTGCTGGCTGACCATGCCGCCCAGGAGTTCACTACAGCAGGCTTACGATACCCTGCATCAGCTCGGGGCGCTCGAGGATGGAAAAATCACTTCCCACGGAAAGCAAATCCATCAGCTGGCCTGCCATCCGCGCATCGCCCACATGCTGTTAATGGCAGACACAGAAAATGCCAGGCAATTGGCCTGCGACATCGCGGCAGTGCTCGAAGAGCGCGATCCATTGCCAAAGGATACCGGCATTGATCTTAATTTACGCATCGAGGCTTTGCGCCGGGCACGGCAGTACCATGGAGCAGGTAACAAGTTCGCCCGCATCGAAAAAAACGCTGCCAGCTATCGCCGGTTGCTTGATATCGACGCAGGTAACGATCCCATAGACCCCTACGAAACCGGCCTGTTGTTGGCTTATGCTTACCCGGAGCGGATTGCTTCTGCCCGTCCGGGAAATAATGCGCAGTTTCAACTGGCCAACGGTAAACTCGCCGCTGCCGGCCATAAAGACGATCTGGCTCATGAAGCCTGGCTGGCGGTAGCCAATATGGACCTGCGTGATGGGCTCGGAAAGATTTTTCTGGCAGCGCCACTCAATCCTGCGGACCTGGTTCATTTAGTAAAAGAAAAGCAAAACATCAGCTGGGATACGCGGAAAGGTGGACTGATCAGTGTCAAAGAGCTGAAGATCGGCAGCATCGTATTAAAGTCGGTACCCATTGCCAATCCCGACGAAAACCTGGTACTGGATGCCATCTGCCAGGCTATCCGTCTCGAAGGCGAAAGTTTACTCGATCTCCAGGCCGATGATTTTGTGCAATTGCAACACCGCATTGCAAGTTTACGCCGTTGGAACCCGGACCAAGAATGGCCGGAAACCACAACCGCTTGGCTGTTGGCGGAAGCCGGAACCTGGTTGGCG
>DAIUED010000321.1:0-4457 GCA_036845295.1 Bacteroidota bacterium
GACTGCTTTGTTCCGGTGGCTTCGAGGTATCTGTTCCGGTGGCTTCGAGAGCCTCTGCCACCAAAAAAACGATGCCTGAGGTTCTCGAAGGCAGAGTGATTGTGATTGATTGGCTGCGGTGGCTTCGAGAGCCTCTGCCACCAGGAATCGAGAGCCTCAGCCACCGGGAATCGAGAGCCTCAACCACCAAAAAAACGATGCCTGAGGTTCTCGAAGGCAGAGTGATTCTGACTGCTTTGTTCCGGTGGCTTCGAGGTATCTGTTCCGGTGGCTTCGAGAGCCTCAGCCACCGGGAATCAAGAGCCTCAGCCACCAGGAATCGAGAGCCTCAGCCACCAGGAATCGAGAGCCTTAGCGACCGGGAGTCGGTTTTGTGCCGGTTGTTGACCGTTTCGCCCTGGCAGTCGTTTTTTTCAGCAATTTTTCTTTTGCCTTAGCTTGATTCTCTTTTACACGAAACCGGACAATACGGGCAATCAATGTCAGTGGCAATGGTTTATCGAGTGGAAACTGCACAGAACCTTTTGCACCTTTGAATACGGATAGCTCTTTTTTAAAGGCTTCAATGCCTGAACCCGTAGGATAAAAACCGATGTGATGTTTATAGCCCGCAAAATAAACCAGGGCTCCGTCCAGGCGATAAGCGGGCATCTGGTAGCCAATGGTTTCTTCCACGCCAGGCACGGTCTTTAGAATAAGCTCGCGCAACTGGGCAAGCAGCTGTTGGGTTGCCGGAGGAAAAGTCTCCAAATAAGCATCTACCTGTGGGTTTCGCTGAGCGTCCATGATTGTTTTTTATCAGATGATTAAGGTGCTGGCTGTAGTGTTTCGGGCATACGGACAAAAAACACAAAACCATTTTGCCGGTAGAGTTCTTTCAAGGCCGGACGCCGTTCCCTGATCTCGTCCAAACTGGTAATCTTTGCCACAAAAAAACCAGGAGCTTTAATATCGCCTACTTCGAGCCAATTGGTATGAATGAGGCCTGTGTACATGACAGGGTTTTTGGTTTCTCCCTCTGCCCTCAGGCTCGCCAAACGCTCAACGGCATAGGCTTTAAAACCAGGATCGCTCATCGTTTGCGGCGACAACTTCCCATAAAACAATGTAGCATAGCTCTTGAAGCCGATCGTTTCCACATCGAAGCCGTGGCGGGCACACATCTTATAAAACTCGATGGCGGCATGTTGCGAATAGTGTTCAATTTTGGGAGTAACAACCATGATGAGGCTGTAAACCGTGATCAACGAGGCAAGAAATATGGTATAAATAAATTTCATTTTCCCGGCTTTTATCCTGAAAATACTGAAAAGAATCAGTAGCAGAAATAACAGACCGATGAGCCACTCGAAGCCTGTCCAGCTTACATCGGCTCTCAGGTTCTCCACGGCAAAGCGATCAGCGATAAGATCGCTGCCGATAAGCCAATTTTTAAAGAATGGGATGCAACATACCAGGATGAAAGCAAGACCCATGAGTGAGGTAAGTACAACGAACGCTATATGCAACCAGCGTTTCCATAAAAACTCCCCGCTCATAAGTTTTTGAATAGCGTAAGTGGCGAGGTAAGTCAGCGGAAAATAACACAGCGACGAATAGTGCACGATTTTGGTTTTTACAATGGAAAACAGGATCAGTACCACCCAAAACAGGATGATCATCCAACGCTTCGTATGCTTTTGGTATGGTGTGTCTTGTGCCGAGCGCTTGTGTGCAAGGATAAGGAACAGCGATGAAGGAAAGCAACCGATGAGCAATACAACAAAATGATAAAGGAATGGCCCGCCATGATCGCTGTCTTCGGTTTGAAACAGCCTGATCTGGTAGTCGATAAATTCTTTGATCACGTAACCATTGCCTTTTATCAGTTCTACACCGAACCAGCTGAAACCCGTTACGAAAAAGGCGAGGAAAAACACCAATACGAATTTGAACTCCGAAATTTTCCTGAACCTTGCCATAATGAAAAAGATTGTAACGGTAAGGCCAACCAGGAGCAATGCCGCCGGGCCTTTGGTAAGCAAGGCCAGGCCAAGGAAAAAACCCGATAGCAAAGCGGTTCGATAGCCCTCGCGTCCCACAGGATTATTGGTATGTTGTGCCAGGAAGAACACAGCACTGTAGATAAACAGGTTAAACCAGGGGTCGATAATGCCACTTTTGAAAAAAAGGTGAGGCAATAAGGTGGCCGCATATACAAAAGTCCAGGTCAAAGCAAACTTGCGATCATTGAGTTGTTTTCCTGTTTGGTATAATACAAGCAGGGTCACAACGCCACAAAGCGCATTCGGCAAACGGGCGGCAAACTCATTGATGCCGAAGAGGTTCATGCTGATGGCCTGCAACCAGATAAAAAGGGGTGGTTTTTCCCAAAACGGTTGAAAATACAGTTGTACATTGGAGTAGTTACCAGATACCAGCATTTCGCGGGCGCATTCGGCAAAGTTGATCTCGTCCCAATCAAACAATGGCATGTTGCCAATAAAAGGAATGAACAGTATAGCTGCCGCCGCCACGATGAACATGCGCGCCTTCCAATCGGTATTTAGTAGTTTAAACACGTTTTTGTTTTAATTGAGCAATGAGATTTGGCAAGCTGGCGTCGAGTATGGGCCATCGCGCCGCACCATAAAATACCGTGTAGAAAAGAAGTGAAAAAACAACGCCAATGATGGAGCCCACATACACATCGATCAGCCAATGTTGGGAAAGGTATAACCTACTGAACGACGACACAAAAGCGAGCAGAAAGAAAAGGGCTTTCAGGGCCTGGTTTTTGGTAGTAAACATCAAACAAAAAAACAAGGCAAAAGCCGACAAGGCGTGGCCGCTTGGAAAAGACCGGATGGAAGCCATTTCTACGCCTTCCACTTCCACCAGCTTAATATCTCTGATAAAGTAACCGAAAGTGGAATGTGGACGAAACGTATCAGGATAAACCACGTATTTCAAAATAGATGAAATCACGGCCGCCGAAAGGTATGACACTAAAATATACAACGACTTGCGGACGCTGAAAAACAAAAGCAGCACAATGATCGCAAAGGCAAACAACCCATCGCCAACGTGCGTGATGTACTTGAAAAAGGAATCCCAGGTGGGATTTCCCACCCAGGCATTAATTACCAGGTGAATTTGCACTTTGCCATGATGCAGTAAAATATAGCCAAGCACGGCAAGGACCATGATGTAAACAAACAGATAGATTCCGTTATGCCTTAAGAAATACTTCATCAGGGTTTTGCGGGTTTTGGACTCAGGCTGCCCGTAGCGGCCGGCTGATTTTTCTTATCGGTGGTTGCCTGTATAGGCGGCACTACTTTTATCTGGGGCTTGAAAGGTTTATCGCTGGCCGCAATTTCACAGGAAGTAATGATCGACTGACGGATGACACGCATCACACAGTCTGTTGGCTGAACATAAATCTTTTTGAGCGTGCTGTCCGGCATGGTAAATTCCATATCGGTGGCAAAACTCTTGGGTCCTTCGAATACAAAAGGATCTTTAAAATAGTCTTCCAGGTGAATATCTTTAATATGAATTTTGTTTCCGAGAACCATGGTGTATAGCTCAAAAATGGCACGTGTAATCCGAATGGAGATTTCATTGGCTTTGTTATCGTAGTTAATCTTCACATTACCGATTACTTTCGACTTGTAGCTGAAAGGCCCAACGGTTACTTTCGCATCGCAGGTAAAATCACTACTATCTGGCAATAAGTTTATCTTAGGGTTAGAAATAACCCAGGTGTACTCGCCCTTCATGAGCATCACCTCATACTCATTTTTGCCGCTGATCTCTCCAATCACTGAAAAGATCTTGTTAATGGCTTTTTCGTTGAGAACAAAAGAAAAATCGTTATAAGTCTGCGCGTTTAAAAAACCGGAAAAGGCCAAAAAAAGAAAAATAAGTTTTTTATATTGCATCCTGCAAATGTATAATTTTGCTTATCATTACACGAAGCAATTTTTCCTTTTTTAACAACCAAGCTATGACCATTAAATCCAATAACCCGCAATTAAGCTCCTGGATACCAACCCCTTCCAATTCCGACTTCCCGATACAAAATTTGCCTTTTGGCATTTATAGCGACACCGCGGTACAGCACCATGTGTGCTCTGCCATCGGCGAATATGTTGTGGATTTGTATGAACTGGCTCATCAGGGTTATTTAGATGCAACGGGCATTCCGAAAGAAGTATTCGACAATGCATACCTGAATGAGTTGATGGGACTTGGCAAAGCGCATACACGTGCTCTGCGTAACCGCTTGTCTGACCTCCTGGAAACAAACAATACTGAACTCAACGGCAAAGACAACATCTTCGGCAGTATTTTTAAACGTCAGGACAGCGTAAACATGCTCATGCCTGTTAAGGTAGGCGACTATACAGATTTTTACAGCAGCATTGACCATGCAGTAAACATCGGCACCATGATCCGCGACCCGAAAAATG
>DAIUED010000322.1:0-4451 GCA_036845295.1 Bacteroidota bacterium
GCATGGACATTACTCAAAAACTGAACCAGGACACCAGCGGCCAGTCGAAAGTTACTTACAGGGCCGAGGCCAACAACATTACCGGTATCGAGCTTAACTACGATAAGCTGAATGTCGCATTCGGTTTCAAAAGTACGCCGCCGCAAAATCAGGTTTCAAAGGGAAACACCAAATACACCAACCTGGCGCTGAATGTTGGTGGAAACCGCTGGATCCTGGAAAACAGTTATAGGAGCTATACCGGATTTTACAACAACAATACGTTACTTTACGACACCACATTTAAAACCGAAGGGAAATATACCCAGCTTCCAAGCCTCAAATCAGAGGCCTACAAAACAAAATTCCTGTTTTTTACCAACGCGAACAAATTCTCTTTTAAATCGGGTTATTCCTGTAGCCAACGTCAGCTCAAATCGGCTTTCAGTTTTGTGCTGACGGCCAATATCTACTACAACCGGCTCAATTCCGATAGTTCCTTTATCCCATTGCCCGTGAGGCATTATTACGACGATTATGGCAATGTGCACGGACTCAATGTCTTTGCATTCTCGGTTTATGGCGGTGGCAGTTTCAACCTTGTTTTATGGAAAGCATTCTTTCTGAACCTCACCCTTATTATCGGGCCCGAGGAACAGTGGCGCACCTATCACTACCTCAACGAATCGCCCAAACACCTTTTTTATACATCTATTTCGGGCGACTTCCGTTCGTCGATTGGCTTAAATTTCAAAAAATTCTTTATCATGGCTACTTCAACGTCTGATTTTAGCTACTACAATAGCAACGTCATGGAGTATTTTTCGAAATACGGCGCTGTCAATTTTTCGATTGGTTACAGATTCCACATGAAAACACCAAAATCTTACAGCCGGTTTCAGCAAACCAAACTTTACCGGATACTATAGCCCAAGGCTGTTAAGAACCATTTGAAAACATAGCCCCTGCAGGGAGTTCAAAATTGATTAGATTTGACTATGTTTTTTTTTCTGTCCAAAATTCTTGCTTTTCTCATTACGCCTTACACATGGTTCTTTGCCGGATTGATTTACCTGCTTAAAAAGGTATGGTACACGCCGTTTCGGAAGCTAACACTTGGCATCACTGTATTTATTTACCTATTTTCCAATTCGTTTTTGGTTGACGAGCTGGTGCGCGCCTGGGAATATGAGGATGACGGGATTTACCTGAAAAATACGCATTACGACCTTGCTGTTGTGCTGGGCGGTATGGGTCGCATCGACGAGCGGCAGCAGCGTTTTGATTTTACCTGTTCGGGCGACCGGCTTTTTCAGGCCCTGGCGATGTATCACAAGCAGCGGGTTTCCAGGCTTCTCATCAGCGGTGGGTCTGGCAGCATCAGCCATCCCGGGCATCGCGAAGCAACCTATGTTCGAAACTATCTTCGCACGATACAAGTGCCCGATAGTGCCATTTTGGTAGAGAACAACTCAAGGAACACTTACGAAAACGCAGTATTTACCAAACATATTCTCGATAGTTTGCACTTTAACGGCTCGGTATTGCTGGTAACATCATCTTTTCACATGCGGCGTTCACTGGCTATCTTTAAGAAGGCAGGCTACACCAACATCACACCCTATGTCACCAATAAATTTACCGGTAACCGTAAATTTGAGTTTGATTACTGTTTTCTTCCAAATGCCGAAGCGGTATCGACATTTAACCTCATTATGCACGAAATAGTAGGCTACGCAACCTATAAATTGAAAGGATATCTCTAAACAAACAAAAAATAAAGAACCAGTATGTATAAACACATCAACGATTTTATTCGCGAGTTCAGCTACGAATATGCTTCTACACTGAAAGTATTCAAGAACATCAGCAACGAAGCCCTTTTGGCCGATGCGCACGACAACATCCGCTCCATCCGCCGTCTGGCCTGGCACATTACATTGACACTCGGCGAGATGCCCGGAAAGGCAGGACTTAACATCACCTGCCCCGAGGAGCATTCGGCGCCCCCGGACAGTATAGCTGAAATTTGCAATGTTTACGAAACAGCCGCTAAGTCGCTGCTGGAGCAGGTTAGTACACGATGGACGGATGCCGACCTGGGAACGGAAGTAAACATGTATGGCGAGCAATGGACAAAGGCCACCGTGCTTTCGGTGCTTATCCGGCACGAAGCCCATCATCGCGGACAGCTAACCGTACTCATGCGCCTGAAGGGCCTGCCCGTGCCAGGTGTGTATGGCCCAAGCAAAGAAGAGTGGGCAGGCATGGGAATGACAAGTCCTGAATAAAAACCGCGCTTCATTTATGGAAATGGATGACTTGCGGCATCTCAACTTTAAAATATTATTTTATGACCCTCAGAAAACTCATGACGCTGGCGTTGATCCTTACAGGATCCACCCTTATTTCGCTCGGATTTTTTTCAAAAACCTTAATCTCTAAACCGGAAACCATGCTATCATTTGCAAAAGGCGACAGCTACGATAAACTGTGGAAGCGCGTGGACAGCTGCGAGCAAAAAGGCCTGACAGAATCGGCATTGAAAGTGGTGGAAGTGCTTTACCAGAAAGCCAAATCGGAGAACAACGCCGCCCAATTTGTAAAGGCCGTCATTCACCGCATGAAGTTCGAGAGTTATAAAGAAGAGTTTTCGCTCGAAAAATCTATTTTTAAGCTGCGCGATGAAGTTGAAACCGCAAAATACCCGGTAAAGCCAGTTTTACAGAGCATTCTGGCCGATGCTTTTCATCAGTATTTCCAGAATAACCGCTGGAAGTTTTACGAGCGCAGCAGCACGGTTCATTTTGATAACAACGATATAGAAACATGGGACCTGAAAGCGATTAACTACGCGGCCATCAGTCATTACAAGGCTTCTCTGGCCAATGCCGATAGCCTCAAGCGTACAAAAACAGACGTTTATGACGCTGTGCTCGAAAAAGGTTCGGAGGAAGGCCGCCGCTGGCGCCCAACTCTTTACGATTTTCTGGCACACCGCGCCCTGAGTTTTTTCATGAATACCGAAGTGGATGTTGCCAGGCCGGCAGCGCGCTTCACGATCAATGGCGACGAATACCTCAAGCCCTATGCCGATTTCCTGAATGTGAACATCACAAACCCGTCTGATTCTCTGGAAACCAAGTATTACGCCCTTAAGCTCATGCAGGAGTTGACAGCGTTTCACAAAAACGATCAAAACCCCGATGCGTTGTTGGATATCGAACTTTTGCGCCTGGATTATGTTCACAGTCATTCCCAAAATCCACGAAAAGACACTTTGTACTTCAACTCATTGAAGGCACTTGCATCTAAGTTTTCCGGAAGTGCGCGTATAACAGAAATCGATAGCCGACTGGCAACCTGGTATGTAGAAAAGGCTGCCCTTTACAAACCCCTGGAAGGCGATGCTTACAAATGGTATAAAAAATCGGCACGGGAAATCTGCGAAGCTGCTATAGCCAAATTTCCTAATTCTTATGGTGCGGCCGAGTGCAAGAACATCATGGCCGGCATTCAAAATAAAACATTCAACCTCTCGATCGAGGAAGTGAATGAGCCCGGCAAACCCTTCAGGGCATTGATAACTTCACAGAATATCAATAAAGTTTATTTCCGTATCGTAAAAACCAGCAGCCAGGAGCTACGTGAGCTTTTCAGGAAAAAATACGGGAAAGAGCTCTTTGAGAAATTTAAGACCTTTCCGGTGGCCGGCTCTTTTTCTCAGGACCTTACTGACGACGGCGATTATCAAACCCATGCCACTGAAATTAAATTTCCGGAGCTAGCAGAAGGGTACTATGTGATCTTGTCGTCGCTTACCGAAGATTTCAAGTACAACAACAATCTTAATGCCTATACGACCTGCATTATTTCGAACATCGCCAGCACAGAGCGGAAGCGTGATAACGGTGCTTACGATTTTTATGCCTTGCATCGCCAGACAGGTAAAGCCCTTTCCAACATTTCGGCGCAGGTTTGGTACGAGTATTACGACTACAAAGTGCGCGATTACCTTGTGAAAAAAGGAGCTACTTATACCACCGATGCCAACGGATTTGTGTCTATTGATTACACACAGGTTGACAACCGCCAGTTCTTTGTGGAGTTTATCAATGGAAACGACCGGTATTTTAGCAATAACAGCTACTACACCTATAAATCGGCCGACCGGAATTATAGTCATGTTCAATCGTATTTGTTCACCGACCGCGCTATTTACCGCCCTGGACAAACCGTGTATTTCAAGTCCATTGTCATGGAAGTAAGCAACGATAAAAAGCGCGAGCTAAAAACCAATTACCCGGTGACAGTCACCTTTTACGATGTCAACTATCAGAAAATACAATCCCTCGACCTGACAACCAACGAATACGGTACCGTGAGCGGTTCTTTCACCGCCCCGCAAACAGGGCTCAACGGGCAAATGCACATCAGCGATGGGCACGGCACAGTGTACGTTTCGGTAGAGG
>DAIUED010000323.1:0-4427 GCA_036845295.1 Bacteroidota bacterium
CAGGCAGGTAAAAGGTGCCGAACATCAGATCCCATAGCGGCAAAATGCTGGCATAATTCACGCCGTAGTGCCTCGGGATATTCTTGGCATGGTGCCAGGCGTGGGTTTCGGGCGTGTTGACCACGTAATTGAGAATACCCCATTTGAGATGAATGTTCATGTGGGTGAAAAAACCCCACACGTTTTGTATTGTTATCTGAAACAAAAAATAGTCGGCAGCCGAATAACCGATCATCGCAAAAGGAATGTAAATAATGGGTTTGAAAATGAACATTTCCACAAAGTGGAACCGTCGGGTAGAGCCGGCGCCGAGGGTTTCCTGGGCATGATGGATCTTATGGAACGTCCACAACACATCGGAACGATGTAGCAGGTAGTGCGCAACGTATTCACAAAAATCCTGGATCACAAACATGATAGCGATTTGTGCTACCGGATTCCAATCGGTAATATCGGCCACTTTCAGCGAATGGATGCCAAAAAGGGCCAGTATTTTCATGAATATCAGTTCCGTTACCGCACACAGGGCAAAGAGCCCGATCACGTAAACGACAACATCGTTAAAAAACACATAAAAGGTATCGAGCCAAAAGCCTTTCCGTGTAAGCACGCCGTGCTGGCGTTTTTTGGGTAAAATGATCTCAAACACGAAACAGGTCAGGTACGCAATGAGTACACAGTAATAGATGTTTGTAAGCGCGGGGTGTTTCAACTGGTACATGGTGTACTGATACACGGCTTTCGTGCTTTCCACCATGGTATGAGCTATTTCGGGAATTAAGGCCATGCGTGAGTCGGGTATTCAAAAATTTCATTACCTTGGGGTAACCCCACACGTAATTTTTATGAAAATTAAGAATTATTTCGATAAGCCGCGCCTGTTGATTGTCCTCGTAGTCGCTATTCTGTATGGAAATATTCTTCAAAACGGGTATGCACTCGACGACAGCATTGTAACCGAGCCTACCAACATTACTGCTAAAGGGTTGGCAGCTATTCCAAAAATTGTGCATTCATATTACATCGAACGGGCCAATGATGTGAAGTTCGAATACAGGCCTTTGGTTAAAATTTCCTTTGCCATCGAACACGAACTGTTCGGTGTTAATGTAACTGTTTCTCATTTCGTGAACTTGTTGCTTTACCTCATCATCCTTCTGCTGGCGTATCGCATTCTTCTTTTGCTGTTTAAAGATACTGAACAGCCCGTGGCGCTATACAGTACCCTGTTGTTTGCTATGATGCCGGTACATACCGAAGTGGTTGCCAGTCTCAAAAACCGCGAAGAGCTGTTGAGCTTTCTGTTTTGCCTGATTGCCTTGTGGCAGTTCCTGAAATTTTTTGATTCGGATTTCAGAAACTGGCTGTCGCTTTTGATGGCGCTGCTTTCTTTTTACCTGGCGTTTTTAGCTAAGCTCGATGCCTTGCCTTTTCTGGCCGTGGCGCCTGTGCTGGCATACAGCCGCCAACGTCTCTATGCTAAACAAGCGTTTCTATTTGGCGGTCTTTTGTTTGGTACTTTGGTGCTATACCAGTTTACCAAACACGGTCTTCTCGAAAAAACAACGGCCAAGCGGCTTTCGTCTTATTTCGAAAATCCTTTGTTTTTTACCTCCGAATGGAAGTACCGCATTATTGCCTTGTTCAATTCTCTTGGGTTTTACATCAGCCAATGCCTGTTCCCGTTTAAACAATCCTGCTATTATGGTTATGATACCTTACCGGTGTTCCGGTTGAGCTGGCAGGGCGTGCTGGGCATCATCTCTGTCCCAGTACTAGCCTTTGGCTTGATTCGCTCTTATATCAAAAAGGATTTTCCATTGTTTGCCGGCCTGTTTATTTTTTGCGCAGCTATTTCCATGTACCTTAACCTTGCCCGCCCGGCAGTAGGCATTGTGGCGGAGCGTTTTGCCTTTGCGGCTTCTTTGGGTGCAGCCATTTCGATAGCAACTCTGTTTTGCCGGTATCTCAGTCTGAAGCCGGCAGCCAGCCGGCAGCTGAAAATAGCCGCCGTGTTTTTGTCCGTGATTTTTGGCGGCATGGTGATCTCGCGTAACCGCGATTGGAAAAGCCTCGACACCTTGATCCTGACAGACCAACCAAAATACCCCAACAGCGCTTTTCTGAATTACCGGGCAGGTCTTGCTATTATCCAAAGCATCGAACAAAAACGAACCCGTATCGAATCGATGGAGCAACAGCGACAGTTATTTATCAAAGCCAGAGACCTTGTGCAACACTCGGTAAATGTCGATCGCAGCTATGTTCCGAGCCGCCAATACTTATGCTACATCAACATCTACCTGCTCAACGATTTCAAAGCCGCACTGCCGCAGGTTGACACGGCGCTATCGATAGAGCAGAATACGGAGTTATATTTCTATAAAGCCATTTGCATGCGTGAAACCAAACAGCCCGACAGTGCCGAATTTTACCTGAAAAAATGCATTGAACTGGACGTGGCCTATAACAATGCATATAATTTATTGGCTTATGATTATGCGGCTGCCAAACAATTCGACAAAACGGTAGTCTTATACACCAATGCCATTAAAGCTGGCGTAAATACACTGGAGATAAACAACGGGCTTGGAAAAACGTACTGGCAAATGGGCGACACGGCCAATGCGATCGTTTACTATCAACATGCACTTGAACTGTCTCCTACCAATGAAGAAGCGTCGGCGATGTTGAAACGGTTGAGGAAAAAATAGTGGTGACTTCGGGAACTTCTGCTAGATAAGTTGACTTCGAGAGCCTCAGTCAACGAGAGCCTTAGGCAAGGAGAGTCTCAGTCAGCACCCGTTGCTTCGAGGGTTTCTGCCGAATGTGTTGACTTCGAGAGCCTCAGTCAACGAGAGCCTTGGGCAACAAGAGTCTCAGTCAGCACCCGTTGCGTTGAGAGCTTCTGCGGAATATGTTGACTTCGAGAGCCTCAGTCAACGAGGGCCTCAGTCAACGGGGGTCTTAGGCAAGGTTTGGTGACTCCTTTCAGATTTCCTTGCGCATGCGGGCCACCGGAATTTCGAGTTGTTCGCGGTACTTGGCTACTGTACGGCGCGCAATGTTGTAACCTTTTTCTTTTAAAATGGCACACAACGCATCGTCGGTAAGCGGCTTGCGTTTTTGCTCGTTGGCAATACAATCCTGCAGGATCTTTTTTACCTCACGGGTACTCACCTCTTCCCCGCTTTCGGTGCTGAGCGATTCGGAGAAAAAGCTTTTCAATAAAAATGTGCCGTAAGGCGTTTGCACGTATTTGCTGTTGGCCACCCGCGATACGGTAGAAATATCGAGGCCCACTTTTTCGGCAATGTCTTTCAGGATCATCGGCTTCAGCTTCGACTCATCGCCACTGGCAAAATATTCCGATTGGTATTGCATGATGGTATGCATGCAAATCAGCATGGTTTGATGGCGCTGCTGCAGGGCCTCGATGAACCATTGCGCCGACTCGATCTTTCCTTTGACAAACGCAGTTGCCTCTTTACCTGTTTTATCTTTTTTCCGTGAATACTCTTTCAGCATTTCTGCATAATCGTCGCTCACTTTCAGTTCGGGCAAATTACGCTGGTTGATGCTCAGCTCCGGTATGCCGTCGTTCACTGTGATGTTAAAGTCGGGAACCACTTCGGAGATCTGGCTCTTGTTGTCGCCTTCTGAATTTCCAGGGCGGGGATTGAGGCTGGTAATTTCTGAAACGATGTCCTTTAAATCTTCATCGGTGATGTTGAGTCGCCGGAGGATTTTATCGTAATGCTTTTTCGAAAACTCATCCATCATGGTTTTTACCACCTCAATGGCGAGCTGGGTTTCCCGTGCTTTCACCGGCTTTTTTTCGAGTTGTATAAGCAGGCATTCCTGCAGGCTGCGAGCCCCTACGCCCGAAGGATCAAACTCCTGGATGACTTTAAGCACCGATTCGAGCTCGGCAGGTGTGGTTTGGATGTTTTGTGAAAACGCCAGGTCGTCGGCAACCAATTCCAGGTCGCGGCGTATGTAACCATCCTCATCGATGCATCCAATAAGGTAAAGACCTATGTTGTACTCGTGATCGGAAAGATCGCGCAAGCCGAGCTGCTCTTCCAGCTGCGAATGAAAATCCGGCCCTTCGACCACTACCGCCTGAAATGTTTCATCATCGGCACTGCGGTTTGATACTTCATACTTGTAGGAGTCGAGTTCGCCGGCATCCATGTAGTCTTCAAACTCATAGTCATCGTCGATCTTTTCCACTTCTTTTTCCTCGTAATCATTCACTTCGTCAGAGGCCGAACTATCTACTTCGTCGTATTCGTTCTCAGGTTCTGCTTCAAACTCCATGTCGCTTTCTTCCAGCGCCGGATTTATTTCCAACTCCTCTTTGATGCGTTGCTCGAGGGCCACAGTAGGCAATTGCAATAACTTCATCAGCTGGATTTGCTGAG
>DAIUED010000324.1:0-4420 GCA_036845295.1 Bacteroidota bacterium
GACAAGGCTGATGTAATCGTTTGCGAAGGTTTCACGGGTAACGTGCTTCTGAAAACCGCCGAGGCCTTTTATTCCATCATCAAACGCCGCAACCGCAGCGACGAGTATTTCGATAAGTTCAATTACGAACTTTACGGCGGAACGCCTATCCTGGGCATTAACTCCAATGTAATGATTGCACACGGCAAATCGACACCGCTCGCTTTCAAAAACATGTTGGTGCTGAGCAAAGATATTGTCGAAGCTAACCTAAACGAAAAAATTAAAACCGTATTTCAATAATGATCAGAGCTGCAATTACCGCCGTTGGTGGTTATGTTCCCGATTTTGTGATGACCAACGACGAGCTGGCTAAGTTTGTAGATACCAACGACGAATGGATTACGACACGCACCGGCATTAAGGAACGCCGCATCCTCAAGGAGCCTGGAAAAGCCACTTCCGATATGATGGTGATCGCCATCGAAGAGCTACTGAAAAAACGCGGCATCGGCGCCGACGAGATCGACTTGCTGATCGTAGGTACCATCACCGGCGACTATATGTTCCCCAGCACCTCGAATGTGATCTGCGATAAGATCGGCGCTAAAAATGCCTGGGGCTACGACCTTTCGGCTGCTTGCTCCGGTTTTATCTACGCGCTTTCCACCGGTTCTCAGTTTATTGAAACCGGCAAATACAAAAAAGTAGTGATTGTAGGCGTGGATAAGATGAGCGCCATCCTTAACTACGAAGACCGCGCCACTTGCGTGATTTTTGGCGATGGCGGCGGCGCTGTGCTGCTCGAGCCTACCGAAGAAGATCTGGGCGTGAAAGATTTCATTCTACGCGCCGATGGCTCAGGCCGCAATTACCTGTTGCAACCAGCCGGCGGCTCGCTGCTGCCACCAAGCCACGAAACCATCGACCAACGCCTGCATTACGTGAAACAGGAAGGTCAAGCCGTGTTTAAGCACGCCGTGGTGAACATGGCCGAGGTGAGCGCGGAGATCATGGCTAAAAATAACCTGACCGCCGACGATGTAACCTGGTTGCTGCCACACCAGGCCAACAAGCGCATTTGCGAAGCCACTGCTAACCGCATGGGCCTGAGCCTCGACAAAATGCTGATGAACATTGAGCGCTATGGCAATACCACCGCAGGCACCATTCCGCTCCTGCTTTGGGATTACGAAAAATTGTTCAAAAAAGGCGACAACATCATCATTTCTGCCTTCGGCGGCGGCTTCACCTGGGGTTCTATCTGGGTGAAATGGGCTTATGATGGCAGCCAGTACGGAAAGTAAAATTTAATTTTCGGGATAGCGAGGGCGCGTCCGGCTGGAACCGGACCGGCCTTTTGCGCCAATCTTTGGGCTTCGGGAGCCTCAGCCGCCAAAAAGGATTTTCGCGAGAGTCCCTCTTCGACTGTATGCCATCGTTTGATGTTTTTAACCTGCTGTTTTGAGGAATGATCCCGCGCGAGGGATTGCAGTGGAAATCCTTTTGCCTGGCATCGGGAGCCTCAGCCTACGGGCAAAAGATTGCAACGGAAAGCCCGGCCCTTTTGGGCGCGCCCTACCGCTGTTGCGACCTAATGAGCGCTGGTAATGAAATGCCGGTCTGCCACGCTCTGACATTTTTTTCCTTTATGCCATATAAAATCGGTAATATTGTGCCGATTTGTCCCAAATCGCTCATTGGCACATTTTTCGACGATATGCGAGCGTAAAAATTTTACTAACTAAATAATTCATATACACTATGGCAAAAACAAATGTAAGCGTAAAGCCTCTGGCTGACAGGGTTCTGGTAGAGCCGGCTCCGGCAGAAACAAAAACGGCAGGCGGATTGATCATTCCTGACACTGCAAAAGAAAAACCCATGAAAGGTAAAGTGATCGCTGTAGGGAACGGTAAACCGGATGAACCGATGACCGTGAAAGTTGGCGATACTGTATTGTATGGCAAATATGCCGGTACCGAATTGCAGATCGACGGCAAAGAAATGCTGATCATGCGCGAAAGCGACATTTACGCAATTATTTAATACAAACGCCAGCTATACCAATGCCCCACAGGCACTTGCGACCATAGCGGCAACATTTATCAACTCACTCAACGTAAATCATTAAACTAACAAAGCAATGGCAAAAGATATCACCTTTAACATAGAAGCCCGCGACGCCTTAAAACGTGGTGTGGACGCATTGGCTAACGCCGTAAAAGTTACCTTAGGTCCTAAAGGACGTAATGTTATTATCGACAAAAAATTTGGTTCACCAGCTATTACAAAAGACGGTGTAACCGTGGCGAAAGAGATCGAACTCTCTCACCCGGTAGAAAATATGGGCGCTCAGCTTCTGAAAGAAGTAGCTTCTAAAACAGCGGACGCGGCCGGCGACGGCACAACCACCGCTACCGTACTGGGCCAGGCTATTGTGACAGCCGGCTTGAAAAACGTAGCAGCAGGCGCCAATCCAATGGACCTGAAACGCGGCATCGACAAAGCCGTAGCGGCTATTGTGGAAAACCTGAAAAAACAATCGCAGGCTGTTGGCAACGACAACAAGAAAATTGAGCAAGTTGCTACTATTTCTGCCAACAACGACGGCACCATCGGTAAACTGATTGCCGAAGCAATGGGCAAAGTGAAAAAAGAAGGTGTAATTACCGTAGAAGAAGCTAAAGGAACAGAAACAACGGTAGAAGTTGTGGAAGGGATGGAATTCGATCGCGGTTACATTTCTCCTTACTTCATTACCGATGTGGATAAAATGGAAGCGGTACTCGATAGCCCGTTGATCCTGATCTATGAGAAAAAGATCTCGACCATGAAAGAATTGTTGCCTGTGCTTGAAAAAGCGGTACAAACCGGCAAACCGATCCTCATCATTGCCGAAGACATCGACGGCGAAGCGCTGCAAACCCTGGTGGTAAACCGCCTGCGCTCTAACCTGAAAATCTGCGCGGTGAAAGCTCCTGGCTTCGGCGACAGAAGAAAAGCCATGCTGGAAGATATCGCAATCCTCACCGGCGGTGTATTTATTGCTGAAGACCGCGGTTTCAAATTAGAGAACGCCGACCTGAGCTTCTTAGGCAAAGCAGAAAAAGTAACGGTTGACAAAGACAACACAACCATCGTGGGTGGCGCTGGTAAAAAAGCCGACATCACCGCTCGCGTCAACCAAATCAAAGCGCAGATCGAATCGACCACATCCGATTACGATAAAGAGAAATTACAGGAGCGTTTAGCCAAATTAGCGGGCGGCGTAGCTGTTCTTTACGTAGGTGCAGCCACCGAAGTAGAAATGAAGGAGAAAAAAGACCGCGTGGACGACGCACTGGCAGCAACCCGCGCAGCCGTTGAAGAAGGCATTGTACCGGGTGGCGGCGTGGCTTACATCCGTGCCATTGCAGCCCTCGACAAAATGAAAGGTGCCAACGAAGACGAAACAACCGGTATCCAGATCGTGAAACGCGCCATCGAAGAGCCGCTGCGCCAGATCTGCGCCAACAGCGGCATCGAAGGTTCCATCGTGGTTCAGAAAGTAAAAGAAGGCAAAGACGACTTCGGTTTCAACGCCCGCACCGAGAACTACGAAAACCTGCTCAAAGCCGGTGTGATCGACCCTACCAAAGTTAGCCGCATCGCTTTAGAGAATGCTGCTTCTGTAGCGGGTATGTTGCTCACTACCGATTGCGTACTGGCCGAGAAAAAAGAAGACAAGCCTGAAATGCCAATGGGCAACCCTGGCATGGGCGGTATGGGCGGCATGATGTAATATTGCGCCCCAACTGACAATAAACACGAAACGCCTCACAGAAATGTGGGGCGTTTAAATTTCCATTAAATTACTACATTTACACAAAATGGTTCCCCAGTAATTGGCATTTAAGTTCTCTTTGTAATGAAAAAAGAATTTATAGGATATTATAATCCAAGAGAAGTAGCGCCGTCGCTTTAAGTACCACAAGCCGCAGAACACAATAGCCAGACTTTCACGGATTAATTCAGGGAATGAAAAAAACGTCCGTAGTGCATATAAAAATTTTCTCTGCGTCAGCGATTGCAGCGGAAATCCTCCGTCGCATCTTTGCGGAGATTGGAGCGTAAAGCGCGCCCGGACGCCCAAATCAGAATACGCCTCGCAAAAAACAGTTCATTCCTGCAAACATTAGCCAATCCACCATTACCTTCATTTCTTGATTTCCTTACCCCGCGTACCTTTCAGCCGCTCGCGGTAAGTTTGCCTTTCTTCTAGAGACAGAAATTGTTTCTTTTTGGTAAGCGTCGTATCGATCATCACCTCAACCGAAGTGCGGGCAATAATACTATCATACACCACCGGCAGGAAATAAATCTCCTCATCGAAATGCTTCTTCGCAAACTTATGGAGCATGGCACACTGAAACGGATCGGTAGCCACCGCAATGGTTTT
>DAIUED010000325.1:0-4396 GCA_036845295.1 Bacteroidota bacterium
ATACACCCGCTTGATGCCGAACTCATTGCGCTTCGCGTACACTTCGCTTTCCAGGCACCGGAGCAAATGCGCCACCTGCCGGTCGGCGTAGCCTTTTTGTTTGGCTTCGTAGAGCAGATCTCTCGGAATTGTGTCGAGGCGGTATTTAGCAACTTCGTTTTCAAGGGCTATCATCTCCTCGATCTGTTCCAGGAACCACATATCAATGCGGGTCAATTTCTGAATGGTTTTGATGGAGATGCCCAACTTCATGGCATCGTAGATCATGAACAAACGGTTCCAGCTCGGGCGCTCAAGTCCTGCAAGTAACTCCGCCTGGTTGGTGTTTTCTTTTCCATCTGCTCCGAGGCCATTGCGCTTGATCTCGAGTGACTGACACGCCTTCTGCAAGGCTTCCTGGAAACTGCGGCCGATAGCCATTACTTCACCCACCGACTTCATTTGGAAACCGAGTTCACGGTTACAGCCTTTGAATTTATCGAAATTCCAGCGCGGGATCTTTACGATCACATAATCCAGTGTGGGTTCAAAATAAGCCGAAGTCAATTTCGTGATCTGGTTCTGTAGCTCGTCGAGCGTGTAACCTATTGCGAGTTTGCTGGCAATGCGGGCAATCGGGTAGCCGGTGGCCTTGCTGGCGAGTGCCGAGGAGCGCGACACCCGCGGGTTGATCTCGATGGCAATGATATCCTCTTTCTCGTCGTCGCTTACCGCAAACTGCACATTGCAACCACCGGAGAAATTACCGATGCTGCGCATCATTTTAATGGCCATGCTACGCATTTTCTGATAGGTGCTGTCGCTCAGTGTTTGTGCAGGCGCTACCGTGATGCTGTCGCCGGTATGTACGCCCATCGGATCGAAATTCTCGATCGAGCAAATGATGGCCACGTTATCGTTTTTATCACGCAGCAATTCCAACTCGTATTCTTTCCAACCCAAAACGGCTTTGTCGATCAGAACTTCGTGGATCGGTGATGTTTGCAAACCGCGGTTCAATAAGGCATCATAGTCTTCTTTTTTATAGACCACTGAGCCGCCGCTGCCGCCAAGGGTAAAGGATGGGCGAATCACCAGTGGAAAACCAAATTCCTGGGCAATGGATTTACCTTCAAGAAAAGACTTGGCGATCTTGCTTGGCGCCATGCTGACCCCGATCTCGTTCATGCGTGCACGGAAAAGGTCACGGTCTTCGGTTACTTTAATGGCTTCTATATCCACTCCGATCATGCGGACATTGTATTTTTTCCAGATACCAAGGTCGTCGCACTTCATGGCAAGGTTCAAGGCTGTTTGTCCGCCCATGGTAGGCAACACAGCGTCGATCTGACGTTCTTCGAGGATTTTGACGATGGATTTCACTTCCAGCGGCAACAGGTAAATATGATCTGCTGTTACCTTATCCGTCATGATCGTGGCCGGATTGGAGTTAATAAGTGTTACTTCGATGCCTTCTTCGCGGAGGCTTTTCGCCGACTGCGAGCCGGAATAATCAAATTCGCAGGCCTGGCCAATCACAATGGGGCCGGAGCCAATAATCAGAACGGATTTTATAGATGTGTCTTTCATTTGCAGGATGGTTGTCGCTTGTTTTTCCGGAAGGCCCGCTTTTACTGGAAAAACGCCAGCTGCGCACCTCCGTTCACAAAAAAACAAACTTGGTAAAGATACAGGTTTGTTGGGATTAAGCATCAAAAGATGAAAATATTTCGAAAAAAAATCCATAACCTGTTTTACCAGTATCCAAAACCCACAAGATCTGGTTAATCAAAGCAAAAATCTGGTTAAACTTATTCCTAATGCAGTTAAAGTTCTATCTTTAGTGTCAAGCTATTATGAAAGCATGGATTGGTTTATTTCTCCTACTTCATTCCCTGGCGTTTTCCCGGCAGCTACCTTTTTTAGACTCTCTGAACAATAGCAAAAACTACGTTGCTAATATCGCTTTTCTGGAAAAAAAACTGAAACGAATGCCTTTTGCCGACTCGTCCAGGTACGCCTTGGTTTCGGCGCTGATACGTAACTATATAGCTAACCGAGCTTATGATCGCTCAGTAAAGCTATGTCAGGCAGAGATCCTGATGGCACAACAACGGCAGGATCTATTTACTGAAGCGAACTTGTATGTGGCACTTGCCAAAACCTATTATCACCTGAAACAACTCGATAAAGCTATATATTATAATAAGCAAGGCCTGAAGATTGCCACCGAACATCACTACAGCGAACTACTGAAACGCTGCCATCACAACCTCGCTGCCCTGTCGCTCGAAGGAAAACCAGATTATAAGGCCGCCGAACACAGCCTGTTGAAAGCCATTGCATACGGACGCGATATTCCCCAGAGCAAAGACGTGAACCTGGGGCAGCAGTACCGGTTATTAGGTACGGTCTATGATCTCCTCCAAGACTACCACCGTGCCGACAGTATTTTTACCATCACCGAGCAGATTTATCAGACCTTTGGCGACTCCCTGGGTTTGTCTGACGCGCTGACTTTTCATGCCAGGGTATTCTTGTCGCAAAAAAAGCATGCTCAAGCTATGGCTTTTGTTGAAAGAGCGCTCAACTATGCGCGCCCTACTAAAAATCGGGATTATATCCAGACCGCGCTGTCAATGTATGAACAGATACTTGTGGCACAAAAATATTACGAGAAAGCCTATGCCGTTTCCAAAGAAGAGTTTTACCTTAATACAGAATATAACCGTCAAAATCTCGAGGAGGAAATTGCAAACTCGGAAGCCAGGTTCAGGGTGGCTCAATTGAAAAATGAGCAGATATTTACCGAGACCAAAGCGAGGCAGACGCAGCGAAACTACATCTTCATATTCATCCTGTTCGCCCTGTTACTGTCTGGGAGTCTTTTTTTTGTTTACCAAAAACGTCTGGCGTCACAACAGGAAAAAAGCAAACTTGCCAGCCTCAAGCAAGTATACGAAGCCGAAGAAAATGAGCGGATACGTATTGCCAAAGATCTTCACGACAATATGGGCTCCTATGCCACCTCTTTACTCAGCCAGATAGAAGCGATAGAATACGCGAGCGATAAGACTCAACAGACGAAAATCACCGATCTGAAACACGACGCGGATAACATCATGGCAACCCTGCGTGAAACCATCTGGATACTGAATAACAAGGAGATCACTTGCGTCACTTTTCTGGACTTAGTTAAAAACTATGCCAACAAGCAACTCGTTAAAAACCTCAGCATTGAAGTATCCTACACCGAGCGCTTAACACACGAACATATCCTTTCGGCCAGTACCAGTTTGCACTTGTATCGTATTATTCAGGAAAGCATCCAGAACATTATTAAGCATGCCAACTCCCGGCGGGTCTCTTTTCGGTTCGAAAGTACAACAACCGGATTAACGATAGACATTTTCGATCATGGCTTGGGTTTTGATATTGCAGAGCAAGGACACCGCAGTGGCCTGGATAATATGGAGCAACGTGCTGGCGAAATAGACTTTCATTACACAATCATCAGTAGTCCTGGTCATGGGACACAAATCATCTTAAGTGGTCCAAAAAATACTCCTGAGTGAGTATAGTTTCTGGCAAATAAATACCCAATTTTGCTATCATGTACAGAATAGCGCTTATCGACGATAAAAGTATTAACCGGAAAACCGTCCGACAAAAACTGAGCCTGTGTGGTCAGGTAGAGGTCGTATTTGAGTCGGGCAATGGAAAAGACTTCCTGAAACAGATGGAACTATTGCAACGCCATGAGCTGCCGGACGTCGTATTGATGGATCTAGATATGCCGGTGATGAACGGAACCGACGCTATCCGTCTTGGAGCCACTTTGTATTCCAATACCAAGTTTATTGTGCTGACGGTATTTGAGGATACAGATAAAATCTTTGAGGCGATACAAGCCGGCGCCAGCGGCTATTTGCTGAAAGACGACAAAGCGGTGAATATACTCGAGGCCATCACTCAGGCTGTAGAATATAATGGCGTACCGATGAGCCCCGTCATTGCCAGAAAGGCCATGGAACTCATGCTTTCCGGAGAGCGCCCATCCACGCAACAGAATGCCGGTGCGCTAGGCCTCACCGCCAGGGAAACCGACATCCTCCGCGAGCTAGCTAGTGGGGCCACCTATAATGCGATTGGCGAAAAATTATTCATCAGTCCGCTGACTGTACGCAAGCATGTCGCTAATTTATACGATAAGTTGCATGTGAGTACACGGGTACAGATTATCAATCTTGCCCAAAAAAATAAACTCATTTAAATACTCGATAGTGAGTATTGTCCGAAGATTCTCATATCCTGATGTTTGTGAAAAAAACACAGAAAATGAAAACCTATTTTACCTTATTCCTGACACTGCAACTAGGTGCTCTGCTTTGCCAGAGTTTTGCCTGGCAGAAACAAT
>DAIUED010000326.1:0-4387 GCA_036845295.1 Bacteroidota bacterium
GAATCCGGGAGCACAGGCAGGCATTAAGGCCGGGCAAATTGTGAAAGTACCCAAAAGTGGTACAGTGGTATCGGGAATATCGGACGGACAGGGGCAGGAAGTGTCGTTGCAGACCGGTAGCATAACCGCAACCGGAAAATCAAAAAAAACAAGTTACAAGATCGGGCTTTTCCTCCCGTTCAAGCTGGCTGAAAGTGAACAGATGGACCTGGACGCATTGGTGCGCGGCAAATCCGGATTCCCGGCAACGCAGTCGCTCGCGATCGACTTTTACACCGGCTTCAAAAAAGCGGTGGATTCACTGCAAGCCAAAGATTTTGACATTACGCTGAATGTTTATGATTTACAGGAACGCGATTCGGCCCGCGTGCAAACGATTTGCCGGTCTGAGGAATTCAAATCGCTCGACATGATTTTTGGGCCGCTTTACCCTGGCGCTTTCAAAACAGTTTCTTCTTACGCTCGTCCGTTAGGTATTCCAACGATATCGCCGCTTACACAGCAAAATAAGATCCTCTTCAATAACCCGTTGGCCAGTAAAATTACGCCGTCGTTGTTTACAGTAATCGAAGGTTTGGCCGACTATTGCATCGACTCGCTGAGTAACGGCAGTAAAGTTATTTTGGTGAATACAACAGCCAAAGACCAGGCCTATGTGAGGGCTTTCAAAGACCGGTATAATGCCGAACTGGTGCGAACCGGCCGAAGTCTGCGCGACAGTTTAAGTGAAGTGAAAGGCTTGGCTGGAATTAAAGCAGCTTACGTACCTGGCAAGAAAAACGTCGTGGTGTTGCTCACCAATAATCCGGTTTACCTCCAGGATGTGATTACCCAGCTGTATGTTTTTTCAACTAAAAAAGATATTGTATTGCTTGGCTTTAGCAATGTGGCAGGCATTGATAACCTCGATCAGGACTACCTGAACGATCTCGGTTTCACATTTGCCAGTTCGTCCGGGCTCGATTCAAAAGATTCGTTGCAGCAAAACCTGAGTCGCTATTACCAGGGATTGTTTGTGACCGACCCGAGCGAATATTTTTTCCAGGGTTACGATGTAGCTATGTACTACCTTACGCAACTGAAGGTGCAGGGGCCCGATTTTATATTGAATCTCGACCGCTATCCTGCCTGGGGTCTTACCACGGGGTTTGAGTTCTATCGGCCCGACACTGAAACGGGCTTCGAAAACCGGGCGGTATTTATTTACAAGTATTTGGACTATACCTTACAGAAAACAGGATGGAGATAAGTCAGGAAGCGATTTCGGAATGGCTGCAAGGCCTCCAGGACAGAATTTGCGGTGCGCTGGAAGCAGCCGATGGTCAGGCGCACTTTAAAGAGGAACGCTGGAGTAGGGAGGAAGGCGGTGGCGGTCGCTCGCGTGTACTGGAAAACGGCGTTGTTATCGAAAAAGGAGGGGTGATGTTTTCGGCGGTGAGTGGCAAGGCGCCCGATTTTTTATTTCGCGAAAAAGCGCACAGCGGATCGGCACAGCCGGAGAACCGCGATGGACTTACCTTTTTTGCAACCGGTGTGTCTATTGTTATTCACCCGCAAAGCCCGATGGTGCCTATCGTGCACATGAACATCCGTTATTTTGAAATGAGCAATGGCACACGCTGGTTGGGCGGCGGCATCGACCTGACGCCACACTACATCGTTGATGAGGATGCGCGCTGGTTCCATCAGCAGCTCAAAGCCGTGTGCAATCGGCATCATACGAGCTATTATCCTGAGTTTAAAGCCTGGGCCGACGACTATTTTTACATCACGCACCGCCGCGAAACGAGAGGCATTGGCGGTATTTTCTTCGATCGACTCCATGAGCGCGACGGTATGAGTTTTGAGCGAAACCTTGCGTTCTGGAAAGAAGTAGGGGACGCGTTCGCGCCAATCTATACCGAGCTGATCCGCCGGAACAAGGATAAGGTTTTTGGGCCGGAACAGAAGCAATGGCAGCTGCTGCGCCGCGGCCGCTACGTAGAATTTAACCTGGTTTACGATAAGGGTACACGGTTTGGGTTGGAAACCAATGGTCGTGTGGAGTCTATTCTCATGAGCCTTCCGGCGCAGGCAGGCTGGCTTTATGATTATAAAACAAAGGAGGGTTCGGCCGAGCACGAAACCCTGGCTAAGCTCAAAAAAGGCATAGCCTGGGCTTAAATTAAACGTAATGAATAAGATCTTTAAATATTTCCTCCAGGGCCTTGTGCTGTGTATTCCGTTTGGCATTACACTCATTGTATTTCTTAAATTATTCCAATTTTTCGAAGGGCTGTTTTCCTTTGTCGGGCTCACCGGGTTTCCTATCCTCGATACGCTTATTTCTATTCTCAGCATTGTCGTGGTAATGACCATTATTGGCATGCTGGCCTCATCGTTTCTGTTTAAACGCTTGTTTGCTTTTTTCGAGGAAAAATTGGAGCATGCGCCTTTTGTCCGGCATGTGTATTCGCCCATCAAAGATTTTATGAATGCATTTATGGGTAATAAAAAACGCTTTACCAAGCCGGTGTTGGTGCTTACCAATCCTCAGGCCAATGTGGAAGAGCTGGGTTTTGTGACCCAGGATGATCTCAACGATTGGGGCATTCGTGATAAAGTGTCTGTTTACCTGCCGTATTCTTACTCGTTTTCGGGGCGGTTGGTATTCGTGCCCCGGGAGCAGATCAGGCCCATTCAGGTTGAAGGCGGCGAGGCCATGAAATTTATCGTCTCCGGCGGTGTCACCGACGTTGATAAAGAGTAACGATCGTTCGTTTGCAACTGTCAATATCATTTAATTTTTGTCGCAGCTGGGTATGTAAGGTGCTTAGCGTCATTGAAAAACATGTCTGTTCCGGGAACCATGCTTTTTAACGTACGACGAATGTCATGCCTCGTGTTTGATAAAAAAAGTCAATTTATAAGGTCCGTTAAAATATATGCCGTATTTTTAAACTGCGAACAGTCGCAACGATTAAAACCCCAATAGCATGAAAAAAATTTTAGTTCTGGCGGTATCATTAACGGCAATGGCCGCTTCCGCCCAACGAATCGAGTTAAAGGAAGGAAATGAAAAGTTTTCGACCGGAACTCAAAATGCCATCAGTACAACCATTTACGCCAACCGGCAGGATGATGTGCAAAGTGCCTGGAAAAGCCTGATGAAAGATTACAAGAACGAAAAGGTAAAAAGTGACAAGAACGAAGTATTCGGCGACAATATTCTTATAAAAGAATTTGGCAATAACCCGGTGGACGTGTATGCCACTTTCGAAGAGAATAAAAAGGAAATGACTGTGAAAATGCACGTGGCTTTTGATTTGGGCGGTGCTTACCTGAGTTCATCCGATCAGAAAGACAAATACGCCGAAGCAGAGAAGATCATCAAAGACTTTGCGGTGAAGATGACAAAAGCGCCCTTGCAGGAAAAAGTAAAAGAGGCCGAAAAGCAACAGGCTAAATTGGAAGATGAGCAAAAGGATCTGGAGAAGGCCCATAAAAACCTGAAAGGTGATATTGAGGATTATAAAGAGAAGATTACCAAGGCGGAGAAGGAAATTACTGTAAAGGAAGCCGAGTTGGAGAAGAAAAAAGGCGAAATAGCCGTACAGAAAAAAGTGGTGGACGCCAGTGCCGGTGCTGTTAGCGAGCAAGCCAAAGCTTCACAAAAGATTTACGACAAGTTACAAGACCAGCAAAAGGATCTTGAAAAGGATATCAAAGGTCTGAAATCGGATATTGAATCCTATAAGGGAAAGATCAGTAAAGCGGAGGACGATGTTCGCAAAAATGAGTCGGCTCAGGAAACAAAGAAATCAGAAATTTCGAAACAAAAAGATGCTGTAAGCGAGGCAAAATCCAACGTGGATAAAGTGGATTAATGTTTAGCAATTAAAAGCAAAGCCGGCTCCAGCAGCCGGCTTTTTTGTTGGCGGTTTTACCTGCTCTTGCGCGTCCCGAAAAAATAAAAATGCCAAGCGAAATTAAGCCTTATCTTTAGCCCTATGGGAATTCTCCGCACCTTGCTGGCGCTGGCAGTTGTTGTGTATCATTCGTACAAGATCTTTGGTTTGCGCCTTTGTGGAGGGCAGGTAGCTGTACAGTCGTTTTACATGATTTCGGGCTTTTATATGGCCTTGATCCTCAGCGAAAAATACACAGGTCCCGGCTCTTACCGGCAATTCATCTTTAGCCGTTTTTTTCGCATTTTTCCTGTTTACTGGCTGGTATTGCTACTCGCTTTGCTGGTATCGCTGGCTGGCTGGTATGGTTTTGGGAAACCCTTTTATCTTTCGCGATGTGTATCTGGCAGTCAGTGCCTTTCCTGGTCAACCCTGTTGTGGTTTGGTATTGAGAATGTTGTTGTGCTTGGGCAAGACCTGCTTTATTTTCTGAAACTCGA
>DAIUED010000327.1:0-4383 GCA_036845295.1 Bacteroidota bacterium
GTTCTGGGATAGATCAGCGATAGAAGATCGTTGAACATACGCTTATAATTTTCCTGCCAGCGTACAGACCAGTTTGTATTTATTGACTTTGCCAGACAGGTTGAAAAGCTCCACATACACGATGTAAATGCCAATTGCTGCTTTTTCGTTATCGTCGTTGATGCCATTCCAGGTGAATACACCATCCTGCGGAATCTGTTCGTTTCTTACCAGGTAACGAACCTGCCGGCCTTTGCTATCGTATATATAGACATTAGCGGCCTTACCAGGCTCATCGAGTTTGTAAGTAATGTTCAGCACATCATTGTAGCCATCGTTATCCGGCGAGAACAAAGGCTCGGAAATGACAACGCCACTGCCGCCATCAGCTTTAAGGTACTGCGAATTGCGGTAACCCGGTGTGCCAAACCCTACGGCCTCTGCGGCGCTGTTCCAGTTACCGCGGTCGTTGGTAGGCCGGTTGAAATCGATGCGTTCGAGCGACACTCCCTTGGTGCTTACCAGCAGCGGGAAATGCATTTTACTGGTGTAAATGAAATTATCGATCACCAACCCGGTAGTTGTTGCCACCGTCACCACATCGGCATCGATGTTCATACTCGGCAGATCGGCCACATCAAGAAATGCGCCTGGGTTCATCGTTTGATAGAGCGACTTTACCGTAGCACCATTCTCGCTCAGCAATACATAGGTTTCCGGAAACAGCAGGTAGCCTTCCGGCGAGATGTCTCTCAGGTCTTTAAGTGTGCCGGCAATGGTGTCCATCGATCCTACTTGCAGATCTTTTAGGTTAATGGTTTTGTTGCTGCGGTTGTAGAGTTCCAGGTAGTCGATGCCTCCCGTGCCGGGGTCGCTCAACACTTCATTGATCACCACATCGCCTGCTGCCGGCGCTTGCGGTAAGGCAAACGCCACCGGCTTACTGGCAAGCGCATTGCCAGCACAATCTTTCACATTGCCAGCTACCGAGCAATGGTAAATGATGCCTAGTTGCAGAGGCGTGGCTAATTTCAGTTTTACTTTTTTATAATCAGGTGCTACCGGCATTAGCCACGTAGGCTGTCCCAGTCCGTTATCAAAAGTATAGGCAGACGGGTTCGATAGACTTGCACTGTCGATTGGTTCGGTAAAGATCAGGACGAGGCTGTCGGCACTGGTTACGGCAATGCGATCGAGACTCGGCGCTGTATAATCTGGATTTGCGGCAGCTACCGAGTTACGCCTGCCGGGTGTTCCGCCACTCAGGTCGTTGCTCGCCCGCCAGTTACTTTGTCCGCCGCAAGGGTTCGCAGCATCTATTTGCTCCATGCTCCAACCACCATCCGATTTATTGGAATTGTTGTACCAGGCGGAAGTATAGGAAATAGAGTGGATTACGACCTGGTTACTGTCGCGAATAGTTAAGGTCGTGCCGCTATTCAAGAGCGAAGGAAAACTCGTCACCTCGTACACATAAATGCCAAAGCCGTTGTAAAACGTATTAAAATTTCCGCTTCCTGTTAGCACCACAAAGCTGTCGGGGCGGAGCGTGATATCCGGCAGTTTTTTGGAACTACTTCCTGTCGAAATGCTCCAGTTCTTCAGGTTGATATTGAAGGGTGTGCGGTTTTTCAGCTCAACATATTCCTCATTTGGAAGGTTGATGGCCGGGTCTGGATCAGGCATCAGCTCATTGATCACCACATCGTAGGGCTTGTGTTTGTAGAACGAGAAATTGCCGCTGTTGGGGCTTAGGGCATTGGCATTGCAATCGGTAATGCCGCCGATGCTTACGGTGTAGTTGGTTGCATTTTGGAGTTTCGAAGCCAGCGATAGGGTTACGCAGGTATTTCCTGCCGAAGCAACCGCCAGGGTAGGCGAACCGATGCCATTGCTGATGGTGTAAGATGCCGCTGCATTCAATTGAGCCGGATCGATCACATCGTCGAAACAAAAGGAAATATGCAACGAGTCGATCACGCTTGCCGACGCAACTTTTGGTCCGGTGAGGTCTGGTGCAGTGGAATAAACGGAGTTCACAAATCCCGGTGTGCCGCCGTCCGGATCATTGGAGCCAATCCAGTTTTTGGCTTGGGAACACGCTGCCGCCTGGTTGGGGTTGATCTGCTCGAGGGTGTAGCCGCCATCTTTTTTCACCGCAGAACCATACCAGCTGTCTTTGTAATTCACGCTATCGATGAACGCATTGGCAGCCGTTTTCAGGTAAATATTGTCAGAGCTGTTGTTGAGTGATGGAAAAGAACTTACGCCGAGTTTGTTCATGTACCCTAATGCCGTAAACTGGGCGGTGTCGGCTGCCGGGCAAATGATCACGTAGCCATTTGGCGGAAGCGTGTAATTGGGCAAGGTTGCGATCGAACTGTTGTCGGTTAATTTCAGGCCGCTGAGGTTGAATGTATTTGCGCTTCGGTTATAGAGTTCTACAAATTCGGTGGCCGTTAGGTTTACAATAGGCGACGGGTCGGCATAGATCTCGTTGATCACAATATCCCTGAATGCCGGTGTGCCGAACACGATATAGGGAAAACTTACTGTAGAGGCAGACATGGCATTGCCGGCAATATCCTGCACTGCATCAACCGTAACGGTGTAGTTGGTTCCTGATGTAAGCGGTGTGGCCAGCGTAAAGTGTACAAGTTTAAAATTGGATGCGTCGCGCGTAGCCGTTTGCGCCGTGCCAATACCCGGGCTAACCGTATAATTTGTGGCTGTTTGTGCCGTGGAAGGATCTACATTCTCGTTAAACAGAATATCAACAGCCGTAGAGGATACCGGTGTGGCGCTTACCAGGGAAGGAGGTGTAAGGTCCAGAATAATCGGCCCAACGACGACATCATCAAAAATGTGTTTTTGTACAAACGATGCCGTTGATTGCTGAATGTAAAAACCGAATGAGTTGGAGGTCGTAAAACTGGCGTCGATTACTGTTCCTTCGCTCACGTAATTATTACCCGTTCCGGTAATGTCACGCTCCAGCGAAAAGAGGTTTGCGGCCGTTCTTACGACTTTGATCTTAAGAATATTATTAGAGGTGTTGGTTACACCGTCGGTGCCGTCGATGATCTTTACCGCGCTGGCCAACGTTCCGGCGCGTTTATACAGGCAGATCTCGTCGAGCGTATTACCGATCCGTACAAAATAGCCATTGATGTTTGCAGAAAGCAGATTAGGGACATCGCTGGTGAGGTAAGCATCAACGTAATTTGTGCCGGAAGTGTTGAATTGCAGATTTACATAAAATTCCCATTGGCAGTTGTTGGATAAAGCGTTGGGTGTGCTAATATAAAAGCTCGAATTAGTGGTAGTGTTGGCCGATTTGAGCTGGGAAGAGGTAACCGTAAAGTCGCTGCTGGCATTCAAGGTCCAGGTAGGATTTGAGGTAAAATCGCCATCTGAGAAATTGTCATTTACCTGTGCCCCGCTAATGCCCGTCAGACCACAGATAGCCAGGATCAGTAGGAAGTGGCGTATCTTCATAAGTTTATAAAAACCCAAGTTAGTAAATTTTTTTGATTGCGAATAATTTAACACTTTTGGCGGCATTAAACACCATCATAACACATCAAACAATGAAAGTAGCAGTCGTAGGCGCCACAGGCCTGGTAGGTACAAAAATGCTGGAAGTTCTGGCAGAACGTCATTTTCCTCTAACTGAACTCATTCCGGTAGCTTCCGAAAAATCGGTAGGCAAGACGGTGGAATATAAGGGAAAGATGTATAAGGTGCACTCCATGCAGGCAGCTATCGACGCCAAGCCACATATCGCCCTGTTCTCTGCAGGCGGAAATACGTCGCTCGAATGGGCGCCAAAATTTGCCGAAGTTGGTACAACGGTTATTGATAATTCTTCCGCCTGGCGCATGCACCCCGACAAAAAGCTGGTGGTGCCTGAAGTTAACGCTTCTGTGCTTACAGCTGCCGATAAGATCATTGCCAATCCAAACTGTTCCACGATTCAAATGGTGGTGGCCCTTCAGCCACTGCATCAGAAATACAAAGTGAAGCGCCTGGTGGTTTCCACTTACCAGTCGGTAACGGGTACGGGTGTTAAAGCGGTAAACCAGCTCATGAACGAACGTTCTGGAGCAGCAGGCGAAATGGCTTACAAATACACGATCGATCTCAACGTGATACCCCAAATAGATGTATTCCTTGATAATGCTTATACGAAAGAGGAAATGAAAATGGTGAATGAAACCAAGAAAATCATGGGCGATGATTCCATCCGCGTGACGGCTACTGCTGTCCGCATTCCGGTAATGGGTGGCCACAGCGAAAGTCTTAACATCGAATTTGAAACTGAATTTGAATTGGCTGAGGTATTTGAGATCATGCGCCAGGCCAAAGGTGTGGTGTTACAAGATGATATATCGCAACAGCTTT
>DAIUED010000328.1:0-4369 GCA_036845295.1 Bacteroidota bacterium
CGTTCAAGGAAGCTCGCACGTTCCTCGACACCTATGTGGCCGGAAACAAACCCCTGCCCTACAAAGAGATTTTTGCCATGGTGGGATTAAACTATACCGAAAAGCGCGTAGAAAAACAGATTACACTGGGCGGCATTTCAGTGGGCTATAACGCTGAAACCAATCACCTCGTTGTGGTTAATACGAACAAGCTCGATGATTTTGGAAAAAAACTCGGGTTCAAAGAAGGCGACGAGATCCTGACATTTAACAACCGTAAACTCAACCTCGATAATCTGCGCGATGTACTGGGTGGCTACATGAGAGATGCCAAAACCGGCGACAAGCTGGTGATAGATGTATTACGGAAAGACAAAAAAGGAAACGAACAGATCAAAACCCTTAAAGCCAAAGTAAAACCCGTAAATGTAACAGAATACGATATTCTGGAAGTAAACGAAAATGCCACAGAGCAACAGGTTACCACCCGGAAAGAGTGGCTCGGTATCCGGTAAACAGCGATTTTGACGCACGGCCCGAAAACCCGGTTGCATTTTAATAGTACGATGACAAAAAAGCAAAAGGTATATTGGACTTGCCAGGTAATTGGCTGGACGTTTTACACCTTGGTTAACCTGATCTTTTTCAAGCTCAGTTACGACACCAATGTGAAAGACATTCTCATCTACATGATCTGGCTTCCGGCAGGGATTGCTATCACGCACCTTTACCGTTACCTGCTTCAGCGCTTCCATGTGATGCAATTGAGTATTCTATGGCAGATACCGATCGTGATCCTGTTCAGTATGATCAACTCGGTCCTTTTTTTTAGCCTTACCGTTGGACTAGCCAAAATTACCGGCATCATTACCTATAAAGTCGGGCTTTTTGCAGCCGTTTCCACACTGGTAAATTTGACGGGTATTTTTACCCTCTGGTCGGTGATCTATTTTGGGTTTCACTTTTTTGAAAATTACAAGCGCACCGAAATCCAGAGTCTGAAACTGGAAGCCAATACGCGTGAAATAGAACTGAATCAGCTGAAGTCGCAGCTAAACCCACATTTTATGTTCAATAGCATGAACAGTATCCGGGCCTTGGTGGACGAAGATCCCAAACGTGCAAAAATTGCCATTACCCAGCTCTCCAATATCCTGCGCAGCACATTGATGATGCACAAGAACCGGTTTATTAGCCTCGACGAAGAACTGGCATTGATAAAAGATTATCTAGAGCTGGAGCATATTCGCTACGAAGAACGGCTTTCGTTTTCCTTCAATGTCGATCCGGCCATCGGTTATTTACAGATTCCGCCAATGATGATACAAACCCTTGTGGAAAATAGCATTAAGCACGGCATTAGCAAGTACCCGGAAGGCGGATCTATTTCCATCAGCGCCCAAAAGCAGGATCAACGGGTCATTATCCGCATCATCAATACCGGACAACTCTCGGCAGAAACAGCTGAGAGCGGTTTTGGGGTGTCGAACACCACCAACCGGCTCGAATTGCTTTTTGGAAACAAAGCGACCTTTAACCTGGCCAACCTCGATCAACAGCAAGTGCTTGCCGAAATCATTATTAAACATTAATTCCATACGACACTAACATTAGTTGCAAAACCCATGAAAGCCATTATCATCGACGACGAACGACTGGCCCGCCAGGAACTAAAAAACCTGCTGGAAGCCCACAAAGAAATTGAAGTGATTGCCGAATGCAATAATGCCGAATCGGCCCGCGAAAAAATTGCAGAGCTTAACCCTGACGTCATTTTTCTCGATATCCAGATGCCGGGAAAAACAGGCCTCGAATTGATCGAAGAAGTGTCTGTACTTCCTGATGTAGTATTTGTAACGGCTTACGATGAATATGCGATCAAAGCCTTCGAAGTGAATGCGTACGATTATTTATTGAAACCTGTTTCGCCCGAACGTCTTGCCGAAACCATAAAAAAACTGAATCAGAAAGAGACTGCTGAGCGAAAAGAAAACACCTCGCCACTTACCGAAAGCGACCGCGTGTTTATTAAAGACGGCGAAAAAACATGGTTTGTGCAGCTCAGCAATATTCGCTTGTTTGAAAGCGAAGGTAATTACGTGCGCGTGTATTTCGATAATTTCCGGCCACTTATCCTGCGTAGCCTCAACAGCCTGGAGCAGCGCCTCAACGAAAAGTGCTTTTTTCGGGCCAGCCGCAAGCATATTATTAACCTGAGTTGGGTTGAAGGCATTGAAACCTGGTTCAACGGCGGGTTAATGGTGAAATTACGAGGCGGACAACAAATCGAAATTTCGCGGCGACAAGCGGTAAAACTGAAAGACATGATGAGCTTATAGGTACACTGCTCCAATGCTCAGAGAGAAACCTTAATGCCTCGTATGGTTTACGATAATGATGTCGGCTTGCTTTAAATCTTCACACCAATAATGGTCACATCATCCACCTGATCGAGTTGTCCTTTCCAGGTTTGAAACACCTGATCGAGTTTGTTTTTCTGTTCACTCATGGGCAAATTCGATAATGATAGTAAAAGAGATTTAAGGTTTTTCGTCATGAATTTTTTTCCTGTTTCACCTCCGAACTGGTCTGCATACCCGTCGGTATAGGTATAAACCATATCACCGGGTTCAAGGTTTATTACTTTGGTGGTGAATGGCATGTCTTGTTTATCGTGCCTGCCTACAGGCATCTTATCTGCTTTTATTTCAAGTAATTCCTGCCCGCGGCTTATCCATACAGAATTTTGAGAGGCGGCGATGTATAATTTTAAGGCTTCGAAATCGTAAAGGCATACGCTGCAATCCATCCCATCTTTTCCTCCGTCCGCGCTTCCGTCGTTTTTAAGCCGGTTGATGATGATTTTCCGCGTTTCGTTCAGGATTTCGGCAGGCCAGAAAATACCTTCTCGCACGGTGGTTTCGAGGCTGGTGATATTCAGCAGACTCATGATTGCGCCCGGAACGCCATGCCCTGTGCTATCGGCGGTTACCAGTAAGAAACAGTTTCGTTGCTGTTCGTCGATTGCAACTATGACAGGTGAAGCCCAGTAAAAATCACCGCTTACCACATCTTTCGGTTTAAAAAACACAAAGTAATCGCGAAGGTATGTATCCAATAGATCTTTTGTAGCCATGAAGCTGCGCTGGATACGCTCTGCATAATTGATACTATCCGTAATTTCTTTGTGCTTTTGAGAAATGAGCCGGTTTTGCCGTTCAACCGTTTTCTTTTCTTTCACCACCTCTGCGGTACGCATATCTACCGTTTTTTCTAAAATTTCTTTTTCGTCCTTTAATTTTTTCTCGCGGGTTTTAACGATAAAAAATGTCAGGTAAACCAACAATGCGACCATGGCTAGTTGGAACCAGCGTGTGTTCCACCATGGCGGACTGATGGTAAAGGCATATCGCACAGCCTTACTCCAGATACCGGAACTATTCATGGCCTTTACTGTAAATACATACGAGCCGGGAGGTAAACTGCCATAAGAGGCACTGGTTTGCGTACTTAAATTACTCCATGTATGATCCAGACCTTCGAGCATATAGCGATACATCATCTTTTGAGGCTGGTTCATGGTAATACCAATAAAATTGAAGGTAAGGAAATTATTGTCGTGCTTGAGAGTTAGGTTTTCCGGCAGGTCGTTCCAAAGACTTAACGAGTCGAACTTGAAATTACCAATGCTCAACCCATTATCCAACTGTACCACAGAATCCTGCTTATGGAGAAAATCAGCCCAGTTTACCGTTTCGTTGAACAGATCGAGGGATACCAATTGCATGCCTGGTGGCGTTGTGTCGTTTACAATTCCCTCTCTGTGCAACAGCGTCAGGCGATCGTTGGCTCCAATCCAGATTTGATGGCATGTGTCCTGTACCAGCGTGTTTCCACCATTTACGCCAATTCCTAAAAAGCCATCAGAATAACCATAATTTTTAAACAATGCATGTTCTTCCGCCATTTTATCGGTGGGCACTTCCCGAAAAAGGCCTGCAATACGGGCAGTATCAAGGTACGACAATCCGAAGCGTGTTCCCGTCCAGATATTACCAACATGATCGGTAACGAAACTGATCACGATATTGCTATTTAATCCCTGTTTCTCAGTAACCACACGAAAACGCCCCGGGTTAACGATACAAATCCCTTCTTCAGTACCAAACCATATATTGCCCTTTATGTCATGCTGAATGCAACGCACCGAATTATTGGGTAAACCGTTGCGTTGGTGGTAGTAGGCAAACGTTTTTCCGTTGTAGCGGCAGGCGCCACCATTGTAAGATCCAAACCACAGATTTCCCTGTCGATCTTCGTAGATCGTGAGAATGATATTATCGCAAAGACCATTTTTTGTAGTAATGTGGGTGTAAGACCTGCCGTCGTA
>DAIUED010000329.1:0-4343 GCA_036845295.1 Bacteroidota bacterium
GGGAAACTCAAGGTGCAGGGTGGCCAGTTCAAGGGTAAGAAGATCGTGTACCATGACCCTTGCTACCTTGGTCGCGCCAACGACGTGTATGAAGCACCCCGCGAGGTGATCCGGAAACTGGATGTGGAGCTGGCTGAAATGAAGCGCAGTCGTGAGAAAGGCTTGTGTTGTGGTGCCGGCGGCGCCCAAATGTTCAAAGAAGCGGAAAAGGGGCTTAAGGAAGTGAACGTAGAGCGTGCCGAGGAAGCCTTGGCCGAAAACCCGGACGTGATTGCAGTAGGATGCCCGTTTTGCAATACGATGATGACCGACGGCGTAAAACATTTCAATAAAGAAGACAAAACAAAGGTGTTGGATGTGGCGGAGCTGATTGCCTCGGCCAACGATCTTTGATGACGAATGCATCCCCTTTACTTTTAAACCAAGATACATGAAAACAGTTCTTGCCTGTTTAGTGGCCGTTTTGTTGGCCGTGAGTGTTCACCGTTGCGGACCTTCCGTTTCCAAAGCTGAGGAAGAGCAGTCGAAACACATGGACTCGATCACTGCCATCATCAATTCGCCAGAATTGAAAGCACTCAATCAGAAAATTCTCGATAACCCGGATGATGGTTCGCTGTATCATGAGCGGGCAAAACTACTGCTTCAACTAAGGCAGCTCGAAGATGCCATCAACGATGCCAAGCGTGCGTTGCGTATCGACAGCACCCGCGCCGACTACTACATTACGGAAGCAGACATCTTTTTTGCTGCCAACCAAACCCGCAATGCCAAGGATGTGCTGGAAAAGATTGTGCGGAAGTTTCCTGAAAATACAGAAGGGCTGCTAAAGCTGGGAGAGTTGTTTTATTATGTAAAGCAGTATGAGAATGCCTTTGCCGCCATCAACAAAGCCTTGAAAATAAATGAAAACCTGGCAAAAGGCTATTACCTAAAGGGGAGCATTTACAAAGAAACCGGCGATACTGCCAAAGCTATTTCAAGTTTGGAAACTGCGGTTGACCAGGATAGCAGGAACTATGGCGCCTTTTTAAGCCTGGGTATGATTTATGGCGCCCGCAGAAATACCATTGCCATCGAATATTACGATAACGCCATTCGCATCGATCCAACCACAGAAGCGTTATACGCCAAGGCAAAATTGCTTCAGGACATTGGGAAATACGACGACGCTCAAACCTTATACGCTCAAATTCTGAAGTTGGATCCAAAGCACGAATATTCATTGTACAACCAGGGCGCCATAGCTCTCAACGTCAAAAAAGATCCGTCGGCTGCACTCGACTATTTCACGAAGGCCATCGAGGCTAATCCGAAATATGCTGAAGCCTATTTTGCCCGCGGGGTATGCTACGAGGAGCTTAAAGAGAAAAAGAACGCTTACGAAGATTATACCACTTGCCTGAAACTCAAACCCAACTACGACCCGGCGGTGGACGCGCTGAACGCGCTTGGTAAGTCGAACTGATGCTCGTTGGGGCAGAGTAGGAGTTATAGATGAGCTACGCTGAAATTTAAAAGCTAGTTTGTTTACAAAACAAGGAAGCAATATCTTTCGTCATTGGCGGCTAGTGGTAAGGAGAATGCAAGCCCGAAGATTTTTAGAACAATGTGTTGAAAGCAGTTTGTTTCAGTGTAAACCGACGCTTAGCAACAAGGTTACGACAATCTATAAGAATTAAAGATTTTCAAGGATGAACCAAGACTTGATTTCATATTATAACGACAGGGCAAAGGAGTACGACAACGTTTATGAAATACCAGAAGAGCAGGAAGATTTGGTAAAAGCGACAGAGCTATTTCAAAAAATTTTTACAAATAAATCTGTACTCGAAATTGCCTGTGGAACAGGATATTGGACAGAACAGATTTCTAAGACAGCAAGTTCAATTTTTGCAACAGACATAAACAAATCTGTTATTGACATAGCAAGGAAAAGGCGCTTCAATGACAATGTAACGTTTGATGTAGCAGATATGAATAGTTTGAAAGCAGACAAAACGTTTGATGGTTTTTTTGGTGGATTTATTTGGAGTCATATTTTACTTCAGGACATTGATAAATTGCTAAGTAGATTAAAAGACCATGTTATTGACAATGGCGACATCGTGTTTATCGACAGTAAACAAGTTGAGGGCTTGGCACATGACAAAAAACGGATAACAAGAGTTGACGAATTCGGTAATACATTCCAAACAAGAAAACTTGCCAATGGAACGGCACACGAAGTATTGAAAAACTTCCCAAACCGGGAGTTTTTAATTGACAAGCTCTCGAAAATTTCGTCAGGCATCGATATTATAGAACTAGAACATTATTGGATAGCAACTGGTAAAAAGAATGGCAAATAAAGGGACGGGTAAGATACTGCGCTGGCATTGCATTGGCAATAATGTGACCGGTAGTGATAGACTCAATATCTATAATTTTACTGAGCAGTTGCGCAAGTGTTGAGCAGACATTTTTCAAGTGCCCCGCACCCGCAAAGCCTGAAACTAAGCACAGATTGAGCGTTTGCCTATTCTCGCAGTATGCCCGCTAGTTGCAACTAGGGTTGTACACCGAGGCAAAATCAGGAGCCGCCTGATCTGCACGTTGCAAGATATTGCTACGCTCACGCTATTGGCGGTTTAAGGAACTTCTTCCAGGCATACCAGACGATAAAAACCGTTGTGGCAATTTCCACGGTACTAAAAAAGAGGTAATACATCGACGGCGGGCCCAGAAACAACGTGCTAAGCTGTACCGCCGTCATAATAGATCCAGCTGTTATGTTGGCTATCCGGTTTATGTTTCCTTTCGCAACCTTGGATAAAGGTATCATGAGCATTGGAATCTCGATAAAAATGGCCGCCCCCAGAAGAAATTCCTGGCTCATGACGAGGCCGTCGATTGTGCCCGCGAGGTATTGCCTGAGCTTGGAGGCATCCATCAGCCCGATGAGGTCGCAGTAAAGGTAGTTGAGCGAAACAAAGGTCCAGAGCGTGGAAAGCAGGTTTTTTCGGTTTTTCAAATGGTCTTCCGCCGGAGAAAGCACAGCGGGTTTGATGAGTGGTTGAGATGTTGTGTTCATGCTGGTGTGGTTATGATTGTGGCTGCGAAAGTAGAACCGGCATGGTTTGCGTTCATTGATCTCGGTTAGGAAATTCTTTTTTTAGTATTTTTATCCAAGTTTATCGGTAATCCCATTGTTGTGAGATACCAGCCGTTCAAGAATAACTATGCACAGCCAACTGATCACCTATTTTTCCAGATTTACGAGCTTCACAGAAGAAGAGCGGGTTGCGCTGGAGCAGAGCATGGTAACGAAAATCTACCGGAAAGGAAGTTTCTTGTCAAAAGAAGGTCAGGCTAACTACAATACCTTTTTTGTAGAAGAAGGGTTGGTCAGGCAGTACCGCTTGATTAATGGCGAAGAAGTAACAACCGCTTTTTATACAGAAGGGCAGTGGATCATTTCACTGACAGGCTTCACGGGCGAGGCAACCGCTTCAGATAGCTTGCTATGTGAGGAGGATACAACGGTAGTGGTAGGCAACGAGGAAAAAGCACAACAACTTTTTCGACTCTTTCCGCGTTTCGAAACCGTTTCGCGGGCAGTGATGGAACGGGTGTTTGCCGAGCAGCAAAAAACGATGATGTATCACCTCACGGCCAGTCCCGAAGAAAAATACCAACACCTCTTAGACACCCGTCCGGACTTGGCACAGCGCGTGCCACAGTACCAGTTGGCGAGCTACATCGGCGTTAAGCCGGAATCGTTGAGCCGCATTCGGAAGCGCATGGCCGGGAAATAGTTATCGCGATGCTGGTAAGGTATTAGTCGTCGTTTGCTTAGTGAAGCGCTTATCGAACTAAGATCAAGGTTCAACAAAAAACCCCGGGGTAAGAACCACGGGGTTTTCTGCGTTATTTAATTTAAAATTATGCTTCTGTGTTTTCAGACGCCTCTGTTGCGTTGTTCTCAGCTTCAGGAGCGGCAGTTTCTTCAGCAGCCGGTGTGTTTTTAGCAGCAATTTTAGCAGCTTTTGCTTCTTTTGCAGCTGTTTCAGCTTTTAATTTTTCTTCAGCAGCTTTTTTAGCGCCTGTCGATAAATTGTCTTTTTTGCTGTTGATTTTGCCGGCTTTGGCATCCTGCCATTTTGCAAAACGCTCTTCAACTTGTGCTTCAGTTAAAGCACCTTTTTTCACACCGTCAAGGAGGTGTTTTTTCATCAACACACCTTTATAAGATAAGATAGCCCTGCAGGTATCTGTAGGAATTGCACCGTTTTGTAACCATTTAAGTGTTGAATCGAAATTCAGTTCGATGGTTGCCGGGTTTGTGTTAGGGTTGTAAACAC
>DAIUED010000330.1:0-4296 GCA_036845295.1 Bacteroidota bacterium
GCCAGGCCTTTTGGGTAACAAATAAAATACTTCGTTACTTTTTTGCTGAGCATTTTGATGTTGAGCTGATCGGATGCCTTGGCTACATCCATCAGCGAACCGTCATTGTACAGAATATTGATCTTGAATTGGGACGCATTGTAGGCGCTGTTGTTCACACTTTCAGTAAACACAAAATACTCGGCCTCTTTGCGTGTAAATTTGTATTTCTTCATCACCTTATCCAACCACATGCTCTTGTCGGCTTCGCTGAACTTTTTATTTTGCAGTTGGATCTTGAACAGGTGCCGCTCGATCATGTTGCGGCAGAGCAGCGACAGCACTTTATCCTCGTGGTTCATCCAGGTTTTGATGGAAGCCATGATGTCGTAATCATCGAGTAGGACAAACTGGCGCAGCAAGTCGGGATTGCTGATAAAATCTTTTTTCGAGTAATTGTGTTTGAGAAATAGCGACAGGGCAGGGGTGGCAAACAAATCAGCGCCGGCCAACGAAAGTTCTTTGGCCCGCTTTAGGATATTAACCAGCAGCTTTTCGGCGCTCAGCACGGTTTTGTGCAGGTACACCTGCCAGTACATCAGACGGCGGGCAATCAGGAATTTTTCGACGCTGTAAATACCCTTGGCCTCAATCACCAGGTTGCCATCTACCACGGTGAGCATTTTGATGATACGGTCGGTGCTAATCACGCCTTCCGACACGCCGGTGAAAAAACTGTCGCGCTTGAGGTAGTCGAGCCGGTCAACATCGAGCTGGCTCGACACCAACTGGTGAAGGAATTTTTTTGGATGTTCGTCTTTGAAGATGCGGATGGCCATGCTGAGCTTTCCCTTGAAAGATTTATTCAGCTCGTCCATAAGCATCGAGGAAATGTCTTCGTGGTGAATGCCTTTCACGATGGTATGTTCCAGGGCATGCGAGAACGGACCATGGCCCACGTCGTGCAATAAAATAGCGATCACAGCTGCGCGGCACTCCTCGTCGGTTATTTTTACGTTTTTCGATTTCAGCACTTGCAGGGCTTCCGTCATCAGGTGCATGGCGCCAATGGCATGGTGGAAACGGGTGTGCAGGGCGCCCGGGTAAACCAGGTTCGTAAGTCCCAGTTGCTTGATCCTTCTCAATCGCTGGAAAATCGGGTGATTAATGAGGTCATACACCAGCTCGTCTGGCAAGGTCACAAATCCGTAAATGGGATCGTTGATGATCTTTCGTTTGTTGGCAATCATAATTACAGATGCTAAAATACTCACTAATACGCGGAATGCTGCGTCTTGTTGGAAATTTAATGAACCTACAGCGTTAGCAACTATTTGCCAGGGTACACCGGCTTTTTTGCGTACAATTCCCCCAACAACAGCAATGCAGGTATCGTCCCCAAAAATAGGAGACCGTTTAGGTACAGGCGGTACGATCTTATCATAAAATCCTTATTTTTGTGCCTCACATACACCACTATGCCAAAAATATCAGCCAAGGCACATGACATGCCTTCCTCCCCGATCCGGAAACTTGTACCCTATGCGGAAGCCGCCAAAAAACAAGGAACTAAAATTTATCACCTCAATATCGGGCAGCCCGACATCGAAACGCCGGAATCGTTTTTAAATGCTGTTAAAACGGCTGATATCAAAGTGCTTGAATACAGCCATAGTGCAGGAAACGAGAGCTATCGCAAAAAACTCTGCGGCTATTACAAATCTTACAACATCCACATCGATCACACCGAGGTGATCATTACCTGTGGCGGTTCTGAAGCCATCGAAATTGCCATGATGACCTGCTTTAATGCAGGCGATGAAGTCATTATTCCCGAGCCCTTTTACGCCAATTACAATGGCTTTTCGCGTGCGGCCGACGTTACGGTTGTTCCGGTAACGAGCCATATCGAAAATGGTTTCGCCCTGCCGCCGATCAGTGATTTCGAGAAACTCATCACGCCGAAAACCAAAGGTATCATGATCTGCAACCCGGGCAACCCGACGGGTTACCTCTATACCAAAGAAGAACTGATGGCCCTGCGCGACCTGGTGAAGAAACACGACCTTTACCTGTTGAGCGACGAGGTGTACCGCGAGTTTTGCTACGACGGGAAAGACTACGTGTCGGTTATGCACCTCGACGGCATCGAAAACAATGTGATCCTGCTCGATTCCATCTCCAAACGCTACAGCGCTTGTGGTGCACGCATTGGCGCCATGATCACCAAAAACAAAGAAGTGATGGCAGCTGCCATGAAATTTGCCCAGGCACGCTTATCGCCACCGAGCTACGGACAAATTGGTGCAGAAGCGGCATTGGATACGCCGCAATCGTATTTTGATGCGGTAAAAACAGAATACATCTCGCGTCGCGATTTCCTGATCGAAGAACTTAATAAAATCGACGGCGTTTTTTGCCCAAAACCAAGCGGTGCGTTTTATTGCATTGCGCGCCTGCCCATCGATAACTCCGACGCATTTTGCCAGTGGCTGCTCGAATCGTTTTCGTTCGAAGGACAAACCGTGATGATGGCGCCGGCAACCGGTTTCTATTCCACGCCAGGTGCCGGATCAAACGAGGTACGTTTGGCTTACGTCCTGAACAAAGAAGACCTGAACAATGCCATACGCTGCCTGCGCGAAGCGCTGAAAGTGTATCCTGGCAAAACCAACTAATACCATGTAAAGCCTTTTATACGATCCCGGAAGCACATCCTTCCGGGATTGTTTGTTTTTACGGTTTTTGAAAAGGCCGCTAAGCCAAAGAATACAGTGTTGGGTGACAGGCTGGCGTTAGTTGGCATGCTTTGGCAGTGTTTTTCTGCGTGGTATGTTTTTGGAGGTTCTGTAAAAAAACGTGCCCATGAAGTCGTTTCCATTCAGAGAATTTCTTTCGGTGATTTTTTATCCCTTGTTGTTCCTGGCGCTCTGCTGGCTGGTGTTCCTGGCCGATTGGTACCTGAATCTTGATCTCTATCGCTTGGGTGTGAGTCCGCGCACAGTGTCGGGCCTTAAAGGCGTGTTGTTTGCACCGCTCATTCACGCCGATTGGAGCCACATATTGAACAATAGTTTGCCCGTCTTCGTGCTTTCGTCGATGATCTTTTATTTTTATAAGCCCATTGCCTGGCCGGTGATCCTCTGGACCTGGTTTATCAGTGGCCTGTGGCTTTGGGTTGGTGGGCGCAATAGCGCGGCCGTTACCAATTACCATTTCGGCGCCAGCACCCTGATCTATGCTTTTTCCACCTTTTTGTTTTTCAGCGGTGTGTTTCGAAAGCAGCGCCAGCTAATGGTTGTATCGGCCATTGTTGTGTTTTTGTACGGCAGCATTACCTGGGGCATCTTTCCGTTCGATGCCAAGATGTCGTGGGAAGGGCATCTGTTCGGCGCTATTTCCGGCGTGCTGGTGGCTTACAGTTACCGCCGCGAGGGGCCGCAGGCAGCAGTGTACCAATGGCCTGACCCCGAAGACGAACCCGATCTGGAAGGGGAATACCACAAACAACTGGAATACGAGCGCGAGTTGGAACGGCGCAAAGCAGAAGAACAGGCCGCTACCTCCCAGATCCATGTGGTCTATCACTATAAGCCCACAGACGACACAGAGCGCGGGCAACCCGAAAACTAAGACACCTCACCGGCCTGTTGCATAACGGATACTGTCCTGGCAATTTTTATGTGCAGGTCATCTATTTTAGTACTTTCGTGTCAGTTTAACGATTCAACATGAAACGCAACTTCATTCTTCTATTAGGAAGCCTCGTGGCGACCTGCCATGTTCAGGCGCAGAGCCATTTTATCAAAGACAGCCTCGATGCATACATTCAACGCGAAATGAAGCGCTGGAACCTGCCAGGATTGGCGCTTGCCGTTGTAAAAGACGGCAAAGTCGTGTCGATGAAAGGCTACGGCCTGGCAGATGTAGAACATAAAACAGCCTGCACGGAGAAAACAGTTTTTCAGATTGCCTCCAACTCGAAAGCATTTACCGGCACTTCGCTGGCCCTGCTCGAACATTACAAACGCCTTGCATTGAACGAGCCGGTAAAACGCTACCTGCCATATTTTTCGCTGCAAGAAGAATGGCGCGGCAAGCAGGCAACCATTGCCGACCTGTTGTGTCATCGCCTGGGTTATGCAACCTTTCAAACAGACCTGATCAATTGGGCCAGCACCAAGACACGCCGCGAACTGATCGAGAATATGGCCAACGTGACACTGGCGCATGGCTTCCGCGAAACATTCGGCTATTGCAATGTGGGTTACCTGGCAGCCGGCGAAATTGTAAAGGCCGCGTCTGATACAACCTGGG
>DAIUED010000331.1:0-4295 GCA_036845295.1 Bacteroidota bacterium
TTACCCCGTGTGTATTCCCAATGATCCCGATGAATGTTAGTTTCTTTACGAAACAAAGTAAGAATAAAAGCCAGGGAATTCGCAATGCCCTGCTCTACTCTATTTCCATTATTGTGTTGTATGTTGCCCTTGGCATTGGTGTTACACTTATTTTTGGCGCAGGTGCCCTGCATACTTTGTCCACCAGTGTATGGTTCAACCTGGCCTTTTTTATATTGCTCCTGGTGTTTGCGTTCTCTTTTCTGGGTGCATTCGAGATCACGCTTCCAAGCTCTTTTGTGAATAAAATGGATGCCAAATCAGATAAGGGCGGCTATATCGGCATCTTCTTCATGGCGTTTACACTGGCCCTTGTGTCGTTCTCTTGCACAGGTCCTATCATCGGCACTTTGCTGGTAGAAGCATCCAATACCGGAAATATTTCCGGACCGTTTTTCGGTATGTTTGGCTTCTCACTCGCCCTTGCATTACCATTTGGCTTGTTTGCGGCTTTCCCGGGTTGGCTGAACTCGTTGCCACAATCAGGAGGCTGGCTCAATGCAGTGAAAGTGACACTAGGCTTTCTGGAACTCGCCCTCGCCCTGAAATTTGCGTCAAATGCCGACCTGGTTGTACAGGCGTATGTACTAACGCGCGAAGTATTCATTGGTTTATGGATAGCGATTGGCACCTTGCTTACGATGTATCTGCTCGGGATGTTCAAAACATCGCACGACAGCGAAGTCAAACATTTATCTGTAACGCGTCTGATGATTGCTCTTGCTTCATTTTTTGTCACAATCTACCTGATTCCGGGACTTTGGGGTGCGCCGCTGAAGTTGTTTAGCGGCATCCTGCCTCCGCTGGAATATTCAGAATCGCCGCATGGCTTCGGGCAATCGCATGCACCTGTAGCCAAAACAGCTACACCGAAAGACGATGAATTTGATCAGTTCATGGAGATCAATAAAAATGGCATTGTACACTTTAAGAACGACTATGATAAGGCACTTGCCTATGCCCGCAAAGTACACAAGCCGCTGATGATCGACTTTACAGGACATGCCTGCGCCAATTGCCGGAAAACTGAGGATAACATCTGGCCCGACCCTGAAGTGATCAAGCGCCTGAATAACGACGTCGTTTTGGTGTCGTTGTATGTAGATGATAAGCGGGCGCTTGATCCGAAGGATTACATGAAAGTAACCTGGTATGGCAAAGAACGAGAAATAACCGATATTGGGGATAAGTTCAAATACATGGAAGAGTCGATCTACAAACAAAGCGCTCAGCCATTGTACGTGCTGGTTGACGAAAACGAGCAATTACTCAATAGCCCAAGAGGTTACAATTCCGATAAAGACGCCTATATCAAATGGCTCGACGAGGGCATTCAACACTATAAAAAGTAAGATGCGTTTCGTTATTCAACGGGTAAGTGAGGCCAATGTACACATTGATGGCAGCTTGCATACACAGATTGGCGCCGGTTTCCTGGTTCTGGTAGGCATCGAAGAAAACGACACGCCTGAAGATGCCGACTGGCTCTGCCAGAAACTCGTGGCCATGCGTATTTTCTCCGACAGTGAGGGAAAAATGAACTTATCGCTACAGGATACAGGCGGCGAGATCTTGCTGGTATCCCAGTTTACCTTATTTGCTTCTACCAAAAAAGGCAATAGGCCTTCGTTCATTCGCTCGGCGCGACCCGAACAGGCTATTCCGCTCTATGAAGCCTGTATCAACAAACTTGAGGCTTTACTCGGTAAGCCTGTGAAAACCGGGCAATTTGGAGCCGATATGAAAATTGGCCTCGTTAATGATGGTCCGGTCACGATCCTGATGGATAGCAAGCAGCGGGAGTGATTCTTGTTTTGAGTTGCTGTATCACACTGTTGGTTTTGCCAAACATTGAACGGGCAAATCATGCTTCACCAATTCTTTAATAAATTAGCGCTAAAACTGGTGCATAAACCGATCAATTTGAATATATTTATGCATTAGAATTAGACGTTATGACGATCAATGTGACCAAGTCGTACCTGCCGCCCCTGACGGAGTACAACCAAATGATAGAAGGGATATGGCACAATTTTCACCTTACCAACCGGGGACCGCTTGTGCAGAAGTTGGAAAAAGATATTTGTGCAAAATTAAAACTCGATAATTTATTATTTGTTTCCAATGGAACTATAGCCATTCAATTGGCTATCAAAGCATTGGAGATCACAGGCGAGGTCATCACCACGCCATTCTCATACGTAGCTACAACCAACTCGCTACTTTGGGAAGGCTGTGTACCGGTATTTTGCGATATTTCGCCGGAAACATTCTGCATTGACCCATCGAAGATCGAAGCCCTCATTACGCCCTCTACAAGTGCTATTCTCGCCACCCACGTTTACGGCATTCCCTGCGACGTGGAAGCCATTGAAGCCATTGCCCAAAAACACGGCCTCAAAGTTATTTACGATGCTGCCCATGCTTTTGGGGTCGAGTATAAACGTAAAAGCATTTTCAGTTATGGCGATGTAAGTACCTGTAGTTTTCATGCCACCAAACTGTTTCACACGGTTGAAGGAGGCTCTGTAACGGCCAAAGACCCAAAAGTATTCAAACAAATTTCATTGTACCATTCCTTCGGACACATTGGTGACGACTATTTTACGGAGGGTATCAACGGCAAGAACTGTGAGCTGCATGCCGCCATGGGTTTATGCAACCTGCCTAAGCTCGACGAACTGATTGCCGCCCGGAAGTATCGCTCGGAACTCTATGACTCCCTGCTCAACGGCGTTGTGATACGCCCGGTGGTTCCGCAGCACGTTACTTACAACTATGCATACTACCCGGTGGTATTTGCAAGCGAAACCGACTTATTAAAGGTCAAAGGCTCGTTGCAGGAACATGGCATCAATACACGACGGTATTTCTACCCGTCGCTTAATCAGCTTCCTTTCCTTACCCGGCACGATTCCTGCCCCGTATCGGAAGATGTTTCGAAACGGGTTCTTTGCCTGCCTATGTATTTCGACCTGGCTGAAACGGATATCGAAAGTATTTGTGAACAGATTAAAATTGCGCTCGGCTAAATGAAGCTGGTGATCATGCAACCCTATTTTTTTCCGTACATCGGCTATTTTCAACTGATGGAGGCTGCGGATGAGTTTGTGATATACGACAATATCCAATTCTCAAAGAAAGGCTGGATCAACCGCAATCGTATATTGGTGAATGGAACGGATGCATACATTACGCTTCCACTCAAAAAAGATTCGGATTTTCTTGACGTGAAAGACCGCTATTTGTCTGACGATTGGCCACAAGAACGGAAAAAAATGCTGAACCGCCTCACCGAGTCCTACCGCAAGGCACCTTTTTTCAATCTGGTATTTCCGATTATCGAGGAAGCCCTGCTTTATGAAAACCGAAACCTTTTCGATTTTATACTTCATTCGTTGCAGGTTACCCGCCGTTATCTGGGCATCACCACACCACTCATTGTTTCATCGAACATAACCATCGACCATGGACTGAAAGCCGAGCAAAAAGTGATGGCGTTGTGCCGGGCGCGACAGGCAGATGTTTATATTAACCCGATCGGAGGCGTTGATCTGTATTCCAAACCAGATTTCGAACAAGCCGGTATCGAACTTAAATTTCTAAAAGCAGACAATATTCATTACCCGCAGTTCAAAAACGAGTTTATTCCGTACTTGTCTATCATCGATGTGATGATGTTCAACTCCCGGGATGACATCAGGCAACACCTGAGTTCCTCGTTTTCATATGCATAGCCGATAAAACCAGAAATTCAATGTTTAAATGGATAAAACGGGGACGGATTTTTATTCCCCAGGATGTAAAAGACAGAAGCTGGCTCAAAAATTTTGCACAGGCTCCTGCCGTGCTGAAATTTGATGACCGGATACGGGTTTATTTTTCCTGCAGACCCGACCCTAATGAAAACGGACAGTACGTGAGCTATTCGTCTTATCTTGACCTCAACCGTCATAATTTATTCGAGATTATTTCCATAGCGCCCCAACCTTGTTTTAGCCTGGGTGCACGCGGCACCTTCGATGAGTTTGGTACTTATCCCATGTCGGTGATCCGAAAGGGAAACGACGTTCTGGCTTATTATGCAGGCTGGACGCGCTGCGAATCCGTGCCTTTTAATGTAGCCATAGGCGCAGCGATCAGCAAAGACGGAGGTAATACGTTTGAAAAACTCGGAAACGGCGGCCCCGCGCTGTCTTACAGCGTGAATGAGCCCTTTGTACTGAGTGGACCTAAGCTCAGAAAATTTAACGACC
>DAIUED010000332.1:0-4291 GCA_036845295.1 Bacteroidota bacterium
CGATGCCAAAACCGTTACGGCACAGCCCGATTTCGGGTATAAGGAGGCTTCCGGCCAGCTGCCGCCTATTCGCGGCTTGCAGGTGGCAACCGTCAAAAAACTAAACGAAGATCCTGACTCCATGTTCAGGATATTGGTGTCGCTGCCTTCCAACGCCACTAATCAGGACGGTCTGTGGGCACGCGTTGCCAATTTTTATGCTACCGACGGTGCAGGTTCCGGTTTCCTGCCCGAGGTAGGCGACGAAGTGGTGATCGGCTTTTTGGAAAGCGATCCGCGGTTTCCGGTGATCCTCGGTTCCATGTACAGCAGTGCAAAAAAAGCCGCGTCCACGCCATCCGATAACAATAATTACATCAAAACGCTTATTACCAAAAGCAAGTTGAAGATGAGCTTCGACGATGAAAAAAAAATCACCAAAATAGAAACACCGGCCGGAAATTACATTACCCTGAGCGACGATGCAAAGTCGATCGAAATTGCCGATCAGAACAGCAATTCCATTAAGATGACCTCGTCAGGAATTACCATCGAAAGCCAGAAAGATATTACCCTGAAAGCCACAGGCAACATCACGCTCGATGCAACCGGTAAGCTGAATCTGTCTGCTAAACAGGACGTAGCCGTATCCGGCATGAACGTGAACCACACGGCGCAGGTGGGATTTACCGCTAAAGGAAATGCTACCGCCGAAGTGTCTGCCTCCGGCCAAACTACCGTGAAAGGCGGAATTGTTATGATCAACTAATAAGAACAAAATAAACGATGGGAGCACCAGCCGCAAGACTTACCGATATGCATACCTGCCCGATGCAAACACCCGGCGTTCCGCCGATTCCACACGTAGGAGGTCCGGTTACCGGACCGGGAGTGCCGACAGTGTTGATCGGAAAAATGCCGGCCGCCGTTATGGGCGATCTGTGTGTATGTGTAGGCCCTCCCGATTCGATCGTCAAAGGTTCCGCTACCGTGCTGATCTCCGGTAAGCCGGCAGCGCGCATGGGCGATACTACCGCTCATGGCGGAACGATTGTGTTGGGATGTCCTACAGTATTAATAGGAGGATGATATGGAAATTAAATCATTTTTAGGAACAGGCTGGGCGTTTCCGCCCGCATTCTCCCACCGAGGGAAGCAGGCCAGGCTATCCGCCGACCAGGAAGACATTGAGCAGAGCATCAAGATTATTTTAAGCACCATTCCCGGCGAGCGCCTCATGCGGCCAGAGTTTGGCTGTGGCATCCGCTCATTCGTGTTCGAAAAGAGGGATTCTGCTTTTGTGAACGGCCTGAACCATGTGATCGGGCAGGCACTGCTCAATTTCGAACCGCGCATTAATTTTATGAACGCCGAGGTGTTGGAGCAGAATAACCTCGATGGTGTTTTGCATATACAGATCAACTACAGCATCATCATCACCAATACCCGGCACAACATGGTATTTCCTTTCTATCTCCTGGAAGGAACTAATTTATAATGAATACAGGGGCGCACATCAATAAAGACCAATTTTCGGTAACCCGCGACGGCATGAGTCAGGCCGAGCGCTGGTTCAATACCCTCGTGCCCTCGTATGTGCAGATCGAGTCTCGGGAAATTCCCGATCACATCGATTTCCTCTACCACCTGTCTAAAAGCATCCACTATTTCAACGACGATGACAAGCCCGACGGAAAATGGGAAGATTTTTTTACTTCCGATCCCAGTCTTGTCATCATTCTTTTGAGTCGTGCAAATTTAACGGAACTCGATAACCAGTTTGTGTTGCGAAAAAACACGCTGATGAATGCACGTACCGATGAGCAATCGGTGGCCGCCTTGGGAAGCCTACTGGTTTATACACAGGAACTCTACGAGCGGATGCGTACTGCCCGTAAGCGCTTCGAGAATATGCCCGGCTCGCCCGATGTGGATACAATGTTGTACCTCCTCGGGAATCACGAAGAAACAGGGAAACACTTTTACGCATTTTACCGGCAGGTAGCCCGCTTTTTTCCCGCACTCGTGTCCGACTCGCTCGAAACGGGCCTGAAAGACCTCGCTCCCGCAGATGCAGACATCGAAGTGTTTTTGAATGCCGGGCTGAGCGATAAAGAGAACGCGCTCAGTGCTCTTTCTGCGCTAGGAAAACTCTTTGACGAGATTTTGTCGAGGCTGTCGCGCCTTTGCCGTGCAGCCAAAGAATTTGTCGCAGAACGCAAATACCTCGACAGGGCCTATCCGCCGCAAACCGGCCTGCTGATAACCTTTCTGGAACTGTATGGATATGTGAAAAAGCGAATGAACGGCCTCACGCAGAAGCACCTGGATTATTACTACCAGGAGGTGCTGGGGATGGAGCCTGAGACGATGCAGCCCGACCTCGTTCACCTTATTACCGACCTGGAAGAACAGCTTACGCACATCCAGATCGGTCCGGACGACCTGTTGATGGCAGATTCCGGAAACAGCGACATGCCGGTGTATTTTCGTCCCGAGCGAAGACAATCATTTTCCAACGCCAGGATCAAAAGCCTTAAAACAGTTTTTCTAAGTAGCTATAAGCAGATCAGTGCGCCATCTTCAGAGTACAGAGATGTGCGGGAGATCCAGGTATTTAAAGCCGAACCGCCGCTCTTCAGTCCCGCCGCCTATTTCAAAAAATCAACCGAATACCCCTCGTGGGCTGTTATGGGAGAAGATCAGCACGATGTTCCTGAAAGTGAACGCACAATGTATGATGCCGAACCTGGAATTGCAATGGCATCGCCCTTGTTTTTTCAAACAGAAGGCCTTCGGAAATTTACGATGGTGATGGAGTTGCGATCCACCGAGCTCCGCGGATTGAACGAGTACATCGATAACTATTCGGCTGCCAGAAAAGGGATGAGTCGCGAAACGGCAGAGCATAAGCTGTTCTCGAAAGCATTCAGGCTGATGTACACCGCTGGCGACGGATGGGAGCCTGTAACCTGTTTTTCATCGAAGATCAGCGACTCCGATAAACGGATCAGTACCCTGACGCTGAAATTCGAGTTGGCTGCTGCCGATAAAGCGTTTGAATGTTACGAGGAGCTTGTGCATACTGCATCATTGCCTACAAAACTTCCGGTTTTAAAACTGCTGCTAAATCCGCAGGTAGAACATTACCCTTATAGTTTTCTTCATACCATACAGCTCAGCCGTGTGACGATCCATGTTGATGTCAGAGGTTTCAGGAGCGTGAAGTTGCAGAACAATGTAGGACCGCTTAGTCCAATGGCGCCTTTCCAGCCTTTCGGACCCCAACCAACCATCGGCTCCTTCCTCGATATCAAAAATTCGAACATCTTTAACCGTTACCTCAAGGATTTTACGGTGCGCATCGATTGGCTTGAGCTGCCTCTCGGTCCGGGCGGTTTTGCGCGTTATTACGACGGTTACGGTCGTAAACTCGACAACAGCGCATTCCAGGTAAATCTCAGTGCGCTAGCAGGTGGACACTATGAGCCGGAACCGCAGGTTCGCCAGGTATTCAGGCTTTTCAGGTCGAATCCGGTTACCGAAGAACTTTATCCGGTTACTGAAATGAACGACGTGAATTTCAAAAAGATCGGCTTTCAGAATAACCCGCAGCTGGGCGAAGAGCGGCTGTTCAGCGAAGCCTTTTTCCGCGAAGGAGCGATCCGTTTCGAGCTGTGCGCGCCTTCCGAAGCATTCGGACACAGGCTTTTTCCACAGATTTTTCCGGAAGTGATCCTTAACAATTCAAAAAAGTTCAGAAAAAAAATACCCGTTCCAAACCAGCCTTACATTCCGCTTATAAAAACAGTGGAGATCGATTTCGAGTCGGTATTCTCGGAAGGATTCAAAGAAGAGCAGGCTAACGAAGAAAATTTCCAGCTGTTTCACCTGTATCCTTTCGGCTACAGGAAGATATTTCCGGGCGGCGGCAAAAAGAATTACTGGCTTATGCCGCGTTTCAAATACAGCTCCAACCTCATGATCGGCCTCGAAAATGCAGAAGCCAATTCCGAGCTGTCGGTTTTTTTTCAGATGGAAAAACGCGGCTTTCAACATACCTTGTACGACCCCGATCCCATTGTCTGGAGTTATCTCGAAGACGACGATTGGGTGCATTTTAAAGCAAGCGACCTGATCTCAGATTCCACGGGCAATTTCATCAACTCGGGCATCGTGCATTTGCGCTTGCCTGGCCGCATCTCACTTAATAATACAACCCTGCCGAAAGGGTTGTTTTGGATTAGAGCTTCTTCCGGTACCCGGTACAATATATACGGACGCATCAAGGCGATAGCCACCAACGGCATGC
>DAIUED010000333.1:0-4270 GCA_036845295.1 Bacteroidota bacterium
GCAATGTTCCGCCACACAACGCTTAAGCCCCCGGTGGCCGGTAGTTTCGACCTGTCGAGGGCCGAGCTCCGGAAAAAATTAGGTACGCCGGCTTTTTCTTATGAGAAAGACCTGACGGAACCTTTCGATTTTTTATGGAAAAGCAATGACAAATGGCTGAACGCTGACCAATCTGCTTACATTTCTTTTACGTATAACGAGGATGACTCCCACATCTTCCAGATCGTCATTGGCAACAATGAACCCTTTCACTAAATTGAGCCTTTCACTAATTTAAAACCAACTCAGAAATGAACCAGTCAAACAACAAGCGTACCGTACTAGTAACAGGGGCAACCGGCGGTTTGGGCACTGCCATGTGCAAAAAACTTCACAGCGAAGGCTTCCGTGTGGTAGGCAATTATCATACAAAAGAGAAAGCAGAACGCTGGACGCAACAAATGAACGACGAAGGTATTCACATCGATCTGTTTCATGGCGATGTAAGTGATTTTGAAAGCGCGGGCAAAATGATCAAGGAAATCGAAGCCAAATACGGGCATATCGATACATTGGTAAACAACGCAGGTATCACGCGCGACGGCAGGCTCATCAACATGAAACCCGAAGACTGGCACGCGGTTATAGGCACTAATCTCAACTCGGTTTTCAATTGCACACGCCATGTGATCCAGGGAATGATTGACAGGAATTTCGGGCGAATCATTAATATCTCATCGGTAAACGGGCAACGCGGGCAATTCGGACAAACCAACTATTCCGCTGCCAAAGCCGGTATGCACGGCTTCACCAAATCCCTTGCCATGGAAGTAGCTAAATACGGGGTTACAGTAAACACCATCTCTCCGGGTTACATTGGCACCGATATGGTAATGGCCGTTCCTGAAAAAGTACTTAACCAGATTGTTGGGCAGGTGCCGATGGGCCGTTTGGGCGGCACGCACGAAGTAGCGCACCTGGTAGCCTTTCTCGCAAGCGAAGAAACCAGCTTTATTACCGGCGCCAATTATAGCATCAACGGCGGACAGCACGTTTACTAACGTTTCTATTAATAATCATGAGTGATACAGTGCGTGTTGACGCCTACATTGCGCGAGCGGAAGATTTTGCAAAACCTATCCTGGAACACCTGAGAAGTCTTGTACACAAGGCCTGCCCCGGAGCACAGGAGGTCATCAAATGGGGCGCTCCGCATTTCGACTACAAAGGTCCGCTTTGTCACATGGCCGCTTTTAAAAAACACTGCGCTTTCGGCTTCTGGAAAGCGTCGCTGATGAAAGACGAAACGTTGATGTCCACAGCACGCTCGGAAGTGGCGATGGGACACCTCGGAAAGATCACTTCGTTAAAAGATCTTCCTTCGGATAAACTACTAACCGGCTACATCAAAGAAGCGATGAAGCTCAACGAAGCCGGCATCAAATCGCCATCCAAATCGGGGCCTGCCAGCGAGGCGCAAAAAGAGGCACTGAAAACGCCGGCCTACCTGTTGCAAGGTTTCAAAACACACAAAGAGGCAAAAAAGGTGTTCGATGCCTTTAGTTATTCCAATAAAAAAGAGTACATCGAATGGCTGGAAGATGCCAAAACAGAAGCGACCCTCAACAAGCGCCTGGAAACAGCCCTGGAATGGATGACCGAAGGGAAAACCCGGCATTGGAAATATAAAAACTAAAAAATTGCCTGCTCATACAGAAAGCGCTACAAAAATGTAGCGCTTTCTTTTTTTACGTTGAACATGGTGCAGATTATCTTGCTTAACCGGCCTTAACCTCTGCTTCCGCGCTTGCCTGCTGTTGTTGTTGCTGTTTGTATTTAACAATACGGCTTACGCGGTAGATCATGAAAATGCAAACCATGGTAATACCGACCATGACCCAACCCAAGCGATCGAAATGCTCGAGCGGACTGCTATTGCTTGCCTGGTAAACAATCAAGCCGCTTACTCCTGCTGCTAAACCACCCGACATTTGCTGTAAAGACGAATTGATACTCATGAATGCGCCACGGTCCTGCATTTCGGGAAGTGCCGTAGCCAGCGCCATGGAAGGCACCATGCGGCTCATGATGCCGATCATCATCAACACATTCACGATCATCACCACCCAAAGCGGAACCGGTGTGAGTGTGGTGTACACCATTACCATCACCATAAGCCAGCAAGAAGCGATGGTAAACAGCGTGAATTTATCAACTTTATCTGCCAGCTTGCCAATTAGCGGCATAATGAGCAATGAACTGATGCCGGCTACCATAAACAAAGACGGTAGTTGTTCTTTGGTAAGGTGTAGGTTATTGATTGCAAAAGCACTTCCCCATGGCATGATCATAAAACCGCCAAGCGAGAGCAAAGCCGTTGCCAGAAATCCTACTCTGTATTCCCGCCGGCCTATGGTATGCATCAAATGCCGAAATGCGTTTTTCTGATGCTTGCTTTCCAGGTGTTTCGTTACAGGCTGCATCCTAACCAGAATAAGGAGCCAGATCACCACAGCCAAACCCACGATCATGAAAAAAGGGGCTTGCCAGCCCATGCGGTTGGCAATGGCCAGGCTGATAGGAATACCCAATACCTGGCTGGCGCCAAAGCCCATTTGCATAAAACCCATTACCCGGCCGCGTTGCTGAAACGAAAACAGGTCGGCAACGATTGCCATAGAGATGGATCCGATGACGCCACCGAAAATACCGGTAAATACGCGTGCCGCGATGAGCAGCGGGTATGACGGTGCCAGCCCGCAGAATAAGGTCCCCAGGATAAAGCCGATATAAAAGAACAAGAGTAGTTTTTTCCGGTCGAAACTATCCGCAAAGCCTGCCGTCAGCAATCCAGATATACCGGCACTGATGCCATAAGACATAACAGCATAGCCAAATTGAGTGGTTGTGAGCTGCATGGATTTCATGAGTAAATCTCCAAGCGGCGACATCACCATGAAATCGAGCACAACGGTAAATTGCGTCAGCGCAAGCAATACAATTACCAGCACCTGATAAGATGTAAATTTAGGTGCAGGTGCCGGAATACCGGTGGCAGATTGTTTTCCGGCTGTTTCGGGTAGTGCAACAGTCGGGTTTGTAGTGGTAGTTGTGGTTTGCATAAGATAAGATAAAGGTTAGTCGGGAAGCTCTTCGCAGAAAAAACCTGCCTGGCTTACTTTGTGAATGATGTGTGAGGTACTATTGCTGCTTGACTCTATACGCAGCACCTTGTCGATATCTTCGAGATCGACATTCCAGCCCACAATGGAGGCTTCAGCGTCGAGTACGGCGGCGACTTTACGTTGCGCGTGCTCATTGTCGATATTGGTTTTAAAAATCAGGATGTACATGGATGCAATGTGTTATGGTGTCAGGGCTTTTAAAACAAGTTCGAGGGTTTGGTACATGGTTTTTTTTGAAAATGTATAAGGTCTGTTGCCAACGCTTTTTCCTTTGTCTTCAAATTCGAGCAGCGTATAAAGCGGGCCGAAAGCGACGCTCCAATAGGCTTCGAACGAAATAAAATTCAACTGTTTGTTGGCAATAGCATTCTGACAAAAAGCTTTCATTACAGGCTTGAATGCTTGGGTTACGACTTCCTCGATAGCCGCCGCATACTGTGTGCGCTTGATCTTTTCGAGGAAACGGGATGCGTCCCGGTTTTTCAGCCAATAATCGGCCCGGTTCTCCCACTGCTTTTTCAAACCCTCGGCGAAAGGCATGTCAGGCGAAAATCCCTTCATGGTAGCGGAGGTCATGCGCATGCCTTCTTCTATCCCCAAACTCACAATCAGGTCTTCTTTGTTTTTATAGTAGATATACAGTGTTCCCACCGAAATGCCACTGGCTTTCGCCAGCTTCTGCATACTGAAACCGTCGAAACCGTCGCGCAGCAAAATATTGATAGCATTTTGCTTAACCGTGTATTCTTTTTGGGTATCTCTAATTCTCATTTTGGCGACAAATATAAATGAACGTTCATTCATTTACAAGTGTATTGTCATTTTTCCAAGCAATTGTTCTGCCCGGGCAAACTTAAAACACAAAAACCGTCACGGCAACACAAGATAGGTGTAGCGGAGCGGCCGGGAGGCCAACGGTTGCAGGTTGGCGGCGAACGGATAAACCTTTTTCATTAAGACTTACGTAAGATAGTCCCAAACCGTTCGTGCGGAGTTCGCCCAAAATCCAATAAATAGATCTCGTCGCATTATCCCTTTTCCTGATCCGGAAAAGTGAAACCGAATCAGTCAGGTTTAAAAATGACTTATTCGTTCTTTTGAATTCT
>DAIUED010000334.1:0-4218 GCA_036845295.1 Bacteroidota bacterium
AGCATGAAGGCTTCGTCGATGTCAATAGATGTTCGTTTTGACACAATACAGCGTGCGTCGCCACCGATAACGTTCATTTTGGTGGTTGTAAAGAACGAGTAGCCTGGTGTATTGTCGAGTTTGGCATTGTCGGGTGCAGTAAGGTAATCGTTCTGCCCCGAGGCAGAATTGTTGTCGAACTGAATGGCCGGAAATCCATTCAAGACGTTGGTAGCGAACGAAGGCTGCTGCACGGCATTGCTTTGGCTTACATGGATGCTATTGCCCGACTGGTCGTTCCAGCTGCTAATCGGTGCGTTGTTGGTTGTGGTAGAGGTGCCTTTATCGGCTTTTACCCAAAATACATTGGTGTTAGGAGTGCCTACACCGGCAGGTCCGGTTTGAGAGAAGATCTGGCAAGGACAGAGCAGAAAGAGGACGAGGGTAAGCCAGTAATACATGGTGCAAAGCAAAAATAAGGTTTACCAGCAAATAATATGTTAAAAAAGAGGCTTATTTTGGGTTTTCCCGGATAAGAATATCCAATTTTTTCTTTGGCCGCCTGTTTTCGAGCCATACAAAGTCCTTAAGGCGTGTTTCTTTATCGTCAAATTCGCTAAGCGGGTACACAGTCGATTCGGGTTTATTTCGGAATGTTGCCCGATCAACGCCGTCCTGATCCATCCAAACCGTGATATCTGAACAAATGGTTTTGTTTACACCCTTGTATTGTTGTTTCTGTTTCAGGTAATAAATGATTTGTGCATTTCCAATGACGTTCATTTTACGAAGCGAGTCTTTTTCAAAAAATCCCTCAATGCGGCGGCCCGCAATCTGGTTGAATTTATCGTCGTCGAGGCTATCCACTTTCTGGATCACGATGGCGTTAGTGAGTAGCTCAAAATATTTTACCGATTGTCCGCCGGCGATTACGCGGATTTTCTTGGCCGTTACTTGCCCGTTATTCGTCCAAAGTACGGGCGAATTGTATAAGTTCATCAGTGAGTCGTGAATAGCATAAACCAGCGAATCGCAAATGCCCTGTAAGTCTTTCTTAAATATTTTCACTTGGCGGAAAGCCTTTACGTAGGAGTGCAGTGAGTCGGGTTCATCGTAGAGCAGCACTTCGGCCGAAAGAAAAAACGTGTCTTTTTCCATCACGCGGCCGTAGATCGCATCGCCTGTTACCCGCGAGCGGTTTCCCTTTTCATAATGTTCTGCCAATTGCCCAGTAATAATCGACTTATTGGTTGTGTCGAGAATTTGCACATTTTTGGTGGCGCGGCCGTAGCCGGTTTTTCGGTCATAGAACACACTGTCGCCGGTCAGCTTTTGGTCTTTGGTAGTGATAATGGCGTTTTTGCTGAAACGGGAGATTTCCCGGTCGGTATCGTACCAGCCATTTTCGCAGTAAATCGAATTTTCTTTACTGGTAATGATCGACGGGCCAAAAAAATAAGCTGTTTTACTGATGGTATTATACCGTAAGGTGTCGGAACGTATTTTATAGTCGGGATTTGTTAGCACCACATCGTAGTGGAATGCCAGATCTTTTGTTGCAGAATAATAGTGCCCGTTTTTGCTCACCAGCGTGTTTTCACGGTTCACGATGGTGCCGCCATTGTAATAGCTCGCAACGCCTTTTCCAACTTCATAAGTAAGAATGTTAGTGGTAAGCGTCATGTCTTTTTCAATGCAACGTACATTCCCTTTGAGATTGGCCAATTTCGTATTGGCATCGTATTTCAGCGAATCGCCGTACACAAAGATGCTATCGCCTTTCACGATCGAGATATTACCGAAAGCCTCCATCTTTTTGTCGGTGTAGAGGTACGCACTGTCGCAGCGCATGATAGCTCCGTCGTGTTCGCACTCTACATTTCCTATGAGCCGCCGGGCATCTACGCCAAGCGATTTGTCGTAGGCAAGCCTGCCGGCGTGGTTTATTTTGATGGTTTTGTTATTGTCTATCTTTACCTGGCTTTGCCCTTGAGCTGCAAAAGTCAAAAAAAACAGCACAACCAGAAGTAGTCCGGCAAAAAAAACGGAACGCGTCGCAGGTCTATAAACGAAAGCGGAATGGCTCATTTTTCGAGCTGCTAATGTAATCATATAAATCCGAACCTTTTTAGCCTTATGGTTTTTTAAGAGAGCATACTTGTCAGCCGGATTTTCCCGTTTTGGGTGTCTTACGAGCAACACTCTCCCGGCTGGAAGCCTTCGTTTTTCTGCTTTGCAACTTTAATTGTTTTATCTTTGCCGGCTCATGAGTAAGATTAAGAAAAATATTTTCGTAGAAAATGCCCCCATCGTCGATATTTCATCCGAAGGGAAGTCGGTAGCAAAGATCGATGGCATGGTTATTTTTGTGGACGGTGGCGTACCAGGTGACGTGGCTGATGTAATGATAACACGGAAAAAGAACAATTATGCCGAAGGCCATGTCGTTACGCTTAAGCAATCCTCGCCAAACCGGGTAGAACCCGTATGCCAGCATTTTGGCTCGTGTGGTGGCTGCAAATGGCAGAACCTCGACTATCCTACCCAGCTCCATTTCAAACAGAAAACTGTAGCAGATGCCCTGTCGCGCATTGGAAAGCTCGATATAACCTGCATGGAACCTATTTTCGGTAACAAAGAGCCTTATTTCTACCGCAATAAACTGGAGTTTTCGTTTTCGGATAAGAAGTGGCTAACCAACGAGCAGGTAAAGAGCGGCGAAGCAGTGGATAACCGGAACGGCCTCGGTTTTCATATTCCTAAAATGTTTGATAAGATCCTCGATATCAAAACCTGTTACCTCCAGGAAGAACCTTCCAACGCCATCCGAAACGGAATTCGCGATTTTGCCAATCAGCACCAACTGAGTTTCTTTGGCGTGCGCGATAAAACCGGTTTGCTGCGTACCTTAATGATACGCACTGCCAGTACGGGAGAAATTATGGTCGTGATCCAGTTTTTTGAAAACCAGCCCGAAAATATTCAGCTTCTGCTCGGTTATCTGAAAAGCACATTTCCGCAAATCACCTCGCTTCAATACACGATCAATCAGAAGGGTAATGATACACTGCAGGATCTTGATATCATTACATTTCACGGCTGCGATCATATTTTTGAAGAGATGGAAGGACTGCGTTTTAAGATCAGTGCCCGGTCGTTTTACCAAACCAATTCAGCACAGGCTTATGAACTGTATAAAATTACCCGCGACTTCTGTGGTCTTACCGGAAATGAAGTCGTTTACGACCTTTATACCGGTACCGGCACCATCGCCAACTTTGTGGCCAGGCAGGCAAAAAAAGTAGTCGGCGTGGAGTATGTGGAAGATGCCGTGCAGGATGCAAGGGCAAACTCCGCTCTGAATGGTATTGAAAATACCCTGTTTTTTGCTGGTGATATGAAAGACATTCTGAATGATGAATTTGTGGCACTACACGGCCAGCCAGACGTGGTGATAACCGATCCGCCACGCGCCGGGATGCACGAGGATGTGGTGCGCGTGTTATTGAAAACCGCTCCCGCCCGCATTGTGTACGTTAGCTGTAATCCTGCCACCCAGGCCAGGGACCTGGCAATGATGAATTCGGATTACGAAATTCAGCGTATCCTGCCCGTGGATATGTTTCCGCAAACCGCTCACGTTGAAAACGTGGTCTTACTTGTTAAAAAATAATTTTAAATTCTTTTGTAGCTTCCCTGTAACCATTTGGTTCAAATTAAGGTTTAATCCCATTAGTTTAACCAATTAAATTACATTTATGACAACTGCATTCGAAAATATAGATAAAGAAAAAATCGAGTCTCTGAAGTTTCCAACCGGAGATGTGCTGTCAGATCAAAATGCCATTCGCGAACGTGAATCCGAGCTTAACAGGGCACTGACCCTCGGGAACCTGGAGCATACTAAGATCAAGATCTATTTCGAAGACGACCTGTCGAAAAAGCTCGTGGAAACCACCGTATGGGGTGTAACCGATAAACGGGTGATCCTGAAACAAGGTGTGGTGATTCCCATACACCGGGTTCACAAAATTTCTCTGTAAGAGGTTTTACAAAAGAAAACCGTCCGTAATCACGGACGGTTTTTTTATGTGTGGCAGTTCTAGCGTATTTTAGGGAGTAAGGTTACGTGTCCAGTACGCTTCACCTTGTTACCTGCCATCGTTACGATGTCGGCCTGGTAGATATATACTCCTTGCTCACAGGTTTTTCCTTTCGAGGTTCCGTCCCAGCCAATGG
>DAIUED010000335.1:0-4214 GCA_036845295.1 Bacteroidota bacterium
ACCCGGCTTCAACGAATCCATGGCATTGCTGCTGGCGCGGTACATGAGTACGCCATTGTTGGTGCCGCTATAGAACGTATTTCCACTCAGAAAAACGGCGTTGAGGTTCGGCTCAAGGTCGGCATCGAATACATCATAATAAGTTACCTGATGGGTCCGGCAATCGATTTTGTCCACGCCTTTGTCGTTAATGGCAAAAATCGTTTGGTTGTATGCTACCAGTTGTTGGGGCTGCATATCGCGCAACCCGTTTTTAGCATTCAATACGGATAGGTTTTTACCGTCGTAAACAATGACGCCATCTGCATTGGTCGTAGCCCATATCTGGTCATACTCATCTCTGCAAAGAGAGAACACAGTCATCGAACTGAGTTTATGTTCCTGGGTAATGTTTGCAAAGGTTTGGCCATCGAGCTTCTGGAGGCCGCCGCCGTCAGTGGCAGCATATAGCTTGCCACTTTTATCGGTAATGGAAGCATACACATAGTCGCTGCCCAGTCCATCGGTTTGCCGATAGGTACGTTCAGGTTTAAACTGGCCGAATGCACCGTCGGGTTTAAGCGTGGCTTTGCAAAGACCTCCGCCGAGCGTGGAGATATAAACCGTTTGATTCCCGGCAAAATGAATGCCCGAAATATTATCGTTTGGCAGGCCATCTTTCTCAGCATTGATAAATACCCGTTGTTTGTTTTTAGGATCTACCACCACAATGCCGGTTCCGTATGTGCCAAACCAGATGTTACCGTCAGGAGCTTTTGTAGCGCAGGAGATGGTGTATTTGGTCATGTCCTGTATCTTTTCCACAACAAAATGGCCTTCGCCGGTGGTCATGATGCGGGAAATGCCATTATTGGTGCCGATCCAAACGGAGTGGTCGTTATCTACCGCTAGTGCAAGTACCTTGTAGTCGGAAAGGCCCTTTGCCATGTTGATGAAATCATAGCGCCTGGTGTACAATTGGCTCAGGCCTTTTTTGGATCCGAGCCACACCTGGTTGCCCTTATCAAAGAAAACCATGTTGACGGACTGGCTCTGGATGAGCTTATCATACTCGTAAACCGAAAATTTGCCGTCGCTGATGGTGATAAGGCCATTGCGTTCAGTAACGGTAGTCAGTTTTTCCGGAATTTCAGACCTGGCACTTAGCACAGTACCGAGCAACCAGTTATTAAAAAATGGGATGCGCTCGATACGGTTACTGGCCAGGTTGTAATAACAAACGCCAGAGTCCTGCATGGCGATCACAAGTTTGTTGTCACAGAGGCTGACCGATCTCACGATGTTGTCGGGCAGCCCGGTCTTGTCAGAAATTATGGTAAATTGAGGTTGTTTGGCGTTAATGGTCAGCTCGGTAATGCCGCCGTCGGAGCAGCACCATATTCTTTTAGACTTGTCGCAGGTGAGGGCATAAATGACATTGTCGGCAAGCCCGTTTTCTGTGGTGTAATGTTTGGGAGGTGTTTCGCCCGGGCGATGGCAAAAAATGCCATTACCATAAGTGCCAATGTATAACGTGCCGTTTAGCTCGCAAAAGGAGGTGATCTTTTCCGTATTATTCAGCAGAAGCGAATCCAGGAGATTCCTGTGGCGGGAAAATACCCGGCCGTTCTTTGTTCCCACCCAAAGGGTGCCATCCGGTGATGTAAAAACGGCGGTGATCTCTTTTTTAGCAAACGGTTCCTGCAATACACCGGTTTTCCCATCGAAACGGTACAGGCCGTTGGCGGTTCCGATCCACAGGCATCCTACCTGGTCCTGGCAAATGGCATTTACAGCAATGTCTTTTTTGCCGGTAAACGAAAAATAGTTCTTAACCTGGAGCTGCGCCGGCATGAAAAGAAACAGAAAAACGGCCCAGGCCAGGAAACAAACATGTCGTAACATCGGCTCAGACTTTTGGCTTCAGTGTTGCTTTTACTTCTACCTTGATCACGGAGGCTATTTTCTGGTTTACCACCTTCGGGATGCTGATATTGTGGTCTTCTAGCGGCACTTCAAATGACGATTCGATCAGCAGTTCTTTGTCGCGCACGGTTATTTTGCCTTTGATGATCTTTTCTTTTTCGGTACCGTGACTATTAAATGTGCCTTTTACGCGAATAGGGTAGGTGCCGTTTTTCGTGAAGTCAATATCCTCGATGATTTTTCCTTTGAAAGTTGCTGTTTTGTATTTGCTCGTTTCCATGTAGTTTTCTTGGAAATGCTCGCGTTGCAAACCGCTGTTGAATCCTTCGAAACTTTCTACCGCCACCGAAAAAGCTACACTTTTGCTTGCCGGGTCGATCACACCGCTGGTTTTATCGGATTGGGCTTTAATGAGTTCAAGCGGAGCTTCGGAGGTAAATTTAGTAATGCCGTCTTTGCAAACAGAGATCTGGGAGCAAAGCAGGCTGGAGGTGAAAAATAAAAAGGAAAGCAGCAAACCTTTCATACATCTGTTGGTGTTAAGCCCGGGCAAACTTTTGCCGAACATAACAGTAAATATAGCAATTTTTCGTTCACGGGCCCGGTACAAAATTTATAGGGGTATTCAGTCACGCGGGTCTTTTTTATTATCTTTAACCCCTATGTTTAATTTGTCCTATTTGTTGTACCGTTTCTTTCATAAACGCAAAGTGGCATTTATTATTCTGGTGCTGGTATGCTGTGGAGTACTTGGCTTTCTGGCATCCAATATAAAACTGGAAGAGGATATTACACGCTTCGTGCCATCCGATAAAAATTCGCGCTCGATCAACTCCATCCTCGAAAATCTGAAATCGAAGGACAAACTCATTGTTCACCTGTCGGTACCATCTGAAGCAAAGGCAGATCTTCTGTCGGAAGTTGCCGACTCTGTTTACAGTGCATTGACAAAACAGCTTAAGCCGTCGGATTATAAAGACATTACGTTTAAGATCGAAGACGACCGCATGCAGCAGGTTTATGATCTGTTTTACCGCAATTTGCCGCTGTTTCTGGAGGCTTCTGATTACCCGCGGATTGCGGGCATGATACAGCCCGATAGCATAGCTGCCAGCTTGCAAAAAGACTACGAGGTACTGCTTTCGCCTTCCGGCCTGGTTCTCGGAAAATACATCCGTCGTGATCCCCTGAGCTTTACGCCGATCGTTTTGAAAAAATTGCAGGGAATTCAACTCGACGATAATTTCGAAACCTATAACGGGCATATTGTTACCAAAGATCACCGGCACCTTCTCCTGTTTATTACTCCGGCTCATTTGCCGAATGATACCAAAGGCAATGCACATCTTATTGAGGTAGCGCAGCGTGTAGTGGCAGAGGCCAATGCCGCTTTTTCTGACATTCGTACCGAAGTTTTCGGCGCAGCCATGGTGTCGGCCGGAAACGCCAGTCAGCTTCGGAAGGACAGCCTTTATACGACAGGCATAGCCGTGGTGCTCATTGCGTTGATGCTCGGGCTTTACTTTAAAAATCCGCTGGTTACGCTGTTTATCTTACTTCCGGTAGGCTTCGGTATGGTGTTTTCGCTTGGCCTGCTTTTTCTGTTCAAAGGCGTTGTTTCGGCGATTGCCATCGGAGCCGGTGCCGTGGTATTGGGTATTGCCATTAATTATTCCCTGCATTTTTTTACACATTACAAACACACGCGCGATGTGAAAACGGTGCTGAAGGACCTGACGCTTCCGATGTTGTTGGGCTGTGTGACAACGGTTGGTGCATTCCTGGGCCTCCTTTTTGCAAAGTCGGAAGCGCTGCACGACTTTGGCTTGTTTGCGGCGTTTTCGCTGGTGGGAGCCATGCTGTTTTCCATCATCGTTTTGCCGCATCTTCTGCGCGTGAGTTTCCGTAGCGAAGCAGCAGAAACTACGGAGGAGGAAGGCAAGCATCACGGCCTCATCGACCGCATTACTTCTTACCGTTATGATAAAAATAAGGCTATAGTTGTCTCAGCTTTTATGCTCACGCTTGTGTTTGCCTGGTTTTCGCGTTCTGTTACATTCGACAGCGATATGAATCGCATGAGTTTTATGACGGATGAGTTGCGAGCTGCAGAAAAAAATCTCGACGATGTAAATCATTTTGCGGCCCGCTCGGTGTATGTTTTCAGCAATGGCGCCACCCTCAACGAAGCCCTCGATCACAATCAGCGCGTATCGGCTGTTTTACAGGGACTGAAAGACCGCGGCCTCGTTAAAAAGTATGCATCTGTCAGTGCCTTGTTCATGTCAGCCAGCGAGCAGCAAAAGCGC
>DAIUED010000336.1:0-4203 GCA_036845295.1 Bacteroidota bacterium
GAGGACATGCTTTACGAGCTGTTTCCGAACCCGGCCAATGAAACCGTGACCCTGAGGTTTAGCTACACACCTGGACTTAAAGTCTTTGTAAGCGATGTGTTAGGACACGTCATCCGTTCGGGCGATGAGAGTATTGAAACGGGAACATATACCTTTCCTGTGGGAAAACAAACTTGTTTTTCGTCGGGTATGTATTTTGTTACGATCCGGAACGGTGAAAAAACTACGGTGAAAAAACTGATCGTTAATTAAACAGAACGGGACCCTGTTTTTATGTATAAAAAAGCGCATATTTGTACTAAACGCCAAGGCCTTGCTCAAACTATCGGAACTCAATAACGACCAGATTAACTATGCCAACATAGGTTTAATGCTGCTCTCATGCATCATTGCATTTGTGGTGCCTTTCGAGTTGTTTTTGTTTTCTTATGCCGTGTTGGGACCTTTGCATTACCTGACGGAAATAGGCTGGCTGCACAAAAAGAACTACTTCACCAAGGGTAAATACGATTTTCTTGCGCTGGCCTTTTTGTGTGTGCTGGTGTTTTATTTTTCGTTTGTAAAGCCCGCCAAAAGCGATACGCAGGTACCCAACATCATTGCCTTTGGTCTTTTGATAGCGGCTGTATTTGTGTTTGTGAAGGACAATTTGTACCGCGCTGTGCTGTGTGTGCTGGCCCTTATTGGGCTGGCTACTGCCAAACTCGGAAACTATTATTTTATGTGGATCGGCGTGTTCCTGCCTACTGTAATCCACGTCTTTGTATTTACCTGGGCATTTATGTTGTATGGCGTGCTCAAGAACCGTTCGTTCTCGGGTTACCTGTCGGTAGTGGCTTTGCTGCTCATCGCCTTTTCCTTTTTTGTGATCCGGGCGCCGCAGTTGCAATACCAGGTGTCGGCTTATGTAGGCCGGAGCTACGAGTTGTTCAGTCTGCTTAATAAGTACCTCATTGCCTTTTTTGGCATGGCTCCATCGGTAAATAACGACACGGTTTTCAATACCAACGCGGGTTTTGTTATCATGCGGTTTATTGCCTTTGCCTATACCTACCATTACCTGAACTGGTTTTCGAAAACCTCGGTGATCAAATGGCACCTGGTGCCACGCCGCACATTGGCTGTTACCTTGGTGCTTTGGATAGCTTCAGTGGCCCTATACCTGGTAGATTATAAGATCGGCCTCAAAGCACTTTATTTCCTTAGTTTTCTACATGTGTTTCTCGAATTTCCGCTGAATGTAACGTCGTTTCAGGGCATCTTCAAAGCGGTGTTTTCTTTCAGGAAATAGGCCTCATCCGGGCCGGTTTTTAATAAAAATACGTATATTAGTCACTTCAAAAACAAGATTTGTGAAGATTACTAAAGAATTAAAGATCGGGGTAGTTGTTACCGCAGCCATAGCCCTGTTCATATATGGTTTCAACTATTTGAAAGGCAGTAATTTATTCAGTCATAAATATGTGCTTTATGCTGTTTACCCTGAAATAGATGGACTCATTGAAGCCAATCCGCTATTGATAAATGGTTTTAAAGTTGGCCAGATCAACGATATTTCGCTTACGCAGGATAAAGACGGAAAATACCAGGTACTGGTAACGTTCCTGCTCACCGAAGACGTAAAGATTCCGAAAAACTCGGTTGCCAGGGCGGTAAGTTCGGATCTGCTTGGGTCGAAGGCGGTAGAGATCGTTTACAGTGATGAAAAAACCTTTGTAGAGTCGGGAGATACGCTGCGTGCCGAATCGGAAGAAGGGATCAAAACAGCAGTTAGCAAGCAACTGGCGCCGCTGCAAAAGAAAGCCGAAGGCCTCATCTCGTCGATGGACTCGGTAATGACGGTGGTGAGCGGCATCCTGAATGCTAAAACACGCGACAACCTCGATAAATCCTTCGAAAGCATTAAGAAAGCCATTCAGAGTCTGGAGCAAACGGCATACAAACTCGATGACCTGATGGCCTCCGAAAAAGCAAAACTTTCGGCCATCCTCACCAAGCTCAACAACCTGGCAACGATGTTGGATAACGACAAAGGCAAGATCGACAACATCATTACCAATTTCAGCTCCATGTCCGACAGCCTGGCGAAATCGCAGTTGCGCAGCGCCGTCAATAATGCCGATAAAACACTCAAAGAGCTGAGTGAGGTAATGGCCCAGATCAACAGCGGCAATGGCACGATCGGAAAATTGATCAAAAACGATTCCCTGTACAATCACCTGAATAATGCCAGCGCCGATCTCGACAAATTGCTGATCGACCTTAAAGCGCGCCCCGGACGCTATATCCACATTTCTGTATTCGGTTCGAAAGACCGGCACAAAGACGACGAAAAAGTACCTGCAAAACCTTAAGCCATTGATCTTATGATTATTTCCATCGTTATATTTGCCGTATTGCTCGTGGTGGGCAGTACTTTCTTCTTCCTGAATTCCAAAAAAATCAGGCGTAACATTTTACTCGGGAAAGACATTTCCATTACCGACAACCGCGCTGAACGGTTGAAAGTAATGACGTTGGTGGCTTTCGGGCAGAAAAAAATGTTTGCAAAGCCCATTCCGGCGATCCTGCATTTGTTCCTTTATGTGGCTTTTGTGATCACGCAGATCGAATTGCTTGAAATAGTATTCGACGGACTTACAGGACATCACCGTGCGTTCCGTGCCTCACTTGGCGGGTTATATACCTTCATGGTCAGCTTCATCGAGATCCTGTCGGTGCTGGCTTTTATTGGTACCATTGCATTTCTTTCGCGGAGGAACTTATTGAAAGTGCCCCGCCTGGTGAAAAGCGAGCTCAACGGCTGGCCTAAGCTCGATGCCAATTTTATTTTATTGGGTGAGCTGACACTTCTCTGTTTTATTTTTATGATGAATGGTGCCGATGAAGTGTTATACACCCGCGGCCTGTCGCATGCCGAGAATCTGGGCGATGGGTCACTTGGCCTTGCAGTGAGTAGTCATCTTGGGCCTTTGTTGTTTGGCGGCCTCTCAAACGAAGCATTGCACGTTGTTGAACGCATTGGCTGGTGGGGCCACATTGTGGTTGTTTTTGCCTTCCTTAACTACTTGCCTTTTTCGAAGCATCTTCACATTTTGCTGGCCTTCCCTAATACCTATTTTTCGAACCTGAAGCCAAAAGGGCAGTTCAAAAATTTATTTGAAGTAACGGATGTTGTGAAACCGAATTTCGACCCTGCCTATCAGCCGGTACTTGACCCGAATGCTCACATTAAGTTTGGTGCCAAAGACGTGATGGACCTGAACTGGAAACAGTTGTTGGATGCTTATTCTTGTACTGAGTGTGGACGCTGCACTGCCGCTTGTCCGCAGAACATTACCGGGAAAGCGCTCTCGCCCCGCAAAATAATGATGGATACGAGAGACAGGATCGAAGAAGTTGGTAAGAACGTGGCGGCCAATAATGGCACGTTTGTCGATGACGGTAAGTCGTTATTAGGCGATTACATCACGGCTGAAGAGATTTGGGCTTGCAATACCTGCAATGCCTGTGTGCAGGAGTGCCCTGTAAACATCGATCCATTAGCAATTATCATGGACCTTCGCCAGCAACTGGTGCTCGAACAAAGTTCGGCGCCAAACGAACTCAATGGTATGTTTACAAACCTTGAGAACAATGGTGCGCCTTGGCAGTTTAGTCCTGCCGACCGGGCCAATTGGATCCACGAACAGTAAGGCATACTGCCACAAATAACAAGGATAAGAAATTAAAAAATCAGAAGGGTTGCAACAAGAGCACCCTCAACAGCAAGAGCAGTTCTTTAATCACGAAATACTATGGAAGCATTGAAAGTTCCAACCATGCAGGAGAAGATCGCCAATGGCGAAACACCCGACATTTTGTTCTGGGTAGGTTGTTCGGGCAGTTTCGACGACCGGGCCAAAAAGATCACCAAAGCCATTGTGCGTATCCTGAACCATGTAGGCGCCAATTTTGCGGTGCTTGGTGTCGAAGAATCCTGTACGGGAGATCCCGCCAAACGTGCCGGCAATGAGTTCATGTTCCAGATGCAAGCCATGCAAAACATTACCGTTCTCAACGGTTATGATGTCAAAAAAATCGTGACCGGTTGCCCGCATTGTTTCAACACCATTAAAAACGAATACCCTGAGTTGGGAGGAAAGTACGAAGTAATTCACCATACACAGTTAGTGCAGCAGCTCATTAACGAAGGGAAACTCA
>DAIUED010000337.1:0-4202 GCA_036845295.1 Bacteroidota bacterium
GGATCATTCAGTACCGACCGCTTTACCATTCCGGTATCGCCGTTTACACACTACGTGGGTGTAAAAGTACCGGAACCGAAGGAAAATGACAATTACCTTGAAACAGACATTAACCACCGGGTAGATATTGCCACGGTCGATGAATTTGGCAGACCTGCCTCGCGCCAGGTCGAAGTAAAGGTGTATAAGCTCGATTGGCGCTGGTGGTGGGACAATTACAACCAGGATCTTTCATCTTACATTGGCAGCAATTACCACGAACCGATCCATACCGAACGACTTACGTCTTCGGGTGGAAAAACACATTTCAACCTTCGTGTCAACCGTCCGAGCTGGGGCCGCTACCTGGTGTATGTGAAAGATCAGGAAAGCGGGCACGCCAGCGGAAAGATCGTGTTTATCGACTGGCCAAGCTGGGCCGGAAAATCACCGAAAGGAAACGAAGGTAGCAATGTACTGACCATCAATACCGACAAAACAGAATACAATGTGGGTGATAAAGCCAAGATACTGATCCCAAGCCCATCCGGTGGAAAAGCCCTGATCAACATCGAGAATGGCAGCCGCACGCTATTAAGTAAATGGATCGACACAAAAGAGGGGACCACTGAATACGAGTTTGAGGTCACAAAAGACATGACACCGAATATTTATGCTTTTGTTCACCTGATACAACCACATGCACAAACTGTAAACGACTTACCGATCCGTCTGTATGGCGTTACCTCACTAATGGTGAAGGATGCCAACACGATCCTGAAACCGTTGATCGCGACATCGGCAGTATGGAAACCCGAAACCCAGGAAACGGTAACTGTGAGCGAGGCATCGGGAAAAGAAATGGCTTACACACTGGCTGTGGTGGACGAAGGCCTACTCGATATCACCCGGTTTAAAACACCTGACCCTTGGAAAGCCTTTTATGCAAAAGAAGCGCTTGGTGTAAAAACATGGGATATATATGACAATGTGATTGGCGCGTTTGGCAATGTTATGAGCCGTATGCTCTCCATTGGAGGCGACGATAACCTGAACATGAAACCCGAAAACAGTGCGCAGCGTTTCAAACCGATGGTACGCTTCGTCGGACCATTCCACCTGAAAAAAGGCGAGCGAGCTACCCACAAGATCGACATTCCGCAATACGTAGGTTCCGTGCGGGTAATGGTAGTAGCCGGCTATCATGCTGCCTACGGTAATGCAGAAAAAGCTGTTCCGGTGCGCAAACCGCTGATGATTCTATCCACGCTGCCACGGGTGCTTGGCCCGGGTGAAGAAGTGGATCTTCCCGTGACTGTTTTTGCAATGGAAAAAAAGGTAAAAGTAGCGACCGTGAGCATTAGCACCGATAAATTTGCGCAGGTTAGCGGAGGCAGTTCTCAAACCGTTAGTTTCAACGGTATCGGCGACAAGGTTGTTAATTTCCGCCTGAAAGTAAAAGATGCCCTTGGTGTATCGAAAATCAGGATTACTGCCAAAGGCGCAGGCGAAGTAGCTTCGGAAACGATCGAAATAGCCGTAAGGGCCAACAACCCTCAACTAACGGATGCTGAAGAGTTCGTTTTGAGTGCTGCTAAAAACCTGAACACCAATTACACACCGATGGGCATCAGTGGCACCAATAAAGCCTACCTGGAACTATCGACACTGCCAGCCATTAACCTTTCGCAACGCCTTAATTACCTCGTGCAGTATCCGCATGGCTGCGTCGAACAAACGACCTCATCCGTATTTGCAGGTTTGTACCTTAACGACATCAGTGAGCTAAGCTCCGCCCAAAAGCAATTCATCGACCAGTCGGTAAAAGCTGCCATCAACCGCCTGAAGCAATTTCAGACAGGTAGCGGCGGTCTGGCCTATTGGCCCGGACTAAACAATGCCGACGATTGGGGCACGAACTATGCAGGCCATTTCCTCCTGGAAGCCAAACAAAAAGGCTACTCCCTGCCCTATGGCTTACTCGATAATTGGAAAAAATACCAGAAACAAAAAGCGCAGAATTACGTCAATAACCGCAACACGGCCTACTATGGCGAAGATCTGACCCAAGCCTATCGTTTATATACACTGGCTCTGGCCGGAAGTCCTGAATTGGGCGCCATGAACAGGCTTAAAGAGCGGTCGAACCTGTCGCCAGAGGTTAAATGGCGACTTGCTGCAGCCTATGCCCTGATCGGCCAAAACGATGTTGCCAAAAAAATGGTTTTCAATATTGCGGCAAGCGCCAAAGAACAGCCCGACTATTATTATACCTATGGCAGCCGTGAGCGCGACGATGCCATGATCCTGGAAACAATGACGCTGCTCAAAGACAACAACAACGCGTTCCTCAAAGTGAAAGCACTGGCGGCTAAGCTCGGCGACAATAGCTACTGGCTCAGCACACAATCGACAGCCTATTGTTTAATGGCTATCAGTAAATATGCAAAACTCAACGGTGCCAATCAGGCCATTGCTGCTGAAGTAAAAGTAGGCACTGAACAGGTAAACATCGGCGATTTCAACAAAGCTAAATACCGCATTGTAGAACTGAAAAATCCGGATGCTACCACAGCTATAAAAGTGCAGGTGAAAGGCGGTGGCAATTTATTTGTGCGCCTCATCAAACAAGGGATTCCTAAAGCCGGCGATGAAAGCGACAAGTTCAGCAACCTTGAATTACTCGTCAATTACAAAACACTCAACGGAAATCCGCTCGATGTAAGTAATCTGGAGCAAGGCAGTGATTTTATGGCTGAAGTCACTGTCAAAAATCCCGGTGTGCGCGGCATGTACCGTAACCTGGCACTGTCGCAACTATTTGCCAGCGGCTGGGAGATCAGAAACCAACGCCTCGACAACATAACCTATCTTAAAGGAGATATTCCGACCTACCAGGATATTCGTGACGACCGGGTTTACAGCTATTTCGAACTGGGTGCCGGCTCCGTAAAAACATTTAAGATTTTGCTGAATGCTGCCTACCGTGGTCAATTCTACCTGCCAGGAATAAGCTGCCAGGCCATGTACGACAATAGCATCTCGGCACACGTGGCCGGCAAGTGGGTAAGCGTGAAAAAACAAGGTGAGATACAATAGAAACGACGCTTCAAAACCCACAGGCAAAACTTATGAAGACATTAAAGCACATCACTGTATTCTGCGGCTCAGGTGCCGGTACCGATCCTGATTTTGAACGTAGGGCTTACGACCTTGGAAAAGCATTGGCAGAAAGTGGCATTGGGCTTGTGTACGGCGGCGCCAAGATAGGTTTGATGGGTGCTGTGGCCAATGGCGCAATCGACCATGCAGGACATGCCATTGGTGTATTGCCTCACTTTCTGGCCAGCAAAGAAATTGCTCACGAAAAATTGAGCGAGTTGATCTTAGTCGAGAACATGCATGAGCGGAAAATGAAAATGCATGAGTTGTCAGACGGCATCATCACGCTACCTGGCGGCTATGGCACGATGGAAGAATTGTTTGAAATGCTTACCTGGGCGCAGCTAGGCCTTCATCAAAAGCCCATCGGCATCCTCAACGTCAATGGTTTTTACGATGAGTTGATTGCCATGCTGGATACGATGGTACGGAAAGGATTACTCAAAGCCATCAACCGGGAAATGCTGCTGGTGGACGAACATACAGAAACCTTGCTCAAAAGGATGCAGAACTATAATGCACCTGAGGTTCCGAAGTGGATCCAAACTGAAGAAGAAACCTGATCAACCCTGGCGCGTATTGTTTACAACCCTGAACCTAAACACTTCCCTATGAAAACCAATTCAACCAATCTTTCGGAAGGCATTCTGAATTATCACGCCACACAAACGCCCGGCGACCAGGAAATTTGTACCCAGCTCGCAATGGAGATCTGCCGGCATTTGCCTGAAGCTGAAAACAAAATCTGGCACAGCCATCCAGTTTGGTTCCTCGATGGTAATCCCATTGTAGGCTACAGCAAACAAAAAGCGGGTATCCGCCTCATGTTCTGGAGCGGGGCCAGTTTCGAAGAAGAAGGCTTACCGGTAACGGGCGGCAAGTTCAAAGACGCCTCGGTGTTTTTCAAGGAAGCATCGGAGATCAACATAACAAACCTTGAGCGCTGGCTCCTTAAATCAAAAGACATTCAGTGGGATTACAAGAACATCGTCAAACGAAAAGGCGTACTGGAACGTTTGAAATAAGCCGGTAGCCTATTCGCAAAGGGATTGATTTAAAAT
>DAIUED010000338.1:0-1334 GCA_036845295.1 Bacteroidota bacterium
TCTATGACCAGCAGCGTCGGCTGGCTCAGCCCGACGCCTTTAACAGCGGCGGAAAACTTGATGCATTTCGGCACATATATACCATGGCGTATTTAACGGCTTATGTGAAACCCCGCAAGCTCCGCAAACTAGGTGTAGCCCATGAAAAAGGAAACAGGCGGCAGTTTAGAAAAGGTCGTCTCGAAGAGGGTGAACGTCCCGACAGCCTGGCCTGCGAAATGGACCTGCGCAACAATGAATTGGGTTTTGCGATCGGAAAGGCCCTGAAGTGCGCTGCCGACACAGCATTGCGAGACGCTGTATTACAGGCTATTGCAGAGGGAAAAGCGTGGTTCCTGAAACGGAACAACCAGGGGCAATACGTGGACTGTGCAGGTAAGGTGCTCAACCTGGCTTCGTACCGAAACGTTTGGTATGTGCCCAAATGCCTGGTGGAAACGAGCCAATGACCGGTTGGGCCGGTAAATGCAAGAGGGATGCGCAGGGTTTAGCCCCCGCAGCCGGCCTCTTGTAGCGAGGAGGCCGCAGCCCGAAGCAGCCCGGCCCGGAGGGCTTGCCCAAAGGATACAGGAGCCGGCTGAAAGGCATATGTGGATTGGAGGCTTGATGATTTAAAATCAACGGGATAGCGCAGTGGTTTTAATAAATTTGTTGATAAATTAAAAAAAAGTGTATCTTTGCCCTCCGTTTTGGGAAGAAGCTATGGGTAAAAGTCAGTACAACATACAGTTTGGCGGATTATCAGTAGGGGAACACGAGTTTGAGTTTGATGTAACGGAAAAGTTCTTTGAGCAATACCAGGATAGCGAGATTACGCGGGCAAGCATTCATGTAGATGCTACCCTTGTGAAGCAGAATAACCTGATGCACATGCTGTTCAGCTTCGAAGGCACAGTAGGCCTTAGCTGCGACAGATGCCTGGTAGAATACGATTGCCCGGTAAGTGGGGAAGAGAAGTTGGTGATCAAACACGGCGATCCGGCAGAAAGTAATGATGAAATGCTGGTGCTGCGTGAAGGCCTCGATGAAGCGGATATTTCTCAGTACCTCTACGAATACATCGAGTTGGCTATTCCATACCGGAAAGTGCCTTGCGAGGATGAAAACCTGGAGTACGACGAGCTGCCCTGCGATCAGGAAACGCTAGCCAAGTTTGAGGAACATAAAGTAGATGAAGAGCCGATAGCAAATCCCGAATGGGAAAAATTAAAAAATCTTTTTTTATAAAGCGATGACCTTTTTTTAATTTAAATTTCGTTTAGCTAAATGAACGGAAAATGTATGAAGTAATTTTTCTAAATCAAAATAACTAGGAGACGACAATAAATAAAATG
>DAIUED010000338.1:1344-4190 GCA_036845295.1 Bacteroidota bacterium
ATTAAAAAATATAAAGTTCAATAATAATTAAAGTTAAATACCATGCCTAATCCAAAACGAAAATTATCCAGATCCCGCAGAGATTCCCGTCGTTCGACATACAAAGCACCGACCATGACGATCGCAAAAGATACCACTACCGGCGAAGCACACCTGTTTCACCGTGCACACTGGTTCGAAGGAAAACTTTACTACAAAGGAAAAGTAGTAATGGAAAAAGCGACTAAAGCCTAATTTTTTTGAACGGACGTTCAAGAAAGAACCTTCTCAATGCCATTGAGGAGGTTTTTTAGTTTAACGTAAACAGAACCTTTTTCGGAGCGCGTTCACGTATTTTCCCCGAAATCAGTTGTAAACAATTATCTTTATGCTCCCAAATGGTTTACGCTTCTTATAGCAACATCACCAGTCCGCTGGGTTTTGGCACCCAGGCCAATTACGAGGCTGTTCGCCGCGGGGAAAGTGGCGTCGCGCAAAAGCACCTGTCTTTTTCCGCCGAGCCGTTTTGTGTGGCACAGATTCCGTCAGGCATCGATCAACTCTCCGCTATGCGTGCACCCCATAGCCACACAAGGCTCGAAGCGCTCAGCATCTTATCAATTCAGGATGTACTCGACCAAAGCGGCATCGATCCGAAAGATCAGCGCACCTTGCTTATTTATTCTACCACCAAAGGCAATGTTGATCTGTTGGAAGGCAATTACCCATTGCTGGATGCCAAACGGGCGTATTTGCCGGAATTAGCAAAACACCTGCAGGCCTATTTTGGCTTTGTCCATACCCCGGTTGTTGTGTCCAATGCTTGCATTTCGGGCTTGCTAGCCATTATCATTGCCAGGCGTTTCGTGGAGCAAGGCATGTATGATCATGTGCTGGTGTGTGGCGGCGATATCATTTCAGAATTTACCATCAGTGGCTTTAAGTCGTTTAACGCGATGAGCCCTGAACCCTGCCGGCCTTTCGACGCAGCGCGCAAAGGGATAAATCTTGGAGAAGCCGTATCGACGTTACTTGTTAGTAACAGGCTCGAACTGGCTTCGCCCTATGCGACGCAAATCATGGCGGGTGCATCGGCCAACGACGCCAATCACATATCCGGTCCTTCGCGCACCGGCGAAGGTTTATACCAGGCGCTCAGCGCAGCGTTGCTCGGTCAGGACACTTCCGATGTGGGCTTTATTTCGGCGCATGGCACGGCCACATTGTTCAACGACGAAATGGAGTCCATTGCGTTTGAGCGTGCCGGCTTGGGCCATATTCCACTCAACAGCCTGAAAGGCTATTACGGTCATACACTTGGTGCGGCCGGTGTGCTCGAAACCGTACTGTCGCTGGAGTCGATGAAACACCAGGAGCTGATCCGTTCATTGGGCTATTCAGAAAAAGGCGTGAGCGGTGCGGTTAAGGTAATCGATCAAAGCGAGCAAAAAACATTCCGGGCTTTCATCAAAACGGCCTCGGGCTTTGGCGGCTGCAACGCTGCTGCCTTGTTCAGGAAAATAGAATAAGTAGCCAGGCCCGCTCCGCAAACCATAGAAAGAAATGACATACATTACCTCATACGCCCGCATCCGCAACCACCGCCTCTACGCCAACAATGCGTTGTTGTTTGATGGCAGCGCGGAAGAGGGTTTGCCGGCGTTTCTTACCGGCGCTTACCGGGCCTTGGCCATAAACTATCCCAAATACCATAAAATGGACAGTTTGTGTAAGCTCGGTGTGTTGTGTGCAGAAGCCGCGTTGAAAGACAGCACTTTTCTCAGCGATCATAACCCGGCACACACAGCCATTGTGTTGGCAAATGCCGCTTCCAGTCTCGATACGGACAGGGTACATCAACAATCGATTGCAGATAAGGCAAGCTATTTTCCGTCGCCTGCCGTTTTCGTTTATACCTTGCCCAACATTGTGATTGGAGAGCTAGCCATCAAGCATAAGATCACTGGTGAAAATGCATTTTTTGTATCGGAAACATTCGATGCAGCGCTTTTGTCGGCTTATCTCGAAACGTTAGTTGCCTCGGGAACCGAAGCGGCCTTGTGCGGCTGGGTGGAGGCCGATGGCGACAGGGCAGAAGCCTTTATTTTTTTGGTGGAAAAAACTGTAAATACAAATAAAAACAGTACTTTTAAACCTCTGAATCAACAAGTAATTACAGAATTATTCAATCAGTAAAACGGTATGGACGCGTTAATAGAAAAATTAAAAGGACAGATTATCGAACAGTTAAACCTGGCAGAAGTAAAGCCTGAGGAGATCAATCCCGATTCGCCGCTGTTTGGCGATGGTCTGGGCCTCGATTCCATCGATGCGCTGGAGCTGATCGTTTTATTGGAGAAACATTACGGTATTAAAATAGAAGATCCAAAAGACGGAAAAACTATTTTTCAGTCGGTAAGAACCATGGCTGAGTACATCAAATCTCAGGGGAAGTCGTAACAGCTTGTCTCAACGCATTTATATCACAGGTTTAGGCGCCATTTCTGCCATTGGAAACAATGTTCCGGAAATACTGGATTCCCTCATGCAATCCAAAACGGGTATTGGTAAGATCAATTACCTTAACACGCGCTATAAAGACGAATACCTGGCCGGTGAAATTAAGTTGTCGGACCGGGAATTGGCCGACCTGACGGGCGACCATAATCCTGATCTCAACCGCAATTCCTACATTGCCATGCTGGCAGCCCGGGAAGCGGTGCACCACGCGGGTTTTGATCCTGCCGACGGCCTGCGCACCGGCGTGATCTCTTCGACCACAGTGGCTGGCATGGGAAAAACAGAACAGTATTACCAGGAGCTTTTCGAAAAAGACGATCACCTCGGCGTACTCGATACCCACGATT
>DAIUED010000339.1:0-4159 GCA_036845295.1 Bacteroidota bacterium
ATTTGATACAGGTTGAGGTTAAGGTCATATTCACCGCAGCGGCTGTTGAAATAAAACACATCTTTGCCCATGTAGCGTTCCTTGATTTCCCAGGCATACACATATTGGTAGCGCATGCTACCGTCCTTTTGTTTCATTGCTACGTCGAGCCTGAAGATGCCGGGAGAAATTTCATCCATTTTGTATTTCCAACGCTCGCTGATGTTGCTTAATACGATCTTAAGATCCAGTCTTTCGGTTTTAACTTCCATAATGCCTGTTATTTTTGATTTATACTAAAATACTAAAAATAGGCAATAAGCAAATCACCGCACCGGATTTCCTTTTACAAATTGCAGAGCCAGTCCATCGATGCAATACCGTAAGCCGGTTGGTTTTGGGCCGTCGTTGAATACATGACCCAGATGAGCCTGGCAACGCTGGCACGAAATCGCTTCCCGTGTCATGCCAAGCGTGTTATCAACTGTTTTAGTCACACTTTTGGTGGAGTAGGGTTGCCAGAAGCTCGGCCAGCCTGTTCCGGAGTCAAATTTTTTCTGTGAGCTGAAAAGTGGGTTCTTGCAGCTTACGCAATAGTAGTAGCCTTTTTCGTGGTTATCATTAAAATTGCCTTTGGTAAACGGGCTTTCAGTACCCTCTTCGCGTGTAATGTGGAATTGCGCCGGCGTCAGGATCTTTTTCCATTCTTCTTCGGATTTGATCACGTAGGCCGTCCAGCTCGTGTCCGCCGGCGAAGGCGTTTTGGCCGCGGATGCCTGTTGGGCCCTGGCATTCATAAAAAAGGCAAGAATGAATGAAAGAATGAGTGTTTTCATAATCAAGTGTTTATGGGTTTCCATATATACGAAATGGCCCTAAAATCAGATTTTTAGCTTGCCAGGTTTTGGCTTTCAAAAAACAGGCCTGAACGTTATTAAACCAATAAAGTCAGTATCTTTGGCATTTGTAGAATCTTTCAGGAAAGATAACCACTAAATTTGTTGGGGCTTGAATACAGAGAAAACCATAATTAATCCGGGTACCGGCTCTTTTTTTTCACTCCGGGAAGTGCTGCGCTATAAAAGCCTGCTGAGTAATCTTGCCCGCCGCGACTTTTTAGTACGTTACAAGCAGGCCTTTGCGGGCATTGTTTGGGCGCTGGTAAAGCCCCTGGTGAGCATCCTGGTGTTTGGCTATATTGCTTCCAAGATCAACAGCAGTGAGAGTACAGCACGCAATTTTCTCTATGTAGCTTCGGCCATGCTGCTCTGGCAACTCTTTGCAAATGTGTTCAATGAGGTCAGTAACTCCATCGTTGGCAATGCCAACCTCTTTTCAAAAGTGTATTTTCCCAAGATCATTATTCCATTAAGCACGCTGCTCGTTTGCCTGGTTGACTTTCTCATTTCCCTGCTCATCCTTATTGCCCTGTTCATCGTTGCCGGCGAGCCCGTGCACTGGCAAATGGTGATGGCCCCGCTGTTCATCCTGCTTACCTTGATCAACGGCTTTGGGATCGGCCTTTATTTTGCAACCGTCAACGTAAAATACCGCGACGTAAAGTTTGTGGTGCCTGTATTGGTGCAGTTTGGCATGTACCTGAGCCCGGTCATCTTCCCAACCAGTTATTACCTCGAGCGTTTGCCATCCTGGCTTCATTGGGTTTTTTGTCTTAACCCGATGGTGGGAGCCATCGACGGTTTCAAATACTGTCTGTTTGGAGGTGAGGCCATTGGCAACCCCCAGGCATTTGCCCTTTCGGTAGCAGTGTCTTTTCTGTTCCTCTTCATCGGTATCCGTTATTTTTTCAAATTCGAACGCAGCTTTGTCGATTACATCTAATGAGCAAAGAACCCATCATAGAAGTCCGCGACCTGAGCAAGCATTACGTGCTTAACCGCCATGCAGGCCCCAAGAGCGATACACTCTACGGCAGTGTGTTGGGTGCGGTGAAAGGCTTGCGGCAGCTCGGCCGCGCCCGGGAAACCGAGGAGTTTTGGGCGCTGAAAGACGTATCGTTCAGTGTGCAGCGTGGCGACAGGGTAGGGGTGATTGGCCGTAATGGTGCGGGTAAATCCACCCTGCTCAAGATCCTGTCCCGCATTACGCCCCCAACCTCGGGGCATATCCAGTACAGTGGCCGCATGGCGTCTTTACTGGAGGTAGGTACCGGTTTCCATGGCGATCTTTCGGGGCGCGAGAATATTTACCTCAACGGCTCGATCCTGGGGATGAACAAGCAGGAGATCGATAAAAAATTCGACGAGATCGTTGCCTTCAGTGAAGTGGAGCGTTTTCTCGACACGCCCGTGAAACGATACAGCAGCGGCATGTATGTGCGCCTTGCTTTTTCGGTCGCCGCCCACCTTGACCCTGAGATCCTCATCGTAGATGAAGTGCTGGCGGTGGGTGATGCCGCTTTTCAGAAAAAGTGCCTCGGTAAAATGAATGAGGTTAGCAAGAGCGAAGGACGTACCATCCTTTTTGTGAGCCATAACATGCAGGCTATTCAAAAACTTTGCAACAAAGGGCTTTACCTGAACAAAGGCCGGATGCATTCCTATGGCGACATCGACGACATCGTGGGGCATTACCTGCAATCGGGCGAGGCCAGTCAGGCAGAATTCACACTGCCCTTGCCTGAAACAGAAAGTTTCGGTTATGCCCATACCGTATTCATTGAAGACCTGCAAGGCAGGCCATTGGTCGAAATCCCTGTTGGTGACGATTGGAGGGCACGCATCCTGTTCCGCATTCTTAAACCAACACCGCATTTCATTGTCGGTTTTGGCATCGTGTCGCTTTTTGAGCAGCCCATCCGTACCTCATGGAGTGCGCCGGAAGACTTCCAGCCCGGTGATTACGAGATCATCTTCGAAAACACCGACCTGATGCTGACTACTGGTGTGTACACCGTGGTGATCGGATTATCTTCCGAACAAAAAACCTTTCAATACGTCGATAAAACGGTGAGCCTTTCCATCTCCGACGCAGGCGATACCTCGCACAACAAGCGCATCGTCAATACGCAGAGCGGGCTGATCCTGAATCCCATGCCGGTAAGCCTGCGAAAGTTATAAACCTTGCACAATCCGCACTCCATATCTGTTGTGATCCCGACCTATAACCGGGCAGGCGATCTGGTAAAGGCCATACAAAGCACCCTTGCCCAAACTTATCCCGTAAGTGAAGTATTGGTGTGTGATGATGGTTCTACCGACGATTCACGTGAACGCGTCGCCGCAATATGCGACCCAAAGGTAAAATGGCTCGATTGCGGCCGCAACGGAGGGCCCGCTATCCCGCGCAATAGGGGAGTAAGGGCCAGTACCGGTAACTGGATCGCTTTCCTCGACAGCGACGACAGCTGGCAGCCGGAGAAGCTCGAAAAACAAATGCGCGCCATGGAAGCGTTGCAGCTGAAAGCCTCCTGTACCAATGCTACGCGCATGCGACACGGAGAACCTTCCGGCGCTTATTTTTCATTTCAACAGCCAAGGCTAAGCCTCATCGACCTATTTTACCAAAATTCGGTGATTTGCAGTTCAGTGCTTGCCGAGAAAGATACCTTGCTTAAATGTTCGCTCTTTCCTGAAGGACGCGAATTTACGGCCATTGAAGACTATGCGCTGTGGGTGCGCGTAGCAACACAAAGCGATTTTGCCTACCTTGACGAATGCCTGGTCGATTATTTCGATAATGCTGAAACCTCGATCCGGTCTGAGCACCAGGAAGACAGCTGGTCGGCCTTTGCCAAGGTGTTTGGCAATTTTTCCGAATGGAAACAAGCTCGTGGGGTCAGGTTGACAGGACCACAACGACAGGAATTTAAACGATTACTCAAACGCATCAAACAAAAAGGCATTCCCACCGCTACCGAAGAATTTTTCCGGAAGCTGCGCGATAAGTTGGGGATCAACTCATAGCCCGATGACAGACAAACCACTGATAAGCGTAATCATGCCGCTCTACAATGCGGAACAATACCTGCGGGAAGCGATCGATAGCATCCTGGCACAAACTTATCCGCATTTCGAACTGCTGATCCTCAACGATGGCTCATCCGACCGTTCGGAAGAAATCTGCCGGACATACAGCGATCCGCGCATCTGCTACCATGCGCACCATAATATGGGACTTGCCGGAACGCTTAACAAAGGCTTGTCGCTGGCGGGCGGCA
>DAIUED010000340.1:0-4131 GCA_036845295.1 Bacteroidota bacterium
CAGTCCGACAGCGGACACCAACGACACCAATTACATATTCCTGACATTTATTACACAGCAACTTCCTGTAGGTGTTGTGGGGCTACTCATTGCCATTATTTTCCTGGCCTCGATGGGTTCGATGGCGAGCGGACTCAATTCGCTGGCTTCTACGACAGTTGTGGATTTCTACAAGCGGCGCCGGCGTGCTGGAAGTAGCGAGCCCAATTACCTGTCGGTATCGCGCTGGACAACAGTGGCCTGGGGCATTTTCTGTATCATAACGGCTTTTTATGCCAGCCGTGTCGGAAACCTCATCGAAGCAGTAAACATCCTCGGTTCTTTGTTTTACGGCACTATTCTGGGGATTTTCCTGGTGGCGTTTTACCTCAAACGCGTAAGTGGAACGGCTGTATTTTACGGCGCATTGATAGCCGAGTCATTCATCGTGTATGCCTGGCTAACCGACCTGACGGCTTTTCTATGGCTCAACGTCATTGGATGCCTCGCCGTGATGTTGTTTGCCTACCTGATACAAGCACTCATCAACAACCGAAAAAACCGGCTTCCTGCCCACTAAATGTTTCAGCAGTACAAAGCCCATTCTGTTTGGGTGGAATGTACACTAAAAAAGCCCCGCGGTGCGGGGCTTTTACTTAAGAGGGAATCGTTTCGTTATTTATTCTCGGCGATGAGTTTCTTTGCCATGGCAACATAATCATCATTCTTGGCTTCGGTAGCCAAGGCGATCACTTTTTCAGCAGAGGCAACCGCTCCTTTTTTATCTTTTTGTTTGGCCTGGATCTTTGCTTTCAGCATCACCATCCAGAAGGCTTTTGGGTTAGCTGCAATAGCCTTGTCCACCCATTCTGACGCTTTAACGAGGTCTTTGTCGTTTTCATAATAGTAACTTGCTGCCTGGAAATACGGACGGTTATCATTAACCACATTGGCTTCGATGTTTTTCATGATCTTTGAATCGATATCCGCTACTACGTGAAACGCGACGCGTGTTTTTTCCCACAGCAGGGCAATATTAGCCGCATTGGCCGTTACATCTGCTACATCGATGGTAAATGTCTCAACTTTATCGTTCAGTGTTGTCGGTTTCACTGCGAAGCGAACGAGTTCATTTTCTTTTTTATAGTCGGCAACATTCCCGCCAAGGGTAAGGTCTTTGTAAAGCATCACTTCCCAGCTATCTTTGCCAGGAACGGTGTACAGAGCATAGGTTCCGGCAGCTACCGGTTGGCCTTCTACCTTTACGTCCTCTCCAAAGGTAATTTTGGTGGCTGCGTTAGCGCCTGTGCGCCATACTTTGCCGAAAGGCACTACGTCGCCGTATATTGTGCGTCCTTTAACGCCGGGGCGGCTGTATTCGATGCTTATTTCCGAAAGGCCAACCGCCTGCTTTAAGGTTTGAGAAGGGCTTGGAGCTGGTACTTTGAGCTGAGCCTGAAGGCTGTTGCCTGTCGCTGCTGTAAGGGCAAGGGCAATCGTGATTGTTTTAAGTGTCTGGATCATATCACAGGTTTTATGGTTTAACGGGCCAAAGATAATTATTCGGGGTTAACAGGTTGGTATATACAACAGTTATTTCCTTAAACACTTTGATCTTTAAACTAATTTAACGTTTTTTAAAGCCAGGCGGTTAATCTATTGCCATACATTTAGTGTCTTGTCCTTATGAGAAAACTCTTCATTACCTTTCTGACGGCGGTTTGCCTCAATTCACTGGCACAGCAGGTGAGTATCAAAGGCAAACTTCTGGATGAAACCAGGCAACCTGCCATTGGTGCCTCTGTCCTGCTTCTGAATCCTGGCGACTCGGTGATGCTCAAGGGAACTGTTACCGACATTGACGGCAAGTACCTCTTAAATGCCGAGCCTCAACGCAATTACATTCTCAAAATCCTTTCGCTGGGTTACAAGGACCAGTTTCGTAACCTGAACGTGGGCGCCGATTCCGTAACCGTTCCCGTTATTTCACTGTCTCAAAACTCAACCATTCTCAAGGAAGTATTGGTTGAAGGAAAAGCGCCCCTGGCGACACAAAACGGCGACACCACCAGTTTCAATTCAAATGCTTATAAGGTAAATAAAGATGCGTCAGCCGAGGACCTTGTTGGCAAAATGCCCGGTGTGACCATCACCGACGGCAAAGTGCAGGCCCAGGGAGAAGACGTGAAACAGGTGTTGGTAGATGGCAAACCTTTTTTTGGGGACGATGCCAGTGCGGTTCTTAAAAATCTTCCGGCAGAAGTCATCGATAAGGTTCAGGTATTCGACAAAAAAAGTGATCAGGCTTTGCTTACGGGTTTTGAAGACGGGAACACAGCAAAAACGATCAACATTGTTACCAAACCACAATTCCGCAATGGTGTGTTCGGGAAAGTATATGCAGGCTACGGTTATGAAGACAAGTACTCGGCGGGCTTTACGACCAATATTTTCAAGGGTAATCGCCGCATCAGCATCCTGGGTCAATCGAATAACATCAACCAGCAGAATTTTTCGTCAGAAGATCTGGTGGGCGTGATGAGCAGTGGCTCGGGCGGCGGCGGGCGCGGTGGCAGAGGCGGCGGCCGCGGAGGACAGGGAGGTCCGCCATCCAACGGTGCAGATAACTTCCAGGTAAACAACCAGAACGGCATCAATACCACCTCTCTTTTTGGTCTCAACTACGCCGATAAATGGGGAAAGAAAACCGATGTGAGTGGAAGCTACTTCTTTAACTGGACACAAAACAATTCCAGGTCCACTCTACTCCAACAATATATTTTAGGATCCAACAACGGGCTTATCTACAACGAAAGTAACCAGTCGAAAAGCAACAACTATAACAACCGGATCAATTTCAAGATAGAAACGAAACTCGATTCGCAAAACACCATCACCGTGCAGCCAAGGCTGTCGTTTCAAAACAACGACGGGCAAAAAACACTGTCCGGGAAAAATACGCGAAGCGATGCCTTGTTGAGCACCATCGATAACAACACCTCATCGAATCTTTTCGGCTATAACCTATCCATGCCGGTACTCTACCGTCACGCATTCGCCAAAAAGGGAAGAACCTTTTCTGTGAACGCCACACCGAGCCTCACCCGCAACGAGGGCGAAAACATGCTGTACTCGGTTAATAATTTCTACGGCGATACACTAACCGGCGACACCATCGATCAACGTTCCGGTATTTTTAAGAATGGGGCAGCAATTAACGGAAACGTTTCTTATACCGAACCGATTAACCGGAATAATATTTTGCTTTTCAACTACACGGCTAGCTATACCGATAACTATTCTTCAAAACGGACCAATAACATTGATGCGCTCAGCGGAGAATACTCACAAGAGGACAGTTTACTGACAAATGTTTTTAGGAATAACTACCAATCGCAATCGGCTGGCTTAGGCTACCGCTTTCAGAAAGAAAAATTTAATTTTGCAATAAACGGCGCATACCAGTGGGCCGAACTCAGCAAGCACCAGGAGGTTCCCGGTAATTACACCTTGAGCAAGCGTTTCGAATCGGTGCTTCCCTCCGCGCAACTGCAATACCGTTTTAGCCCCAAAAAAAATCTGCGGCTCAATTACCGAAGTTCCAACAATGCGCCAAGTATTGATCAGTTACAGGACGTGATCAACAACAGTAACCCTTTGCAATTAAGCACTGGTAACCCGGATCTGAAACAGGACTTCCAGCAAAACCTCAACATCCGTTACTCGGCTGTCAATACCGACAAAGCCACTTCGCTTTTTGCCTTGCTCAGCAGCAACTACTCTAACAATTACATTGGCAACAGTACATTGATCGCCAACCAGGACACCTTGGTTTACAACGATATCTTTCTGCAAAAAGGCTCCCAGATTACAAGGCCGGTGAACCTCGACGGCTACTACTCTGTGCGCTCGTTCGTGAATTATACGTTCCCGATATCCAGGATCAAGACCAACCTGAGTTTCAATTTGTCTGGAAATTACACCAACATTCCTGGCCAGATCAATACGGACATCAACTACGCCAAAACGGCAACCGGCGCGCTTGGCCTGGTGTTAAGCAGCAACATCAGCGAAAAATTCGACTTCACGATCTCCTCAAACTCAGCTTACAGTAATATTGTGAACACCTTGCAAACCTCGTCGAATACAACC
>DAIUED010000341.1:0-4111 GCA_036845295.1 Bacteroidota bacterium
GACCACATGACGGCTATCGGCGATATCGAAGGCCGGAACATCATCCTGGTGGATGACCTCGTGGATACAGGTGGTACGCTTTGCAAAGCTGCCGATATGATGATGGAACGTGGCGCCCTCAGCGTAAGGGCCGTGTGTACGCATGCCGTACTATCCGGGAAAGCCTACGAAAACATCGAGAACTCCAAACTCACGGAACTGATCGTTACCGATACCATACCGCTGAAACAGGAAAGCTCAAAAATAAAAGTGATCAGCGTGGCCGAGTTGTTTGCCAAAGTCATTCACAGCGTGCAAAACTACGAGTCCATCAGCAGCAATTTTATCATGTAAAACCAACCCGTTAACCATAAAAAACACAGGCAAACAACGAAATGAAACGGGCATTCCGGAATTTGCCGAAAAAAAGAAAACAACATGAAATCAGTAACATTGAGCGGTTCGCCACGTGCGAACGTAGGGAAAGTTGACGCAAAAGCGATCAGGGAAAAAGGCTTCGTGCCATGCGTAATCTACGGCGGAAAAGAACAAATTCACTTCCAGGCCGACGAGCGTGCATTCAAGCCAATCATTTTCACGCCAAATGCGCATATCGTAGAAGTAAACCTCGACGGTAAAGTATATAAAACAGTGTTGCAGGAAGCGCAATACCACAAAATCACCGATAAACTCATCCACGCCGATTTTCTTGAGATCGTGGAAGGCAAACCGGTAACAGCTAATATTCCGGTAGTGCTTACAGGCCAATCAGAAGGTGTGAAAAAAGGTGGTAAACTCGTGTTGAAACAACGTAAACTGAAAGCCCGTGGTCTGGCGCACGAATTGCCAGATAGCATCGAGCTGAACATCGAGAAATTAGATATCGGTGGCGGTATTTCAGTAGGCGAAATCGAGATCAAAGGGGTAACCCTGCTCAACGCCAAAAACGTATCGGTTGTATCTGTTCAAACAACCCGTGCGGTTGCAGCTTCAGAAAACGCTGCCCCTGGCAAAAAATAATCTTTCGGATAAATCCGTTTTCAAAAAAACCTCTTCCGCTAATCCGGGAGAGGTTTTTTGTTTTACCGGGCTGAGCAAAACCCGGTAGAAAAAACGGTGGTGATGGCAATGACGACCGGATGGGCCGCGAGCGATCAGTTCAGGATGAATTTGGTTTGCAGCTCCTGCTCGGTTTTAATCAGGTGCATAAACAGCCGGAGTTTTGATTTGACGAGATTCTCTTTTTCCAAAGGCGTTGGCGCTTTGATGAGTTCGTATTTTTCAGGCGACGAGAAGTCGAGTAAGCGCGCAATGCTATACACATTGGCATGGTCGAATGCATCTTCGTCAACCGTGCTGCGTTGCGCCAGCCAGAGGTAATCGCGGGTAAGGTCCTGCAAAGAAACAGAAGCCTGGCTGTTGATCTCCTGTTCCTGGCTGATAATGCCGGCACCGTAGAGCTTGGGACTAAGTACCGACGAAAACTCCACCATGCGAAACACCTTAACACCTTCGATCAGAATGTCAAGCTCTCCATTATCGTAGGTTTTGATCACGTGGTTGATCTTTACCTCGATGCCGTATTTCCCAACCGATTTCTGATAGACGAACGGAATACCGAAGTGGGCCGCGTTGGCAATGCAATCAGCGACAAGTTGTTTGTAGCGTTCCTCGTATATGTGCAGGGTTTTTGTTTCGCCGGGTAGTAATACCATATTCAGGGGAAACATAGGTATGGTGAGTTGTTGTTGTGTTGCCATTGTCAAAAAATTAAATGGTGTCTTCTGCTAACCCGGAGATGCTAACTCAAAGTTACAAATATCGTGCTTAAAATTATGTGCCAATTGATTGAAAACGCTCACTCACTTAGGGAATACATCTACTCAACCAAACAAGAGGTGGTATTTCCCAAAAAAGTATAAACGGTAATTAATGCCCCCATTTTTTGCTGTACATTTAATGTGAAATTAAATTTCCGGCCTTTAATGTCGCCGTTTTAACCCTTACATATAAAATTCATAACGCTGCATGAAAAAATATATTGTCATTGCCGGCATTTGCCTTGTTTCCGCGTTCACCTTTAGTTTTTCGCAGGATTATTTCGAAGTTTCCAAGAACCTCGATATTTTCAATACCCTTTACCGTGAACTTAACATTGCTTACGTTGACGAAACCAAGCCCGGCCAACTCATGAAAACCGGTATCGAAGCCATGCTGGCATCACTCGATCCGTACACCAATTATTACACAGAAAATGATATAGAAGATTACCGTTACATGACCACCGGCGAATACGGCGGTATTGGGGCACTCATCCAGGACGTAAACAACAAAATCACGGTGACGGAACCTTATGAGGGTTTTTCGGCCTACAAAGCCGGGCTTCGCGCCGGCGACGAAATCCTTGAAGTGAATGGTGTGGACGTGCGTGGTAAAAAAACGGATGACATTACGACCATGCTTAAAGGACAGGCTGGTACGCCGATCAAACTCAAATTGAAACACCTCGGGCAAAATGAAGTACTCGACATCAACCTGATGCGCGAAGAGATCAAGATCAAGGCTGTGCCCTATGCCGACATTGTTGGCAGCGACGTTGGCTATATCAAACTCACCAGTTTTACCGATAATTGCTCGGGCGAAGTAAAAGAGGCCTTGCTAAAACTGAAAGAAAAAAATTGTAAATCGCTGATCCTCGATCTGCGTGGAAATCCGGGCGGGCTTTTGCATGAAGCAGTAAATATTGTAAACCTCTTTGTCAATAAAGGCAGCGAAGTGGTGTTTACGAAAGGGAAAGTAAAAGATTGGGACAAAAACTATGTAGCCTTATACAGCGCTATTGATACGCAAATACCCCTGGTGGTATTGGTAGATAATAATTCTGCTTCCGCCTCTGAGATCGTGTCGGGCTCATTGCAGGACCTCGACCGTGCGGTGATTCTCGGGCAGCGTTCATACGGCAAAGGCCTCGTGCAGCAAACACGCGATCTTACCTACAACGCTAAACTGAAAGTAACCGTGGCAAAATATTACATTCCCAGTGGTCGCTGTATTCAAGCATTAGACTATACCCACAAAGATGAGGAAGGCCGGGTGGAAAAGGTGCCGGATTCGTTGATCACCGCTTTTAAAACCAAAAATGGCCGTATTGTGTATGATGGTGCCGGCATCCTTCCTGATTACAAAACTGCCGACGTGAAGTATAGCAACGTGCTTATTACCCTCATCAACAAGCACCATATTTTTAATTATGTGAATGCTTACATGTTACAACACCCGGGATTGCAAACCAAGCCAGGCGAGTTTAAACTGTCTGACTCCGATTACAACGAGTTTGTGACTTATATGAAGGGTAAAGATTATACGTACACAACACAAAGCGATTTTGCCATGGAGGAATTGAAAGAAGATGCCATCGGCGATAAGTGCTTTGAGAGCATTCAGCAAGAGTATGAGGCCTTGCTTGCCAAAATGAACGCCAATAAAAAAGACGACCTCCAGAAGTTTAAGCCAGAAATTAGGCAATTCATTGAAGAAGAAATTGCCTCGCGTATAGGTTTTCAAAAAGGACGCATCGTCGTAGCATTGCGTTATGATCAGGATGTGGCTGAGGCAGTGAAACTATTGTCGGATCCTAAGCGAATGTCAGCCATTCTCACTACCATCGAAAAACCGGTGAAGCCGTTCAATGCGAATAAACGCTTCTAAAACAAGGACTTTTTGTTTGGAGTTTTCTTAAAATCCCTTACTTTTGACAAAATTAAATTAATAGTATTATGGGAAAAGGTGATCAAAGATCAAGACGAGGCAAGATCCATGTCGGAACTTTCGGGAGACTGCGTCCTCGCAAAAAAGCAGCAAAAGCGTCGGCCAACGCTCAGGTAAAACCGGACAAAGCCGCTAAAAAAGCCGCAAAATAATTGAAGAACCGCTTAAAGGCGGTTTTTTTATTTATCTTTTGCCCGCCAGCAGAGTCTTCCCGAAGCCGGGAAAAACTGCAATGTAAAGTTCCGCGGACGACCGTGTTTAATTCTCATGCGCTTACAAAAGCGCCGGTATCATTAAAATAACTACCTTTGCCCGTGACTTATTTTCAACCAAACAAACTCAAAATAGGCGTGCTCGGCGGCGG
>DAIUED010000342.1:0-4100 GCA_036845295.1 Bacteroidota bacterium
CGCGATAAAGAACTGCCGCTTCACACCGTGTTCAATTACCCGTTTAACCAGGCCGACGAAACCGAGATCCAACTCCAGGAAGCGCGCGATTTTTACCTTACTGCCCAACATCGTCTCATGACACAGTTGGCGGTTTCCAAGGCCAATCCTTACCAATTCAGGAACCGGGTCGTAAATTGGGATTCGCTGTTTGATGCTTCCGAAAGAAACTTTGCGCAGATCAGCGCCTCCAACCGTATGGGTGTAGAAGACAGCTACTACACCGCGTGGCTGAAAGACCGACCTAAAAAACACATGACTGCAGTGGATGCCCACATCAATCAGGAATACAAAGACCTGGAAGCACTCGTTTATTTTCTTCGCGCCAACAATATAAATCCATTGTTTGTGGTGATGCCGTTGAATCCGCTGGCACATGAAAATCTTGAAGAACTAGACCCGACGATGAAAAAGGTATCGGAGATTCTTACCGCCAACGACTATCGCGTATTGGACATGTATAACGAAAACCGCGTGGCTTACCGAAAAGGGGTTTTGGAGGATATAATGCATCCACACGACCTGGGCTGGTACCAGATCGATCGCTTTATTTTAGAAAACTATCATGACTAAACACCGGGAACAATTATTAAACGTATTGAAAAACACGCTGCTTTATGCCATCATTGTCATTGGAGGCTATTACCTGTACAACTACCATAATACCGATCCGCATAACGCGCCACATACCGATTTTTCCTTTGTTTACGCCCAGTTTTAATGCTGCCTTTCACCAACATAGACTTTTTTCTGTTTGCTTTGCTTTATGTTTTGGCAATTTACGTCTTTGGCATCCTATCCGGAAAGCGTTACTACCAGTATATAACGGCGGGCCTAACGGTTATCTACCTGCTGTTCTTCTTCCGCTATACAGCCGCTGCCTTGGGTTATGTACTGGTCACTTTTCTGTATATACGCTTTCTATCACAGCGAATCAATCACCGCCTTATTTCAGCGTTCCTGATCGCTATACCCATGGTGCTGTTAAAAATACACCTCAATCCACCATTTCTTTATTTTGCCGGGCTTTCATTCGTAACCTTTCGCGCTATCCAGGTAAGTATAGACTATAATCCGCAGGATCGCCTACCGCTGATCGACTACTTCAATTTCCTGTTCTTTATTCCATCCTTCTACATCGGGCCGTTGGACCGCTACCGTCGCTTCACCGAAAACAGCCACCAGGCTTACCAATCCATTTCCGCTTCGCTTTTCCTGACCGGACTCCAGGAATTTTTAAAAGGCTTTGCATATAAATTCATCATTGCCGAAGCCATTTCACGGTATTGGCTCAACGGCTCACTGGAGGAAGGACTTGGTGCCGGCGCACGCGCCAGCGATATATATGCCTATGCATTTTACCTCTTTTTTGATTTCGCCGGCTATTCGTCGATGGCAGTTGGCATGGGAAATCTGGTGGGTATTACCTTACCATTTAACTTCAATAAGCCGTTCCTGGCCGTAAATCCTCCCGACTTTTGGCAGCGCTGGCACGCCTCGCTCACTAGCTGGTTAGGCGACTACTTTTTCAAGCCTTTTTACAAATGGCTAAATGGCTTCCAGAACCTCAAAAAAAGACCGCTTACCAAGCAGAATCTTGCTATCTTTTTTACGCTTTTTCTCATGGGTATCTGGAACGGCTTTGAAGCCAACTTTATTTTAAGCGGTATGCTTTACGGCTTGTACAGTGTCGTACACAACACCTATGCTATTGAATGCCGGAAACGGGATAAGGACATTGTGTTCGGAAACATGAACCCAAAAGCCGTAAGGTATGTTTCGATGTTTGTGATGTTTAATTTAATTTGCGTGGCGCTGTACCTATTTAGTGGCCGGTATCAATAAGCGATTTATGAATTACGATTTTCAAACCAACAGCTACGACACAACAGGCCCTTTTTCCGATGAGCCGTTCATTATTGGATCCGACCAGGTTCTCAGCGCGAACGATGTTCACCGCATTCGGAAAAAACTGACTGAAACAATAGCATCATCAGGGGTCCCGAAAGGACATCCGGTGTGCATCTATGGAGAAAAAGAAGCGATGTTTCCCGTTGTCATGTTCTGCCTGATGCTCCTTGATATTCCTTACATCCCCATCGACGCCATCATGCCTGCTGGACGCATTGCAAACATCAAAGAGCAAACCGGTAGCCGCGTTCTCATCAATTGCTCAGCCAAGCCCTGCGAAGTTCCGTTCGACATATTGATCAACCGGCAGCTTGAGAGCGTATCATCGCAAACCGTTAGCCATTTCCTGGTATTGAACAATGGCTCAGATCCTGTAAGGTACATCCTGTTTACGTCGGGCAGTACCGGAACACCAAAAGGCGTGCAGATCACACAACAGGCACTGAGCAGCTTTGCAGGATGGTACCTCACCTGGCCAGGAATAGAATCCCATTCGGTATTCATGAACCAGGCGCCTTTTAGCTTCGATGTTTCGCTCTGCGATTTCATTGCCGCTTTTGGTAAGGGCAGTCGCATGGTGCTCAACGACTACGCCACGTTGAAAAGCGGAGCGGGTTTTCTTGAGCGCCTGAAAAATCAGGAAGCGACAACCTTGGTATGCACACCTTCTTTCATCCTGATGTACTTGTCGGTGCCGGCATTTAACGCCGAACATTTTCCATCCATTAATCAATTCATATTTATGGGTGAAGAACTTCCGGCGGCTACTGTCCGGAAGATCCGCCAACGTTTCCCGGCTGCCAGGATCGTAAACGCTTTCGGCCCTACAGAAGCCACGGTGGTTACTACCTATATTGAAATTACCGATGCAGTATTAAGCGAATACCCCAAAGCGCTGCCGATAGGCTACTGCCGTCCTGGCGCGGAAATGACCATTCTTGATAAAGACCCGGAAAGCGGCATCGGCGAGATCGGGCTGATCGGCCCCAACCTGTCGATCGGCTACTTTGCCAACGATGAAAAAACACAGCAGGCGTTTGTGGAGATCGACGGAAAACGCACCTACAAAACAGGTGATGTGGGTTACACCAAAAACGGCTTGTTCTTTTACCTGGGACGCAACGACAACCAGGTAAAGCTCAACGGTTACCGCATCGAATTGGAAGAGATCAGCAATGTACTGCTGACACACCCGCACATACGCAACGCCAGCGTGGTTCCGCTCACCAACGGACACGTTACCAAAAAAATCATTGCTTTTGTAATTGCCGATGAAAGCGGTTTCCAAAACCTGCATGCCGAACTCAAGGATTTTTTATTGCAGTATTTGCCGGCATACATGATACCGGCCGAATTTATCGTAAAGAGCGAATTTCCGTTGAACAGTAATTACAAAACGGATAAGAAAGCCTTACTTGAATTATACATGAATGAACTTTAATTTTGAATCCAATATTAGAGCCATTTTATTTTACGCATAAGAATTATGATCAACGAAAAAACAAGACTACTTTTTCGATGGCTTAGCCGGGAAAAAAAAGCCATTTATAACATCTACGCTCTGGCGCTCGTTCAGGGAGCCCTGTACGTTACCGTTCCGCTCACCATCCAGGGAATCATTACCTATACCATGGCCGGCAGGTTCTCCGCGTCGCTTGTATTACTCAGTCTCCTGACTGTAGCGGTGAGTTTGTTCATCGGCCTGTTGCAGCTCTGGCAAATGCGACTGAACGAAACGTTGCAAGAACGCATTTTCTGCGGGCTAACGGAGCGTGTTGCCAAAGTTGCCGGCGACGACACTATCGTTCGCAAGAAAATAGCCCACTTTTTTGAGGTGGTAACCTTGCAAAAAGGCATCGGGAAGATCTTACTGGAGTTTTCCTTTTCAGTGATCAGCATCGTTTTCGGTTTGCTGCTTCTCCCTGCCTATAGCTCATGGTTTGTGATCTTCTCTGTGGTTTTGGGTGTCGTATTTTACCTGATCGTAACCTATTATGGAAAAAAAGCGCAGGAGGCCAATATCAACACCTCTACCCAAAAATACCACATCTTCCAAAGCCTCAGTGCCGATAACCTAAGCAAAGATGAGATCGAAACCGAGCTAAGCCAGTACCTCGAACACCGCAAAGAGTATTACACCACATTTGAGA
>DAIUED010000343.1:0-4089 GCA_036845295.1 Bacteroidota bacterium
GCTGAACCATATCGAGTACTTTGTGCTTGACGAGGCCGACCGCATGCTGGACATGGGCTTTATACACGATATCAAAAAAGTGCTGGCAAAGTTGCCGGAAAAAAAGCAAACCTTATTTTTCTCGGCCACGGCGGCGCCTAACATTATGAAATTGGCGAACAGCATCCTGCACAACCCGGTGAGCGTGGCCGTAACGCCAGTGTCTTCCACGGCGACGCTTATCAAACAGCAGGTGTATTTTGTAAAGCAAGATAAAAAAATGCTGCTGCTCAAGCACATCATTCAGTCGGAAAAAATTGGCCATGCGCTTGTATTTACCCGTACCAAACGCGGTGCGGACAAGGTAGCCAAGCAACTGAACGGCTTTGGCGTGAAGGCAGAAGCCATTCATGGTAACAAATCGCAGGGCGCGCGCGAACGTGCGTTGAAAGGGTTTAAAGACCGTGTGTTGAAAATACTCGTTGCTACCGATATCGCCTCTCGTGGTATAGACGTGGATAAACTCACGCACGTGATCAATTATGAAATACCCGAAGTGCCCGAAACATACGTACACCGCATTGGCCGTACGGGCAGGGCAGGAGAGAATGGCATCGCCATTTCACTCTGTGCACATGCCGAAATGCCTGATTTCAAAGCCATCGAAAAATTGGTAAAGAAAGATATTCAGGTTATCAAGAAGCATCCTTACCTGTAGCTTTATCACGCATCAGTAATGTTGTTTACTGGGTTCGCGGAATGCCCTGACTGCGCATCACGCATTCGTTGCAGTATGTTTTTCCGTCGCAACCCGTCACACCCGGGCAATCGGCGGTGCAGAAATCATATTGGTGTTTTTGGCGCAAGGCTTCATCGTAACATGAACTGGACTGTTGTTTTTTGCAGGCACCAAGGGCAATGGTCAGCAATGCCATGCAGATAACTTGTTTTTTCATGTCTGATAAAACGCGCCGGCTATTGACTTATTGTTAGGTGAAAAAATAAAATTCATCATTGCGCGTCAAAATACCGGCGTTTATCCGGCTATTTTACAGGCCGGCAGAAATTTCGCAAATTGGTAAACGGCTTGCATCGCATTCAGATAATTTGTTATATTTGACATTATCGCATGCATCCTTTCCTTCCCCGGAAAATCAAGCAGTTGTATGCATAGGCTTCCCGGTTTATCCCTAAAAAATACCTTTTTTAACTCGCATAAATGGTTAAATTTGCTACCTATCAAAAAAATAATATGATTCGTTCAATTCTTACTTTTTGTTTGCTGCTGGCTGTTATTTCAGGATTTTCCCAGTACGGGACCATCCGCGGTTTTGTATATAACAAGTCAAACGGTGAGCCGGTTCCGTTTTCGAATATCTACCTCAAAGGCACAACCACCGGAGCTTCTTCCGATCCGAATGGTTTTTTCTCCATCAATAAGATCAAGCCAGGAACTTATACCTTATTGGTGACAAACCTCGAGTTCGATACCATTGCAGAAGCCGTGACCATTAAGGCTGATCAAATCATCAATAAAAAGTTTTATTCCGAAAAAGGTGGCGTGGTTCTGAACACGGTAGAGGTAACCGCAACACAGACCGAGAAAATTGAGAACCCCAATGTCGCTGTGCAGAAAATCGACCCGGTAGCAATCAATAAATTGCCGAGCGTGGGCGAACCCGATCTGGCGCAATACCTGCAGGTACTTCCGGGTGTGGTATTCACCGGCGATCAGGGCGGTCAGCTATACATTCGTGGTGGTTTACCTATCCAGAATAAGGTGTTGCTCGATGGTATGGTTATTTATAATCCGTTTCACTCCATTGGTTTGTTCTCCGTGTTCGACAACGATATCATGCGTAGTGCTGATGTGTACAGCGCCGGCTTTGGTGCAGAATATGGCGGCCGTACATCGGCTATCATGGATATTACCACACGCGACGGAAACAAAAAACGCCTTTCCGGTAAAGTATCTGCCTCAACATTTGGCGCAAAAGCCACACTCGAAGGGCCTCTCAAAAAACTAAAAGACGACGGCAAAGGCAGTTCTTCTTTCCTGTTTTCCGGAAAAACATCCTACCTGCCGCAAACGTCTAAAGTATTATATCCTTACGCCAATAAAGACGGACTTCCGTTTTATTATACCGATCTCTACGGAAAAGTGTCCATCAACGCCAACAATGGCAGTAAGGTGAATCTGTTCGGCTATAACTTCAACGATCAGGTAGTGTATAAAGACCTCGCCAAATTTAACTGGACTTCTTTTGGCGGCGGTAGCAACTTCATCCTCATTCCGCAAAGTTCCACATTGCTCATTGAAGGTAACTTCGCTTATTCACGATACAAGATCAATTACTTAGGGGCAGTGCCTGAAGACAATAAATCGAGTTCGGTGGGCGGTTTCAACGGTGGTTTCAACTTCCTGAAATATTTTGGTCGCGATGAATTGAAATATGGTTTTGAACTCACTGGAACCAATACCGATTATTCGATCCAGACCCCACTTCTCACCACGCCGGTGTCTTATTCAAAAAATTCCATTGAGCTGGCCGGTCACCTGAAATACCGTTACCTGACACGCCGCAAATACATTGTACTTGAACCGAGCTTCCGTTTGCAATATTATGCCACGTTCAACAACCTGTCGCCTGAACCACGTATCCAGGGAAAAGTAAATATCACCCGCAAGTTTCGTTTCAAATTTGCTGCCGGCTTATACAGCCAGAGTCTGATGAGTGCAAGTTCCGACCGCGATGTGGTGAACCTGTTCTACGGCTTCATCAATGGACCTGAAAATCTGCCTGACACGTACAAAGACAAAAACAACAATACCATTTCTACCAAAGGTGTGATTCAAAAGGTACAACACTATGTGGGTGGTTTCGAGATTGACGTGATGAAGTATTTTGAGTTCCAGGTAGAGGCTTACCGCAAATATTTTACACAAATGGCTAGTGTAAACCGCGATAAATTATTTGAAGATACACCTGAAAATCAATCCAAGCCGGAAGCCAACCGTAAGGATTTCATCATGGAGCAAGGTGTGGTAAATGGTTTAGACTTTACCGGTAAGTTTGAGAAAAAGCGTTTTTATTTCTGGGCTGTGTATTCTCTCACGTTCAACAAACGTTACACGGGTAATACTGCGTCGGGCGATGTGTATGAATATGCGCCGATTTACGATCGCCGCCACAACGTAAACCTTGTAGGAACCTACACATTCGGTAAAAAACGCAACCTCGATCTGAGCGTTCGCTGGAATTTCGGTTCGGGTTTCCCGTTTACACCTACTGCCGGATACTACCCGCAAGTGGATTTCGGGAACAATTTCAATGCCGATTATGCGTATTCCAATGCAAACCTCGGTTATGTGCCAGGCGATTACAATTCGCGCCGACTCCCGGACTATCATCGCCTCGACATCAGCCTGAAATGGCTGTACAACATCAACGAGCGCATGAAACTGGAGCTAACAGCTGGTGCTACCAATATGTATAACCGCGAAAATATTTTTTACTACGACAGGATCAAGAACAAGCGGGTGAATCAGCTTCCGATCCTGCCAAATGTGAATATTAGTTTCAAATTCTAATTCCTCTATAAACTGCAAGGTGGCATTTAAGATCTATACCAAAACCGGCGACAAAGGGCAAACATCGCTCATTGGCGGCACGCGGATCCCTAAATTCGACCTTCGCATTGAAGCCTATGGCACGGTGGACGAGCTCAACTCCTACATCGGTCTTGTTCGCGATCAGGCCATTGATGTGCATGCGCGCGAATTGTTGATAGAGGTGCAGGACAGGTTGTTTACCATCGGTTCGCTGCTGGCAGCAGATCCCGCGAAAAATAAGATGACGCTTCCGCAAATAGCGGAAAGCGACATCAGCCGCCTGGAGGAAGAAATGGATGCGATGGATAAGCTGTTACCCGAAATGAAATCGTTTGTGCTGCCGGGAGGGCATACTACTGTTTCGTTTTGCCATATTGCCCGCTGCGTATGCCGCCGGGCCGAACGCTGTGTGTTGCGCCTCAACGATCAGCAACCTGTTGACGAGTTGATCTATAAATACCTGAACCGTCTTTCGGATTACCTTTTTGTTCTGTCGA
>DAIUED010000344.1:0-4081 GCA_036845295.1 Bacteroidota bacterium
TTAAAGCATTTAGGGTTGTCGGTTACGATAACCCTTTTTTATTGAAAAAAGATACGCTGCCAAAACATTGCGCATGATCTCCAAACTGTTACCATACATTTTGTTTTGCACCCTGGTAGTGGGAAAGCTGCCGGCACAAACCGATACCGTTCGCGTACGAAAGAGCGTGGATTCGCTTTTGGCACTCGATAAGAAGCTGTGGTCGCTCCTCGAAACACAACCCAGCCTTGCTACTGTTCATATCAATAAATTAAGACCTTTAGGGCCATCGGCTTTGTTGTTTCAATGCTACTACATGTTGGCAAACACCTATGTGCGGAATGGCGAAAATGAATTGGCACGCGCTTACCTCGATACATGTCGGCAGATAGGCAATAAGCTGGGGTTGAAACGGCTTGATGCCAAAATAGATTATCTCGAGGGTATTTACCTGAAATTCAATGGCAAGTCAGATCAGGCACTTCGCAAATGGTTTACTGCACTGGAAATTTTTCGGGCCGAAGGCGACGAGTCTGCCGAATTGGGAGCACTATCGGCCATCGCCAAAGAATACAATTACCTGAATCAAAACGATCAGGCCGAACGGTACCTTAAAGAAATCATTGCCCGCAAGGAAAAACGCAACGATCAAATGGGTCTTGGCCATTCATACAACACGCTCGCCAATGTTTACGCTGATACCAAACGCTATGACGAGGCCATTGCTTATTTTCGCAAAGCGGCTGCCGTATCGGTCGCCATCAGCGATACCGTAAACCTCGCATACACCTTTAACAACCTCGCCAGGGTTTACAACAAACAAGGCAGGCTGGGCGAGGCTTATCAAAACTGGACCAAGAGTTACGAGTTGTTTATGTGCACTACTGATGCTTTTGGAATAGCCATGGTTACCAATAATATGGCCTATGTTTGTTGTAAGCAGAAAAACTATCATAAGGCTATTGATTTTGCCCGGAAAGCAGTGGATTATGCGACAGTCCACGACATACAACTTGAGCTTTTACGGGCTCATCAAAATCTCATGGATGCTTATTACGGCTTAAACGACTTTCCGAAAGGCTATAAGGAATACGAAATCATCCTTGACATGAAAGATGCCCAGTTCAACAAGGATGTTGCGTCGGCACTGGCCGAATCCGAACACAAATACCAGTCTAAAATCAGGCAAGATAGCTTGGTGATGCTTCACGCAGAGAAAAAACTAAGTGAAGCACTGCTCGAAAAACAGCAAGCCAGCATCCAAAGTTACCAGATAGGGCTTGTTACTATTGCCTTGCTCATTGTGGCAATAGCAGCCCTTAGTTATACCGTTATTAAAAACCGTCGTGTACAACAAGAGCTGGTTTTACAGGATAAACTGAGTCAGGTCGTATTCGAAACCGAACAATCCGAAAGGGAGCGCATTGCCCGAGATCTTCACGACAGCGTGGGGCAGAAACTCTCGGTTGTGAAGATGAAGCTATCGATGAACCAACCCTTAGCAGATACTACAACCCAGCTGCTCGATCAGGCGATTGCTGATGTGCGTACAGCATCTCACAACCTTTTGCCTGAAGACCTCCGGCGAGGGTTGGTGCCGGCAATAGAAGAGATCATCGATCAGATCAATTACGCCCAAAACGGAACCCGGGCGGAGTTTGTTGCGCCGGATGAACTGCGGCAACGCACGCTCCCAAAACAAATGGAGTTATATCTCTACCGCGTTATTCAGGAAATCGTACATAATGCCCTGAAATATGCCCAGGCAAAAAATATCCATATAAATATGGAGCTTGGGGCAAAGAAATTAAATGTAGTTTTGTACGACGATGGAGTGGGAATGCCTGAACACGCCCAGAAAACGGACGGTATAGGCCTGAAGAACATCAAAGCCCGGATTGCGCAACTCAAAGGAAAACTGGAAGTTGTTTCCAACGCGCGGCAAGGCACCCGCTTTATCATCGACGTTCCGTTATGACAGACCCATTGCTACCCGTTCAGATCCTGATTGCCGACGATCATCAATTAGTGATCGATGGCATAAAAAGCATGTTGGCACAGGAAGCAACCTACTGCGTGTCGGCAGAAGCCTCCAATGGGCAGCTTGCGCTTGAAATGATTTCTGCCGACCCACAACGTTTCAAGTTGCTCATTACCGATATCACCATGCCGTTGATGGGCGGCATCGAACTTTGCCGGGCCGTAAAAGCACAATACCCACATATAAAAGTGCTGATGCTTTCCATGCACAACAGCATCAGCATTGTAAAAGATGCTGTGGCAGCTGAAGCCGATGGTTATATGCTAAAAAATACCGGTCAGGACGAGTTTCTGAAAGGCATTGGCCGCATCCTGGAAAACGGAACTTATTTTTCGCAGGACATATTGCCCATCATTTTCTCAACGCTTCAAAAAGAGAAAAGCAACCACGTAAAAACCGCTTTATCGCAACGCGAAAAAGAAGTGCTGGAGCTTATTGTACAGGAATATACAAGCCGGGAAATTGCCGAGAAATTGCACATCAGCAAACAAACCGTTGATACCCATCGCATCAACATCATGCAAAAAACCAATTGCGAAAGCCTGGTGGGGTTGATCAAATACGCCATTCAATCGGGCTTTATTAAATAAAATCCATACTTGTATGGATGCTGAATCCGTACAGTTGGGGATTGCCTCCCAGGCACCCGCAGCATAGCTTTGTCTTAAAAAAGACCAAAGCCATGATAAAACAATTTTTTCTAATGCTTGCAACGGTTACGTCCTTGCAAGGCATTGCCCAAACAAATGCGCAGGCTTTCGACTGGGCCTTCAATACCGGTGGCGCGGGCGATAACGTCAAAAAAATGGCCTATAACAGTGCCGGCGATCTGTTTGTGCTCGGGCAGGCCCGTGACACTGCCGCTTTTGGCAATGTGGTGATCGGCGCGCCAAAAGTGGGAGCTTATGCCGGTACCGTGCAATACCTCGGAAAACGTAGCGCTTCTGGATCGTATTCCGTGCTTTTCAACACCTATTACCAATCGAACGGCAGCAGCATCACACCCGTTGACTTTTGCCTCGACAATAGTAATAACATCTACATGATCGGCACCGTGAGTACACTACCGCCGAATACCGCCAGCTTCGGGAACGGTTTTTCGGTAGATAGCAATTGTTTTTTTGTTGCTAAGCTCAACGCCTCGGGCACAACGCAGTGGGTGAAAAAGTTGAGATTAGGCACCAATTTTACCTCGTTCATCGATCCGCTCAACGTAACGATTTTTCCAAACGGAGATATTTTGTTCGTTGCGCAGTCATCCAATTCAGGATCTGCCGGCGCGCAGCCTGTGAGGTTTGTTCGCCTGACGCCATCGGGAACAGAAGTGTGGCAGCGCGAGTATTTTTTTAAAAATACAGCCGGCGGTCCACTAAGCTACTACGCCGACAAAACATCTATCAACGGATTCCTGATGGATAATAACGGCAACTTCTACCTGAAGTACCGTACCATCAACGACAGGAAAATTGTGATCAATACCGACACTGTCGTGGCCGGCGGCAACACATCCGGCGCATTCACGTTTTTCTGTGCGTTCAACAGCAATGGTCTCAAAAAATACTACAAAGGATACAACGCCAGCATTGGCGACGTGGCCGTAGAGCGAAGCACCGGTAATGTGCTGATGAGCTATGTGCAACAAACGGCTAATCCGGCTCCTTTCAATACGCTGCCCGTTACTTCTACGCTCACGCCGGCATTCAGCGGCCTCGTCATCACCGACAGCTTGTTCAATTTCATAAAATCTTCCCAGAGCACCGTGTCCACGTCGTCGCTTTACATATCGCCTGTGAGCATATACCCGCTCGGAGGAAATAAGGCCCTGAGTACCATTAAATACTGTAAGAACGACCTGTTGGCTGCTGGCTCGCAAACCTACACTAACAGCGCTGGAACGGTGTTCGCCTGGAAAGAGACCGATGCCAATTGCGTGCCGGTTTATTTTATCGCCGAGCCCTCGATCGCCGGAAACTGCAATACACCCAATGGTGCCATCGCGGTAAACGGCAGCAAAGCCGCTGTGTGTGGCGTATGGCCGGCGGCCACAACCATCACCATCAA
>DAIUED010000345.1:0-4073 GCA_036845295.1 Bacteroidota bacterium
ATCGGTAAAAGTAGCTGAGCCACAGTTCGAGGGACAGACCAAAACCAAACTCGGTAACAATGAAGTAACCGGCGCAGTAGATCAGGCTATTAGTGAGGCACTCAATTATTACCTGGAGGAACACCCGAAACAAGCCAAGCTGATCGTCGATAAAGTAGTACTGGCAGCTACGGCCCGCCACGCGGCGCGAAAAGCCCGCGAAATGGTGCAGCGTAAAACCGTGATGACCGGATCTGGTTTCCCAGGTAAACTGGCCGATTGTGCAAATAACGATCCGCTCGCCTGCGAACTGTTCCTGGTGGAAGGGGATTCGGCGGGTGGAACGGCCAAACAGGGCCGTAATCGCGACTTCCAGGCCATTTTGCCACTCAGGGGTAAGATCCTGAACGTGGAGAAAGCATTGGAATACCAGATCTACGAGAACCAGGAGATCAAAAATATTTTCACGGCGCTGGGAGTGTTCCGCGGCACGAAAGAAGACGACCGCGCACTCAACATGGATAAGCTCCGCTACCACAAAATCGTGATCATGTGTGATGCCGATGTCGATGGTTCTCACATTACCACACTGATCCTCACATTCTTTTTCCGTCACATGAAAGAATTGATCGAAAAAGGCCACGTTTACATTGCCGCGCCGCCATTGTACCAGGTGAAAAAAGGCAAAGACGCCCGTTACTGCTGGAACGATGAGCAGCGCGACCAGGCGGTGCTTGAGATGGGAGGCGAAAAATCGGATAGCGTCCATGTACAGCGTTACAAAGGTTTGGGCGAGATGAACGCGATCCAGCTCTGGGAAACGACCCTCGATCCTGCTACCCGCACTTTGCGTCAGGTAACTATTGACAGTGCTGCAGAGGCCGACCGTACATTCGCCATGCTGATGGGCGACGAGGTGCCGCCGCGCCGCGAGTTCATTGAGCAAAATGCCAAATACGCGAAAATCGACGCCTAAATCAGATGAAAATCAGGCAAGGGCTATACATAAAATCTTAACTTTGTGACGCTGGTTGACATGGACAGCAACCCCGCCAAAACACTAAAACTCAATAATTCAACCAATATAAAATGACTAAAGTATCAGTAATCGGCGCCGGAAACGTAGGCGCAACCTGTGCAGAGTACATCGCACAACGGAGAATTGCCAGCGAAGTAGTAATTCTCGACATCAAAGAAAATTTTGCAGAGGGCAAAGCGCTTGACCTGATGCAAACAGCCTCGCTGAACGGCTTCAATACCCGTATCAGTGGCAGTACCAACGATTATGCTAAAACTGCTGGTAGCGATGTGGTGGTGATCACCTCGGGTATTCCACGCAAACCGGGCATGACACGTGAAGAATTGATCGGCATCAATGCAGGCATTGTGAAAACAGTGACTGAAAATGTGCTGAAGCATTCTCCGAACGCTATCATCATCATCGTATCGAATCCAATGGACACGATGACTTACCTGGCCCTGAAAGGAAGCAAATTGCCTAAAAACCGCATCATCGGTATGGGCGGAGCACTGGATAGCGCCCGCTTCAACTGCTATTTGTCGCAAGCACTCAATGCACCTGCCAGCGATGTGCAAGGTGTGGTGATCGGCGGACATGGCGATACTACCATGATTCCGTTGACACGCCTGGCAACCTATAACGGTGTGCCGGTTTCACAAACACTGAACGCTGATGCCCTGAAGAAAATCGCTGCTGATACAATGGTAGGCGGCGCTACCTTAACCGGTATGTTAGGTACATCCGCCTGGTATGCTCCGGGAGCTGCTGTAGCAACGATTGTTGACAGCATCCTGAACGATCAGAAAAAGCTGATCCCTTGCAGCGTGTTCCTGGAAGGCGAATACGGCCAATCAGATATCTGTATGGGCGTACCGGTTATCATTGGTAAAAACGGCTGGGAAAAGATCGTGGACTTCAACCTCAACGACGAAGAAAAAGCCCTGTTTGCCAAGAGTGCAGATGCTGTGAGAAGCATGAACAACGTACTTTCTACCGTTACAGCCTAAGCATTATACGCTTTACCTTTTATAGAAAAAAACTGGCCTCGAGCCAGTTTTTTTGCATTAATCCCGTTCATCATATCCAAAGCAGGCCTCTGTTTCCCCTCTAAAAAGAGGGGATTAAGGGGTGTGTTGTACCATGCTTGAGATGATCGTTTAGCCTTATGGAAAAACACTGTCAGCCAAACTTCTTTTATAACAAGAAATAGCGTGCCGACGCGGGAAGCACTCGCCATCAGTAGGTTTAAAAAGATTTTTGAGTTAATCCCAACATGTCTTTGGTCACCTCACAGTAATCTTTAACTTCCTCGTTTAATATCTTCGGAAAATGAGTTGAGCATATCATTCAACGCGCTCAAATAGCTAGCTTCGTTTGACTTTTTCGGAGGTTTATGATTATATTTATTTAATGAATCCATATGATGTTTTTCTGATATGCAAAGCCGGATAGGATTATTCATCTTTATTTGTTTAATGGGTGCCAGCACGTCGTGTTTGTCTCAGGAGCTGATAGACAGACTTTCGAATTCCATCAAATCCGAATGCAAAATTAATGCATTGGGAGTAGAATTTAATTGTGGAAATATAGATTCACGAATAGACGAAAAGATGAATCAGTCGGCTATTTTTCTTCAAGCCCAATTGTCTGATATGATTATCGTGGATAGCTCAGATTTTTATGAAAAAATGCACAGAGAGTTGAAAGAGCTGGAACAGAAACAAATTGGCAGTGCCCGGGATAGTGTTTTCTGGCTTCACAAGCTCGAGCGCACTCTACTTATTGTTTCCGTTTTGAAACCCATGAAAGCCGATAAAGAGTTAAACAAATTGGTGAAAATATGGTGTGGCGTGCAGCAGGATGCTAGTTTGATTAGAAGCCGGGAAACTCTTTGCGATTGGCGCGCCTGGTTATATGACCTTCTTGATGATCGTTTCCATAAAGAAGACAGCACATTTGGAAAGCGTAAGAATTTGAATATTTATACGAAAGCTTTGTATTTATTAGATAATCCATTCAAAAGTATTGATTCCCAAAGACAAATTATGTACGTCGTTGTGGCACTCATGAAGGAGTCAAAGAATGATAGTCTTATATACAAGGCATACCTGCAAAAAGCGGCCGAGCTCGAGATAGATTATTACACAAGGTCTAGGTTGGATACGATGCGTGAGTTTCTATTAGAGCTATATCATGAGGCGCACAAACTGGCGCCCGATCTCTATGCCACAAATTACAATCTCTTTCGCTTTTATTACAATGAAGGAGTTATCCTGTTGGATACTAGTTCCGAAAACGATTTTGATCTGAGTGCAAATCAGGCACAGGCGAAGGTCTATTTTGAAAAAGCAGAGGAGTATTCCCGAAAAATAAATGGAAACGACGTTCCTGTTAGAAAAGAATGAAATTGTAGAACGTTTGAATTAAGCTATTTTTTGGTGCGGAGGGTTGATTTCCGCTGCAATCCTTCACGCAGGTATTCTCCAGGAGCGACAGACTGCGCCAGGGATGCGAAAGGCCTGGTTCCTTTTGCGGCTGCCTCTCTGCCGCAAAAGAACCGCAGCGCAGCGGAGCCTGGAGCAGCCCGGCCTTCCGCTGCCTCTTTTGCGCGGAAGGAGGCGCCCAACGCTCTAACCGAAATTCGCAGCTGATGGTGGCTTTGTTGCCGCCGATCGCTTTCCTGGCCTTACTCGCGCATACCCACAGGCTTTCGTACACCTGCCAACATATTAACAACAGCGGCCTTCCTGTTAAAAAGTCGATCCCGGCAAGGCCCTTCAGATGTCGTATCTTCGTAATTTATATCAGGTTATGGCAAAGAGCGGAGAAGTCAAGGAAACTCCTTTAATGAAACAATACAACGAGGTAAAAAGCAAATACCCCGATGCGATATTGTTGTTTCGTGTAGGCGATTTTTACGAAACATTTGGCGAAGATGCCGTGCGGGCCTCGAAGGTGCTTGGCATCACGCTCACCAAACGTGCCAATGGTTCAGCGTCGCACATCGAGCTGGCGGGCTTCCCGCACCACAGCATTGATACGTATTTGCCTAAACTGGTGCGCGCCGGTTACC
>DAIUED010000346.1:0-4067 GCA_036845295.1 Bacteroidota bacterium
TTGCCCCAATAGTCGGGATGGATCATGTAACCCAGCTCGGCACGGTGATGCTCCTTTTGGATAACATGAAAGGACAGGCTGCCGATAACTTTCGACGTGCTTTTGAGTTCGATTGCCCAGGCAATGGTATCGTTGGCCGCAATCCCGTTGTTTATCAAGTCTATCATGGCCATCGCATCATCTACCGATTGCTGCAGAGGTCTTGGTACGAAACGCATAGCCTGCGGGTTGCTGCGAAACGAAAAAAGCGCTTCTGCATCCTGCGCGGTGTATTGCCTCAGTACCAAACGTTCGGTTTCGAGTACAGGAAATGGATTAAAGTTGAAAGATAGTGCCTCCATGTGCCAAAGGTACATACATTTCGGGCATAAAAAAACCGCCACAGAAAGCTGTAGCGGTTCTTGAAACAGATATAAATCTTAACAAAGACTAGGCTTTGTTCTCTTCCGTAGCCGGAGCGTTTTCCGGTTTAGGCAGCGTCGCTTTGCGCGATAATTTAGCTTTACCGTTTTTAGGGTCTGTGCCAACGTATTTCACTTTCAGCACATCACCTTCTTTCACCAAACCGTTAAGGGTTTCAATGCGTTTCCAGTCGTACTCGCTGATGTGAAGTAAGCCTTCTTTACCAGGTAAAAACTCTACAAACGCGCCATAAGGCATGATCGATTTTACGGTAGCCTCGTACACTTCTCCAACTTCCGGAATCGCAACAATGGCTTTGATACGGGCAACGGCAGCTTTGAGGTCGTCGAGTTTCTCGGCGAAAATCTCCACGCGGCCTTCTTTACCTTCTTCCGAAATCGAAATGGTAGCGTTGGTTTTTTTCTGGATATCCTGGATCACTTTACCACCAGGTCCGATTACTGCGCCAATGAATTCACCTGGAATCATCATCAGTTCGAAACGAGGTACGTTTTCTTTGTAATCTTCACGCGGCTCCTGAAGCGTTTTCATGATCTCGTTCATGATGTGTAAACGCCCGTCTTTCGCTTGTAATAAGGCTTTCTCCATCACTTCATAAGGCAGCCCGTTCACTTTAAGGTCCATTTGCACAGCCGTAATACCGTCTTTGGTACCACACACTTTAAAATCCATATCGCCCAGGTGATCTTCGTCGCCGAGAATATCCGACAATACAGCGTACTCGCCCTTATCGTTGGTGATCAAGCCCATGGCAATACCCGTTACCGGTTTTTTAATTTTGATACCAGCGTCCATCAATGCCAATGTGCCAGCACATACAGTCGCCATCGACGAGGAACCATTCGACTCAAGGATATCAGATACCACACGAACAGTATATGGCGTATCGGTAGGAACCACTTTAGATAAGGCACGTAAAGCCAGGTTTCCGTGACCTACCTCACGACGGCCCGGGCCGCGGTTAGGTTTTGCTTCGCCGGTTGAAAAACCAGGGAAGTTGTAATGCAGGATGAATTTGCTTTCGCCACGGTAGAATGCACCATCGATAAGCTGCGCATCTTTACCGGTACCAAGCGTTACAGAAGTTAAAGATTGTGTTTCGCCGCGTTGGAAAATAGCAGAACCGTGAGCTCCTGGCAGGTAGCCTACTTCGCTCCATATCGGGCGGATTTGTGTGGTCTTACGGCCATCAAGACGCGACTGCGTGTCGAGTGTAGCCTGACGCACCGCATCGTATTCCACGCCGTGGTAATATTTGTTGATCAATGCTTCTTTCTCTTTCAGCTCTTCGGCGGTAAAGCTGGCTTTGTAATCAGCCAATACCGCTTTGAAAGCCTCTTTGCGTTCGTTTTTATTCGGATTACCCTGTTTGGCAACAGCGTAAACTTTATCGTAAGTAGCTTTAGCAACCGCGTCGCGCAAATCGAAATCGTTTACCTCGTGGTTGTATTCGCGTTTTGGTTTTACACCGGCTTTGGCAACGAATTCTTTAATTCCCTGGATTTGTTTTTTGATGGCTTCATGAGCAAATTTGATCGCTTCCAGCATTTCAGCTTCGCTGATCTCGCTCATTTCACCTTCTACCATTGTGATATCGCGCTCAGATGCAGCCACGATCATGTCGATTGTAGAGGTTGCGAGTTCATCGATATTCGGATTGATCACCAGTTTGCCATCGATCTTTCCTACACGTACCTCAGAGATAGGGCCATTGAACGGAATATCGGAAACGGCCACGGCTGCAGAAGCTGCAAGACCTACCAGCGCATCCGGCATGGTTTTTTTATCTGAAGAGATCAGGGATAACATGATCTGTGTGTCTGCATGGTAATCTTCCGGAAACAACGGACGCATCGCGCGGTCAACGATACGGCTGATCAGCACTTCATAATCCGATAATTTAGCTTCACGTCTGAAAAAACCTCCCGGGAAACGGCCGGTGGCTGCATATTTTTCCTGATAATCTACTGTAAGCGGTAAAAAATCAACGCCTTCTTTTGCTTCTTTGTTGCTGACTACAGTGGCCAGGATCATGGTGTCTCCCAGTTTCACGACTACTGCGCCGTCTGCTTGTTTTGCCAGTTTTCCTGTTTCCAGCATAACTTGTCGTCCATCTCCTAAGTCGAACGAATGTTGTGTTCCAATTTGTGACATCTTGTTTTTTCGTTTTGTGCACCAACGTTTTTGGTGCGGTTTATATTTGTTTATTGTTCTCTCCTGCGGTGGTTAACGGATCAATCCGTTTTTCGGACACATTCAAAAATAAAAAAGCATTCCGATTACTCAGAATGCCTTGTTTTTTGATTGAGATCCATTTTTATTTACGGATATCTAAAACTTTAATAACTGCACGGTAACGCTCAATGTCCGTATGTTTCAGATAATCCAGCAATGCACGACGCTTACCTACCAGGTTCAATAAAGCGCGCTGTGTACCAAAGTCTTTTTTATTGTTTTTCAAATGACTGGTCAGGTGATCGATTCGGTGTGTGAACAAAGCGATTTGAGATTCAGCACTTCCGGTGTTTTTTTCGCTTCCACCATGTTTTTTGAAAATGTCTTTTTTTACTTCTGAAGTTAAATACATGTTATTTCGTCTTTTTTGAATTATCCTTTAAATAGGGTCACAAATATAATACTTTTTATTCTACAAACAAGTTATCAACCATTATTTTCCCGAAAAAAAGACCTGGATCTTACCTGATAATTTGTTCATGGAGTTCAAAAGCCGATCACTTATTTGTTGATCATGATCTTTTTGGTTACCGTATCGCCTTTGGCAAAATGACAGGTTATAAAGTAAATGCCGCTGCCGAGATCAGACGTGTTAATCGGGTAAATGGTAGAACTAACCTGTTCAAATTTGCCGGTTTTTACCTCTTTCCCAGATACATCGGTAATGGAATAACTTACATTCTGATACTCGCTTACCTCAAATAGCAGGTTCACCGTTGAAGAGGCCGGGTTCGGGAACGACTGAAATGTGTTTACTGCTTTCACCGCATCCTGCACGCCCAGAACATAACCAACCGTAAAACGCTCCATCAACTGACAACCGAAATCGCCATTGAACGTTTTGTAAACCATTGGTGTGGTGTTGGAACTAAAACGCAGCGTACCGCTACCTGCCCCGCTGTTGGCCCACCACGAAATGCCGTCACAACCGTCGTCATTGGCCACAAACGTATAGCAACCCGCCGGAAGATTGATGGTATCGCGGAAAACCTTATTATTGAGATTGTTCACGCGGCTGGCCACCACCACGCCGGCATCGTTCAGAATTTGCCAGCTGCTTTCATTATATCCTGCGTTAACGGTGCTCGACGACGAGTTGGTACTGAAATAAACTACCATTGGCATCGGGTATGAGCGTACATCCGTGAATGTACTTGTGTACGTATTGTTCAGTGCATCCTGATCTGTCGTACCATTCACTTTGTTGATACTAACCTCAAATTGGTTAGAAGCGTTGCCGTTAAACATGGCAGTGCTCGGACCCAAATCAACAATGGTTTCATCGAGGAAATTCAGGTTACCCGTCCAGGTGTAAGTATAGGCTTGACCACCGGTAAGTTTGTAATCAAAAGAAACGCTCGTTATCGGCGTCGTCCCCGTATTACGGATCTTTACTTTTGGATTCGAGC
>DAIUED010000347.1:0-4059 GCA_036845295.1 Bacteroidota bacterium
ACAGGAAGATGATAATGGCTAAAGAGCCAAGCACCCGACCAAGGCTGCGCCATACCCGCGACCCTACTTCCGATACCAGGATCTTCTCTCCCGCAGGCTTTTCGTTATACAGACACATGTAATTAAACACGACACTATTTACCAACACGCCGTTAATAATCATTAAAAGGTAAATAAGCCCCATATACATAAAATAATTCTGAGAGAACAGAAGGGATCCGCTAAACATATTATTCAGCAAATAGGTTTGCAGCAGCGAATAAGCCAGGCCGCTGATGAGGATAACGGGACCTATGATCAACAAAATAGACAGAAAAAGCGACTTGAAGTTTTGCTTCAAAAAAGCGAACGAGTCAGACAACACAGTGGTAAACTCTCGCTCTTTCCTAAATTCAATTTTCGATGTTTGCATGCGATTTTTTCTTAAGCAGGATTGGAAGAACAACAAAATAAGAAATCAGAAATAAAAGGGAACCAAAAATGATTGCCAGGCTCAGGCCAAGTGGCATTTCGGTATAACGGGTAATGAAGCTCTCGAAAAAACCGGCTAACATAAATACCGGAATAAGACCCACAATGATCTTGATGCCATCTTTCGCTCCACGTTTAAACGACTCAAGCCGACTGTAGGTGCCCGGGAACATAAAGCTATTACCAAGCGCAAAGCCGGCACAAGCAGCTATAACAATAGCCGACATTTCAAGCGTACCGTGTATCCACACCACTTTCATCGCGAGGCCCAGCACATTGTATTTATAAAACATGCCAAAAAAAGCGCCCAGCATAATGCAGTTATGCAGCAGAAAAAAAGCGGTTCCATACGAGAAAAACATGCCAAAAGCAAAAGCGGTGAACGATACCCGGATGTTGTTGAGCGTAATGTAAAAATACATGTAATAAGAAGGCATTTCGCCATAAATGCCAAGCGGATTTCCTTTGCGGATACGGTCGATGGTCGAATCCACATATTCGTTTCCGAGAATAGTGCGCACAAACGACTCGTCGTAAAGCTCAGACACGAAACCCAGAATAGCCCCGAGCAATCCGATAAGAAATGACACCAGCAATAGCCTATGGTATTTGCCAAACAGCGAAGGTAGCTCAAAGGTCCAAAACCGGATGATGCGGCCGCGACTTTCTTTTCTGTTCCGGTAAACTTTTTGATGAACGAGCCCGGCAAGCCGGTTCAGGTACGACGTCGTTTTGCTTCCCGGATAATTACTTTGGGCATAGGAAAGATCGTCGGTGAGCTCCACAAACATATCCGTCACCTCGCCCGGCGGCATCTGGTCTTTGCCGACAAGCGCGTTCTCGTATGCTTCCCAGCGCTCTACATTTTGTTTTAAAAAAGTAATCTCTTTCACAACCTGTTTAATCCAGCTTAAATGTATCAAATTTGTTTCATATTATTTTTTAATTTTAGCACACCAACAGCGCAATCTTATGGACGGCATCAGAATAACTACCACCCAAAACGTAAACGTCGAATACGAAGCGGCCGGCCTGGGTTACAGGTTGCTGGCAGCCATTCTCGACATGATTTTCATGGGCGTTTATTTTGGACTGGTAGTATTGATCGTGGGAGGCCTTACCAGTATATTTAGAAACGGCCTGTTTAACGACGACAGCTACCTCGCTTCTACACTGTTTATCATCGCCATGCTTCCGGTGCTGCTATACCATTTCCTTAGTGAGACGTTGATGAATGGGCAAAGTCTTGGAAAAAAAATCCTTGGCATCAAAGTCGTAAAGCTCGATGGCTCACAACCTGGCATTGGATCTTATCTGTTGCGCTCTGTATTCCGCATCATCGACATTCATGTACTCAATGGCCTCGTTGCTATTATTTCCATCCCTGTTTCCGAAAAAAGCCAGCGACTGGGCGACTTTGCAGCAGGCACCACCGTTATCCGCAAAGACAGCCGAACAAGTCTTCGCGAAACAATTCTTTACAGGCAAGTACCAGATTACAAAATTGTGTTTAGCCAGGTATCGCTGCTGTCAGACAAAGACGTGGCCATCATTAAAGAGATTCTGGAACATAGCATGCGCAATAGGAAACCTCAAAATCTAAAGCTGCTCGCTAATAAAGTTAAAACCAAAATGGGAGTCGAAGTTCCCTGGAAAGACGAAGATTTTCTGAATACCGTGCTGCTCGATTACAGCCACTATCAATTCGGGAATTAACCCAGGCCTTGCTTATACAAAGCCCAAGTTAACAAACCTTTCGCCTAGTATGGTCGTGCTATTGGCTTTGAGCCAATTGTCAAGTACGGTAGCATATACCTGCCTAAAATCGATGTGGTGTTTCAAATCGCCATCTACCAGGTTGGCAAGGTCGGGAGCTTCGTTAAAAATGCCTTTCTTTTTAAGCTGAGAGCCAATCACAAACATGTTGCTCGCTGTACCATGATCGGTTCCGCCACTCGCATTTTCTTCTACGCGGCGGCCAAATTCGCTAAACGTGAGGATCAGGGTATCGTCGAAACGTTCCCCGGCTTTGAGGTCGGCAACAAAAGCGGCAATGCCTGCGCTGTACTGTTCCAACAGGCTCTGCTGTTTGGCAACCTGGCCCACATGCGTATCGAAGCCCGTGAGGTTAACGTAATAAACCGAGGCCTGAAGCCCGCTATGGATGAACGTTGCCACTGTTTTCAGATCTTTGGCAAATTGTGAGTCGGGATATGCAGCTGTGTTCTTGTAAGTCTTCTGGGTTTCAAAAATATAGTTGGCAGAAGATGTGGTATTGACCATCGTTTTGTAAAGGTAGCCGAGGTTGTCTTCACTCAGCATCTCTGGTTTTACATAAGCGCTGACTGTTTCAAAATAAGGCGCCTTGGTTTCTTCGTATAACTGACGGGCGTTTTTAGTGGCAATGCCACTCAACTTCTTTCCTATCATGGCCAGCGACAAGTTATTGTCGATCTCAATGGCTTCGTAAGGTCGCTGGCATTGACTGTCGAGATAGCGCCCAAGCCAGCCTGTACTCAGGTAATCTGTGCTGGCGCTGGCACTCTGCCAGATGTCCATGCTACGGAAATGCGAACGGTCGGGATTCGGATAACCTACGTTGTTGATAATAGACACATAGCCCTGGTCATACAATTCCTTGAAAGCAGTCATCGCCGGATTCAATCCAAGGTCCTTGTCGAGTGTTATGACCTGTTCCTTGCGAATGCCGATCTTCTTGCGCAGCTTATAGTATATATCGTTGGTATAAGGCACAACCGTATTCAATCCATCATTTCCACCCGATAGCTGGATCACCACCAGGTTTCTTTTGCCAGGCAAACCGGCGGGCAAAGCCTCCATGCCGTATTGCTCAAGCGGCTTCAGAAAAGCAGGAACAAGCAGGTAGCCAGAGGCAAGACCCGAACGTTTTAAAAATTCTCTCCGATTCATCCTATTCAGTTAATATAATTGATAATGCGGCAACGACACCAACTTCAGCATCAGTTCCTTGGTAGATCCTGTTTCCCGGAGGATCAGCTCTTTGAGCGCTGCCTCCGGTTCACTTCCCAGAAACACCTGCGATAATGCTTCGATACTTGCGCCTTTATACTTTGTTTGGATCTCTTCCCAGCTCACCTGTGTTTTTTGGTTCCTGTACACCGATGTGTTCATCGTCATGATCCCATCATCAGGATCATCATCTTCCGCTTCGATATCAATCTCACCATTGTTCAGCAACATCGACGGCAGTCTCAGGCGCAGCATCAGCGTCGATGAATTGATCCACTGTTTTCCGCCGGGCCAGCCTGCCACATTTGGCGGATAAAACAGAAGCTGACCGAGGCTACGCTGGATAACAATTAAAGTAGCATCACTTTCGTAGTGGATGCCAAACTGCCTGCTCAGTGTCACCAGAAAATCTACCGGGGGCTTGATCTTATTGCCCATATTTTCCGGCGAATAGAACCAATCCGATAAAGCGATTTTCCGGAGCAACATCTCGGTGTTATATGCATTGGCATAATAATAGGACGCCAGGTCTTTCACACGGGTTTCATCCACTACATAGTTCACGTAATAGGCATAAATTTTCCGGCAAATAAAATA
>DAIUED010000348.1:0-533 GCA_036845295.1 Bacteroidota bacterium
ATCACATCGCCTGGGTACGATTCGTCGATTACGGATTTTTGCTGCGCCATGAACGCCGTCGGGTTGCTAAAGCGCATGTCTTTATTCTCCCTCACGTTGTAATAGTATTTATTCCGTTCGAATTTCCCAGACACGATCCTCAGAAACGCAATGCGGTCGCGGTGCTTGGGATCGAGGTTGGCGTGGATCTTAAACACAAAACCACTGAATTTAGGTGAATCTGGCTTGATTTCACCGGCGCTATCGGTGTCGCGGCCTTGCGGTGTAGGTGCAATCTCCACAAAACAATCCAACAGTTCTTTGATACCGAAATTATTTACCGCACTTCCGAAAAATACCGGACTGAGGTTTGCATCCAGGTATTTTTGCTTTTCGAACTCATCGTAAACCCCGTCAAGAAGCTCCACATCGGCCCGGAGCTGTTCGGCAAAATCGCCGCTGATGTATTTTTCGATCTGGCCATCATTCAGGTCATTCAGCTCAATGCTTTCTTCTACCGTTGTTTTACTATCGCCCTGGAATAACGAGAGCTT
>DAIUED010000348.1:543-4051 GCA_036845295.1 Bacteroidota bacterium
CCTCACTTTGATCTTTAACTCTTTCTCGATCTCATCGAGCAGGTCAAAGGGATTTTGGCCTTCACGGTCCATTTTATTCACGAACACAATCACCGGCGTATTGCGCATGCGGCATACTTCAAGGAGCTTCCGCGTTTGCGGCTCCACACCTTTCACGCAATCAATCACCATGATAACGCTATCTACAGCAGAAAGTGTTCGGTAGGTATCTTCAGCAAAATCCTCGTGACCCGGCGTATCGAGGATATTTACTTTAAAATCGCGGTAATCGAAAGCCATAACCGACGTGGACACGGAGATACCACGCTGCTTTTCAATCTCCATGAAATCGGAGGTGGTTGCTTTCTTGATCTTGTTCGATTTCACCGCCCCTGCGGTTTGAATGGCTCCTCCAAAGAGGAGTAGTTTTTCCGTCAGCGTGGTTTTTCCGGCATCTGGGTGGGCGATGATGGCAAAGGTTTTTCGTTTATGTAGTTCTTCGGTAAAGCTCATGGCGTGAATTAAGGCTGCAAAGATAGCAAAAAACTACGCTATGAATGGCCTCCTTTTTTGAGGATCCCGGAAAGATCTGTCCTCAAAAGCCTTTAAGTTTGAAGGATGTGCTTCCGATTCTTGAAAACACGAATTTTTTTCGCCGTTCTTTCCTCCGGCGCCTTTTGCTCTTTGGGCGGCGAAAAGATATAGCGCAGACTGAATTCATGATACACCTGGCTTGGGTAGAAAGATGTTAAACGAGGCTCTATGCTATATCCGATGACGCATTTGCGGCTGTAATAGCCCGCCAGCACATTATATCGCCAACCGCCGCTATTGCCCATGATGAGGCCAGCACCTATTACCGCGAACTTATACCTGAGTGTAACACTGGGCCTTAATTCTGCGTAATAGGTACCGTGTTTCTGAAACAGGAGAGATGCTGTTCCGGAAAATGCAGAGCCAGGATGTTTCTGAATTGTATAACCCATCTGGGCAAGGTAGGTTCTTACGAGCAGAGGGCTTCCAGGTGGTAAGCCATTGTGTTGGTTAATGTGGTCTATCGAGAAGCCTGCGTGGAAACGCTCGGTGTTGAACACAATACCGACTGAGATATCCCCATTGCTTTTCGATCTTGAAGTCTCGTTCTCGAAGCGGGATTCGTCTCTGCGATAGCCGAATTTTACCGCAGGAGAAACAGCCACTTTGTTGCCAAGATTAAATTTAGCAGCATAAGAAAACCCTACATAGCTCGAATTCGCAGAGAATGCCTGAAATCCCCAATACTCTTGGCGCATCTCGAGGCCGACTCCGCCGTGCAGCTTATTTATCGCCTGATCGTAGGCCACATAGGTATTTGAGCTATAGTAAGGCATTGTTCTCCCATACAAGATGCTTAGCCGCGGACTTTCAACAGAACCTGCGTATCCGGGATTATAGCGCATGAGGGCCACATTAAACTGGGTGAAGTCCTGGGCGTGTGACGCCAGAACAATACATGTCGTAAATGAAAGGATCAGTTGTTTCATAAGCTTTTCAATCTGTGTTTAAAATCCGGTGTCCCGTATGCGGATGACGGTCATTGGTTTTTTGCGCGTTTTCTGTTTGGCTGAATTTCCGGCCGGATGGCTCGCAGGCAGAGGTTTTATCATGATCTCCAGGGAATCCGAGGTGTATGCCTGATCGGTGGCAGGCATTTCAGTACTTACCCGTCTTTGCATCATGACAGGCGCTAACGCTTCGCGGCCCCGGCTTCCCGTACTATCAGGACTGATGCCTTTCCGGGTGTTACCGGCTGCTTTCACATTCCCCAAACGTTCAGACGCTCTTTGTTTTGCGTTTTCCTCATTCCGAGGAGCAGCAACTAACGGTGTTTCTATAGGAGCAGGCGGTATAGCAGGCTGTTCCTTCGCGGGCTCTTCTGGAACCTCTTTCTTAACCGGCTCAGTCTGCAGGAAAAACATCAATAGCGCCAGAGCCAATACCAATACCACTCCCAGGGCCATCCACTTTCTCCTGACCGTGGCAGGCACTTTCCGCAATAACTGATCGGCATTAGGGTAAGTTATTGGTGCTTCCACCACATAGCTTGCCTTCCAGGCATCGTAATCTGCCTTTAATGCCGGGCTGGCATTCATTAAGCGGATCAGCGCCTCGCCTTCCTGATGAGTCAGCTTTCCTTCAAAATAATTGAAGAGCCATTCATCGATATCTTTAGGATCAATTGTGCTCATGGTTGGTCATGATGTGTTTCAATGCTTCCTTTATTTTCTGCCGTCCCCTGAAGAGATAAACCTTTACCTGCGAATCGGTCAAACCCAGAATCTCACCGATCTCCTTATAATCATATCCTTCCAGATCACGCAACAGAATGATTGACTTTTGCAACTCAGGCAGCTGGTTTAGGCTTTTGTCCAGTAGCTCCTTCAACTCGAATTGATGCTGATTTGCATAAGGTTCCTTGAATTGTCTCATCTCTATCGATTCCATTTTCTTTTCGCGCTTCAACTGATTCAACATCGCATTGCGCGCCGTGGTAAACAACCATGACTTTGCTTTAGCCGCTTCTACATCCGGCAGATGTTCCCAGAGCTTCATATAGGCCTCTTGTACAATATCGTTTGCCCTGTCCGCATCTTTCGTCATTTTCAGGATGAAACGGTAGAGATTTCCCGAGTAGGCGGTAACGCTTGTGTTATATTCCTGTGCATTCAAAAACAGTTCTCTATCAAGGATTCCGGCGAATGTATTTAAATGATTTCGTTCGGCAATGCCCGGGGCTATTCTTAGCGTTTTATAATATTTTGATCCCGGCGCCGTATCAACATCTTATGCATAAAACAATTTGGAAAAGCCAAAAGTTACAGGCAACCCATTTTATTTTCACGAAATAATACCCACCAGCACGGATACCCAATACCGGGTGCCGGGTAGGTTGTTCCCAAGCAGTCGTCCTATTTTTGCCGTAGCGAAACCTAATTAATCGTATATCATCATGAAAAAAACCATCAAAACGTTAAGTCTTGTCGCCCTCGCCGGCGCATTTTTTGCAACAGCCTGTCAGAAAAAAGACGATGTCATTCCAGACAATCCTGTAACAACTACCGGCTCCACAACGGGTTCAACTACCGGCACATCGGCCGGACCTACAGCGGTAACCCCTAGCCTGAGCGATGCCGACGGCGTATGCATTGCTACTAAACTGAATACCAGCATGGCTATTCCCGGCACCACCATTACCGCGAGCACGCTCATTGGCAATGCCGTAGCTTCACTTTATGCCGCTACAGGCGGCGGCACCCTGGCCGATGGCGGCACCGTGAAAGTAAACGATTCAACCCTGGCAAAACAATCGAACAACGCGTATATATTCATGCCTAAATCCACTGGCATCGGTTTCGGCACCAATTCGCGCTGGAACATATCCGGTAATGGCACTATTCCGGCATTTACTTATACAGCCAACGGCTTTCCCGGCACACCAAGCGTGAACAACGTTTCCTCAGTAAGCAAAGGTTCTGCCTTTACCATGAAC
>DAIUED010000349.1:0-4051 GCA_036845295.1 Bacteroidota bacterium
GGATAGACGAAACACGCCCACCATATTGTGAAGGAATACCACCTTTAATCAATTTCACATCTTTTACAGCATCGGGATTGAACACCGAAAAGAAACCGAACAGGTGGGAGGAATTATACACCGGCGCTTCATCGAGAAGGATCAAATTCTGATCGACATTTCCACCCCGCACGTTGAACCCACTGGCGCCTTCGCCCACTGTTGTCACACCAGGCAGCAACTGAATGGCACGTACCACATCGACCTCGCCTAACAACGCCGGTATTTTATTGATTTGTTTGATGTCGAGCTTTGACGTCCCCATTTCCATGCTCTTCACATTCACATCTTCTTTCTCCGAGGATACTACTACTTCTTCCAGTTCTTTTCCCTCTTCCTCCAACTCTATATTAATCGTTTGGTTGGCTTGTAAATTCACCGCTTTCTGAATGGTTTTATAACCAATGAACGAAAACATCAGCGTATCTGCCCCTTTTGGCAGGGTCAATGAATAAAAACCATAGGCGTTGGTGCTCGTACCTACTTGCGAACCTTTTTTATAAACGGTTACACCAATAAGGGCTTCGCCATTTTTGGCGTCTTTCAGGTAGCCGCTTACAGTGGCTTTTTCCTGAGCAAACATGGCGGTGGCTATAAAAGCCAGCAGCCATGCAAAAGTCATTTTCTTCATAGTTTTTTGTGACCGTTTTCCGGCGTTGCATCTGTCTATTAAAAACGTGTAATAAACGTTATGCGTTATATTTTTAGTGCCTGCAAACTTAGGAAACTTTTTTCAATGTTTCAGTTTCCGTTTAAAAAGTTTTCCGACCACTCGCCACTAAACATTTTTTAGTAAATCGTATTAGGAAAGATTACGAAAGGATCTCGGCTTCCTGTTCATGGATGTAAAGCAGGATTTTTTTAACGGAAGCATAGCCTAAACTTAACAAGGCTTGTTCATAGTCACGCATCTGGGCATGATTTCTTGCCGGATTTTTTTTTCCTGTTTTATAATCGATCACCACCGCATTTGAACCCGCTATAACTACCCTATCAGGTCGCAAAATGTCGCCAGAGGCCGTCAGGATCTCCAACTCGTTTCTCACGTCCAGGCCAGGCTCAAAATAAGGAGCAATGTCCACAATGGCGATAAGCTGCTTGATACTGTCAGAAATATGCACTGCTTCCTCTTCCGAAATATCTCCCGCATAAAACGCTTGTTTCACCACGCCATCTATATCATTACTCGACACCACCTGCGACAGCAGGTAATGCACCAAAACCCCATACTCGCGGGCTTTCGTAAGCTCTTCGCTTACGGTATAGGATGAGGAACCTTTGATTTGCACGACTTCCGGGTTACTGAAAATATCGAACTGAGGCACCGGTAATGGATCAAGATTATTTTTAGAGTGTCCGCCGGTTTTTCGGCCCCGAGCTCCGTATTCCAGCATAGCTTTATCAGCATCATAGCCGGCTTGCCCCATAGCAAAGGCTTTTAGCCAGCTATGCACATTTTTGGAATTGTTTCGTTTGGGTTCCGGCGAAATAATATGCAAGCGTTCCACCGCTCTCGTAAAATCTACATACAACAGATTAAGATTGTCCATCGCCTGTTGCCGGCGTTCCTTTTCCACCAGTGGCTTATACACCGTATCATTAGCACTTTTGGCAGTGCTTATCAATGCCACGGGCATGTCGAGACCTTCTTCGTCCACTTCCACCCAGATCGACTCGGTGCTTTCCACGTCCCAAGCCATGTAGGGACTGATTACTACCGGAAATTCCAATCCTTTGGACGCGTGAATGGTCATGATGTTTACTGCATTCATCCCTTCCGGAATAATAACGGAAGCCTTTTCGCGTCGCTTTTCCCACCATTCAATAAACAGAATGGTGTTGGCAGTATTGGTTTGCTGAAAGGCAAGAACTTCGTCGAGAAAAAAGCGGATGTACGATGGGTTAACATCATGAAGCCGCAATGCACGGATGATTTCAAGGCAGCTATCGAGCAAACCCGATGAGGTGATACGCATGACATCAACTGAAATGCGACACAATGCCAGAATATCGTATAGTGTTTTGTTTCGGCTAATATTGAGCTCGCGCAGATATTGAACATACTGCTCTTCACTACAAAAGCCCTGGCTGTGCAGATAGTTCACCACAGCCGATGCCGACACCAGGTCTTTATGGTTAGCCACGTATTTCAGAAACTGCACAACGACGTTCACTTCATTAGCTTTTCCCAGCAACAGTGATTCGGCCGACACTACAGGTATGCCCTGCCCGATGAGAAAATTAGCAACAGTATTACCGTGCCGGTTGACGCGCACGATAACGCAGATATCGGCATACTCGTAGCCATCGGCCAAGGCCGAGTTGATATGCCTGAGAATAAAAGATGTGTTCACGCTGTCCTGGTCGTCCCCGGCGGTGGGCGGGAACTCCAGGCTCACGTAACCGCTTTCTTCCTCACGATGCTCCTGCGCCTGTCGATCGTAGATCGGCTTCAGCTCATCGCTCAACACGGTATCCGATAATTGCGCAAAAAGCGTGTTATTAAACTTCACGATCACCGGCTCACTTCTGAAATTCCGGCGAAGATTCCGGGCTTCGAAATTGCGTTTAAGAGCTGCCTCTCGTTCCTGGATCAATGTGTTTTTCCCGACCATCCGAACTTCCGGCAGGCTTACAAATTGATCCACATCTGCATTCCGCCAGCGGTAAATCGACTGTTTTCCATCGCCTACGATAAGGTTTCGGTAACCGCCGGCCAGCGAGTTGTCGATAAGCGGAAGCATGTTCTGCCATTGCATGGCTGAAGTATCCTGGAATTCGTCGAGCAAGAAGTGACGGTATCGGTCTCCAAGCCGTTCAAAAATAAAAGGTGCCGGTTCAAGGTTTACCACATCCGAAATACGCTCGTTGAACTCTGAAATAAACAAGATATTTTCTTCCTGCTTATACTGTTCGGTGAGCTTAGCAAGTTCGTTTACGAGGCCAATGGCATATATATTCCGGTATATAAGTGTGTACACCGTGTACTGCTCATGAGAGTGGCGAAGATGTACCCTAACGCGTTCGGCGATTTCGCTCAGCTTCCCACTGATCTGGTCGATGGCTTGTTTCTCAGAGACTGTAGCCTTTGCACTGTACCACTTATTTTCGTTCAATGTTTTCTGAACATTGGAACCGAAAAGATCGGCTTCCGATGTCGCTTTCAATTGTGCCAGTTTTACATACAGGTTGTAAATACCGGTAGTGCCGCTCGCAAATGCCTGCGCCTGCAGTTGAGCGGCACCAATCAATTGCAGCGCTTCTTCTCCCGCGGTTTTCAGCACAGCCTCAAAAGACTTTATGAACTGTAACAGCTGCCGGCGAATTTGTTCGAAGTCAGTAATGGTGTACTGCTGCAATTGTTCTACCAATTGGCCTGCGCCCTCTTTATTAATTTCCCTGATAAAATCAATGAGCGTGTTCTCGGGATCCCAATTTTTATTTTCTTCCAGTTGATCGAGCGAAAAACGTACCAGGTACTCCGTAATCAACTGGTCTTTTCCGAGGTTATTGATCAGCAGCGAAATTACTTTCCTGAAAACGGTATCGGCATCCGTTTCGATCTGGAAATTAACAGGAAGTTTCAAATCGAGAGCAAACGTGCGTATTACGCGGTGGGTGAAGCTATCAATGGTTCCTACAGAAAAATCAGAGTAGTGATGCAGAATCTCTGTAAGCACCACCCTTGCACGCTGACCCAGTTCCTCTTTGCTAAGTTGCATTTCGTCAGAGAGAAGCGTAGTGAGAAAGTCATTGGTGCCGCTACTAAGTTCGCGCAATGCTTTAATGATACGCCATTTCATTTCGGCAGCAGCCTTGTTGGTAAAGGTAATGGCCAATATGGAGCGGTACGCGCTGGTAAGTGTATGGTCGTTTGCCATTGCCAGTTTGAGGTACTCCTTTACTAACGTAAAAGTCTTTCCGCTACCCGCAGAAGATTTATACACAACAAAATTGGCAACCTGCATCGATTCTAAAGATAAAAAAAGGCGGACAAACCTGCCCGCCTTTT
>DAIUED010000350.1:0-4045 GCA_036845295.1 Bacteroidota bacterium
AATAGAGATCATTACTTTTTCAAATGAGCATGAGGTCATCATCAAGATCCGCGACAACGGCTGCGGTATTCCGGAAGAATTGAAAGCACGTATCTTTACACCTAACTTCACAACCAAAACCACAGGTACCGGTTTGGGACTAGCCATGGTTAAGAATTACATTGCCGCATTCGGCGGAACCATTGGCTTTGAAACACAGGTGAATGTGGGAACGACTTTTACACTGAGTATTCCTAAAGCCAGCGTTTAATCTTTTAATTCTTTCAGCGTCTTTGTGCGGGCGTTGTACAGAAAAATCTGTTTGTCTTTGGCGGCTCTCCACCAATAGCCGTCAAGTGGTTCCAATTGCAGGTATTCGATTGGTAACAGAATCTCGCCGCTGGCATCCACAAGGCCGTATGTGCCGGCAACTGTTGCTTTGTAAAGTCGCCCCCGGCCATGCTCGATGTTCCCGTCTTTTAACGTAAACACTGGTTTTCCGGTCCGGTTGATGAGTTGCGTGCTGCCACCTTTACTCACAATTGCTACCTGATTGTCGAAATCACTTGCTTTCTCATAGTCGGTGTTTGTAATAGTTTTGAGCTTGCGGTCAACATAACCATATTTTTTCCCTTTCTGAATGCGGATCACATCGTCTTTTGCAAAAAACACATCGGTGTAATATCCGAAAGGAATACTGATCCGTCCATTTGCATCCATTAGCGCTACTTCATCCTCCTCGCGGAGCTTAAACTGCCGGCCGTTGGTATAATAGGCATTGCTATAGGCCCGCTCGTAATCATAAGCAACATCGCTGATGTAGCAGCCGTCGCCGGCATCGTAAAAGCCATATAGGTCGTTGCGCACCACCAGGTAAACCTGGCCTGTGCAATGGCTGATGTAGTCAAACTCAGGCTGCAACAAAAGACGCTCGTTAAGATCCATGAGGCCGAATTGCTTATTTTTTTTTACGATGACCAAGCCATTCGTGTCAATTTCCGAGATCCAGTCCCATCGCGCTTCCAGCTTGCGGTTGCCGGTGCTCACCAGGCCATACAGGTCTGATATGTAATAGGCATAACCGTTCCTGAAAGTTCCCAGTTTTTTGTAAACGAATGGGATAACGGTTTCTGCCTTGGCGTTAAGGGCACCGTAAAGACCATTTTGGCGAGCTACAAATAATCCGTCGGATTGCGGGCTAACGTCCTCGTAAGGCTTGGAAATGATTTGCCCGGAACGGTTAAGCAAGTAATACCGGTTTTGCTTTTTGATGATAGCAATGCCATTATGGTAGTCAAACACTTCCTCGGCAGGTGCCGAATTTTTGTTACCCGATTTATTAATGAAATAACAACTGTCGTTTTTACATACAGCCGCAAAGCCTTCGTGAAAAGGTGAGGCGTCGTCATATGCCGGTGCAATAATCCAGGCGCCTGTGGTATCGGTATAGCCGTAGCGCTCGTTGGCCGCTTTCACCACATATAGCACCTGCTTCGACCATTCGATCTCTTTTTCAATGTCCTCTCGATACGGATAGTCGGGGTAGGCGGCCAGAAAAGCATGAAGTTCGCCGGCCGAAGCATTAAGTACAACCGTACTGTACAGCATACGCCAGGCTTCGGCGCGGTTGCGCTTGCTGTAATGGCGGATAAAAGCGTATAAACTGTCGGCATTGTGCAGTTTGGCTGTGAGCTGAAACAACCGGTTTTCCGCATCGGTAACGTTGGGATTTTGAGGATAGTTGATGATAAATCGTTTATATTCCGCGGCACTGTAGTTTCTTGTCTGTTCGGCATACTCAAGCGCATAATATGCTGTAGTTGCCGAATCGTAGAGCCTGCTTTCGGGATACCTTTCTAAGAAAAGCCGTATGCTGTCGCTGGATGCGCTATGCAGGCAACGGTCAAATGCAAGCTGGTCCCGGCGCGTCAACGCATTTTCTATCAGGCTGTCGCCAGCGAAAAAGAAATGTTCAAGAAAGTAATTAAAATCGCATACCGTATGATGGACTGCATATTGCCTGTAGCCTTTGATGCAAATTTGCCTGGCCAACCCGGCCACGGAACCCGGGGAAATGGTAAACCCGGAAAAGGCAAGCGTATCTTTAACGGATTTAGTACCCAGGTAAATATACCTGGCTGCGCTGTCGATGTTTGAAAAAGGATTATCGGTGCGGTAATAGATGGTGGCCAGTCCGTAGCTTGCTTCTGCAGGGTGTTTCGATAGTGTGGCGTAAAACAGCGAGCGGGCCTTAAAATAGTCATAGATGCTCAGGGCTTCGAATGCAGCAGAAAGTTTGCTCCCAATGCCATGGAAGCTGCAACAAATTGCCAGAACAAGGATATATTTTTTCATCAATTGCCTGTAAAATTATAAATTGCACCCGTAAAATGAACCGAAAATGTTGAGTAGTGGTAAAATCATCTTCGCCATCTGTTTTGCGGTTGTGTTCATCATCGCCATGATTTGGTCGTACCGCAAGGACAATTTTTACGACAGCATTCACTTCAAAGGCGCTTCCAGGGCACTTATCGTGATAATTGTGGTATTTGCCGCAATGTTTTTATTTGTTAAAATGCGTCATTACCTTTGACCCGTTCCGTAAATTTGTTTTATTTTTGCTGTAGTTGCAGGCAAAAAAGTAATTTTTAGTCAACAGGTTAACATGAAAAAGCATCCTTTTTTATTCCTTTTATTCATCAGCATAACCTTGGTTTCCAAAGCCGGTGTTTTGGTTGTGGAAGGAAAGTATCAAAATAAAAATATTTATATCCAGAATTCTTTCGGCAGCAATGGCGTTGGATTTTGCGCTACCGAAATCAAAGTGAATGGCGTTGTAACTACCGATGAGGTAAACTCGAGTGCGTTCGAGATCGATCTGGTGGCGATGAACATCAAGCCGGGCGAGAAAGTAACCATTGAAATTTCTCATAAAAGCGATTGCATGCCCATTGTGCTGAATCCAGAGGTGCTAAAGCCACGCCCTACTTTTGAAGTAGTGAACATGAATATCAATGCTTCGGATATTTTAAAATGGACCACCAAAAACGAGAGCGGGTCGCTGCCATACGTAATTGAGCAATTCAAATGGAATAAGTGGGTGAAAGTTGGCGAGGTACAAGGGATCGGCACAGCCGATGTACACGACTATTCTTTTCAGGTAACAACGCATAGCGGCGAAAACAAATTCCGCATCAAACAGGCCGGCATGGGATCTGCGCCAAAAGTGTCGTCGGCTGTTATTCTCAATTCGCAAAAAGAGAAGCCGACGTTTATGATGAGCAAAGACGGTAAGTCCATTCAGTATTCCTACGAAACCGGATTTGAGGTGTACGACGCCTTCGGAACGGTGGTTAAAAAAGGCTATGGTAAAGAAACGGCCATCGACAACCTTCCCAAAGGAAAGTATTACCTGTGTTATGACAACCAGGTAACAGAATTCGACAAAAAGAAATAACACACACTTCATTAAACAAGAAACTCTCCCGACCGGAGAGTTTTTTGTTTTGAGAATCTACCGTTAGCCTTTAGTCAGTTACAAGCCGGATATTAGCTGAATGGTAGCGTGCGGAGAGCCAGCTTTTCACTTTGGCTGGATTGATACGCTTATCAGGCCTGATATACACCATCAACACTGTATCCATCTTCTGATCGTTTGCATAAACAATGGTTTTACTGATCCCCAGTTCTTTTACCGGCCCAAACAGCGCCTCGTACTCACGTTGAAGTGTACTGTCCCGGTAAGTGAAATCTGCAAGCCGTGTTTCCAACTGTTTGATCCGGGCATCTTTTTCCATCATCAGCTTAAGCGATTGGGCCGATTCGGCTGAGCGCACTTTTTTATCAGAACCTGTGGGTTTACTGAGTGTTGATTGAAAACGGAGGTCTGCGTCACCGAGGCCATAAAACGATTTTCGGGAAGTAATACCCGCAATCAGGCTATCGTTCAGGTGTTCGCCGTAAACCAGGAAGGTGGCAGTTTTTGTTGTAGGATCCGTTTTGCTGTTTATGACATAAAGGTCGTTGGCATCCACCTCGGCACTCACATATTGTTCAAGGTTTTGCT
>DAIUED010000351.1:0-3997 GCA_036845295.1 Bacteroidota bacterium
CAAACGAGGAACTGTGGTGAAAAAAATCAAGCTCACCGACGATGCCGCCGAAGTGGATTGCCGCATCAATGGAAGCAGCATTGTGTTGCGCACCGAGTTCCTCAAGAAAGCCTGATTCTATTGCCCGCTCTCCTTCTTTTTCCCAAAAAGGCTTTTTATTTTTTTTAGCAAGCGTTCCGATTGCTTTTCCTGCGCCTGATCGCCAATCAGGTAGCCGTAGGCATGCAGCTCCGGTACTGCATCGAAAATGATTTTGGCTACACCTAACATGGGTAGGAAGAGTACTACACCGGCAATGCCCCAAATCAGGCCGCCGACAAGCAAAATAAGAATGGTAAAAAAGCCACTGATGTTAACCTCGCCGCCAATGATGTAAGGCTCGATGAAATAGTTATCGATGCCCTGGATGATGACAATGACCGCCAGTGCGCCAAGGGCAATGCCGGTGTCATCTTCCGTTACCAGCGCTACGGCAAATGGAAACAAGCCGCCAACGATAGAACCAATGTAGGGTACTATGGTTAATAATGCCGCGATAAAAGCCAGCAGGAAAGCATTTTTCAGACCAATAATGAGAAAGCCTGCAGTGAATAGTACCGTGAAAATAAGTACGGAAAGCGCCCGGCCCGTCAAATAGCTTTGGGCAACTTTGCTGATATTATGGATAAGAACTTTGGCTTCGTCGGGAGGCGTTTGCTTGCAAAGGCTCACAAAAAATGTTTCGTATTTTTCGCGCTGGTACAGGAATAAAAACGTGAAAATAACCACAAGTACGGCCGACCCAATGGTTTGAGAAACACTGCCCACGACAGACTTTACCACATTACCCGCCGAACCGGATGCAGATTTTACCTGTTTTTGTATCAGGCTGTCTTGCTTGGCAGGTGCAATGTTTAGTTTTTGACTAACGTAGGTCTCTGCCTGTTTGAAAAATTTTTCTGACTTCTTTTCGATCACCGGGAAATCTTCAGCGAGTTTTTTTCCTTGCATGTACACCAGTAAGCCAATAACGAAAGCCGTGCCGATGAGGATGAGTAGGGAAATGATAGCACTCAGTATGCGTGGTACCCGGTGATTTTCCATGCGGTTGCTTAAGCCGGTGAAAAGCATGGCAAAAAAGGCAGCAAAGGCAATGGGAATAAGTACTTGTTTGGCAAAATAAAGAATAGCTACCAGCAGGACGCTGAAAAACAGGAACCGGTTGAGTTTTTGTAAAGGAATCGCAGATACCATGGTGAATGGGTTTTTGGTGGTATGCTCAAATCCGGTTCCGCATTTCCCAGGTTGAGATCATGCTGATAGCGCAATTTTTTCCACAGTATGGGATCCATTAAAACAAAAAACCCGTTGCGCTTATGCAACGGGTTTTCTCAAACGAAATTCAGATTTTTATTTCAGAAAAGTGTCGATCGAATAAATGGTCGAAACCGGGATGTGTTCAATAAGGCTTGTAAGCTGTGTTTCATCCATTAATACAATTTCTGTTGCGGGGATAAACCGGATTCTTCCTTCCTGCTCGCCGTTGATAATGGTGCCGTATTTTCTGATCCCATTATTTAAAATAATCATTGCCTGTGTCGTATTCATAGTATCTGGTTTTTATTAGCTATTGTAAGACAAACCTAATGCCACAATGTGACAAAAGCATTAAATAAAGGTTATTAAACGGTGAAAGGGTCATTTTGTTGAGTGAAATGACGTTTCTGCATAAAAAAAGCCTTTTGTATCATACAAAAGGCTTTTCTAAAACGTGTGGCGTATTTCCACACAGGTATTTTACATGTGAGCGTCCAGTTTGCCGGCCAATACGTTTTTCGGTGCAACACCTACATGTTTCTCTACCACTTCGCCATTTTTAAATACCAGAAGTGTTGGAATATTGCGGATGCCGTATTTTACAGAAATATCGGAGTTGTTGTCAACGTTCACTTTACCTACCACGGCTTTTCCGTCGTATTCTTTCGAAAGTTCTTCTACTACTGGCCCCACCATGCGGCACGGACCACACCATTCAGCCCAAAAATCGACTAATACGGGTTTATCTGATTTTAAAACTAATTCTTCAAAATTAGCGTTGGTTATTTCTAATGCCATAACGATTGTTTTTAAGGTTAACTGATTGATTCTAAAATTAGGATTTGATAAAAGTATAAACAAAATTTAATCCAAATAGTTTTCAGTGCCTTTTTGACATTATTTAAGCAATGTGACATGGCCAATGAGATTGTGATCGTTATGGTTAACGTCTTTTACCTTCACTTTCCATACATATACTTCCTGTTTGGCATCCCCGGCCTCGCCACGGCCTACCGAGCCGTCCCAGGCAGTATTAATATCCTCGGTTTCAAAGATCATTTTGCCCCAGCGATCGAAAATCTGCATGTTAAATGCTTCTATTCCAACGCCTAATGCCCGAAAACCGTCGTTTAGGCCGTCGTGATTAGGTGTAAACGCATTAGGGACATAAATTACCCAGGCTGGTTTTACGGTTATGTCATGTATGATTGAATCGCGGCAACCGTGCGTATTCGTTACTACTTGTAAGATGGCAATGGTTTTGGCATCGTCGGTGTCGAAAATCTGGCTAAAATTGCGCACATGTTTGCTGCCGCCGCTGCTAAAATAATACACCACATCGCTGGCGCCTGCCGATCTGTCCTGAACTTCCACTAAAGGCGTTGTTATTTCCACCTCGTTGGGCAAAATGTCGAAGCCCGCGATAGGTGCCGGATACACCTGCACGGCATTTGAAACGAATGACGTGCCGACACAGCCACTATCCGATACGGCTTTCAGGGTAATGCCGTAGTTACCGGTGTCATAGCAATGTGTCGGATTCATGTCGTACGAAGGCGCGGTATTGTCGCCGAATATCCACTGGTAGGTTTTAATCGCACCGTTACCGATGCTGCTTTGGTTGGTGAAATTAACACAGAGACTCGGACAGCCGGTGGGGTTTTCCACACTGAATAGTGCCGTTGGCGTGGCATTTACATAGGCCGATTTTATGATGGTATTGGTACAGCCGTATTGGGTTTGCACCTCCAGTTTTACACCATAGTTGCCGGCCTGTGCAAAATTGTACTGCGGATTCGGCAATACGTTGTCGGTAAGGTTATCACCGTTAAAATCCCAATTGTAGGCGGTAATAGCACCATCACTGCTATGCGACGTATTACTAAACACGCTGCTTTGAGGCATACACGCTGATGGCACCTGAAAATCGGCCACCGGATTAACATGCACCACCACATTGTTAATGTTCTGGTTCACGCAGTTATTGTTTGATACAGCCACTAATCTGCTCTGCTGTATGCCCGCTGTAGGATACACATAAGCGGGATTTGCGGTGGTATTGTCGATGCTGCCGTCATTGTCGAAATCCCACTGGTACATCATAATTGTTCCTGAAAGGATAGAGCACTGGTTCGTAAACTGTGTAGTTTGATTGAAACAAGCAACACTCGACGAAAAATTAACTACTGGTTTGGGAAAAACAGTTACGGGCAGTTGCACGGTATTGTTGCAGTTGTAGTTGCTGGTGGCGGTAAGGAGCACATTAAAAAGGCCATGCGTTGCATAGAGATGTTGTGGATTAGGCAGGTTGCCGCTGGTACCGTCGCCAAAGTTCCAGTTATATTGAACGATTTGACCGTTAGTGACGCCGCACTGGCTCGTGAAACTGGTTACGCTGCCTTCGCAAACGCTATTGGCAATGAATTGCACGACGGGGTTGGGGTGTACGCGTACCACCTGCGTTTGGGTTGCGCTGCATCCGGCAGTAGATGTTACAGTGAGTTGGGTCGTATAGCTGCCCGGCGCATTAAAAAGCTGCGAGGGATTAACGCTGTTGTTATCAGTCGTTCCGTCCGAATCAAAATCCCAGGCGTAGGTACTGATGCTACCGCCGGAAATATAACTGGCATTCAGGTAATTTACAGCCTGGACGTCGCACACATTTCCGGCTGAAAACGCGGTAACAGGCAACGCATTTACC
>DAIUED010000352.1:0-3989 GCA_036845295.1 Bacteroidota bacterium
GCGCAACAGCACCTTCGCAAATGGAAGCTTTGCTTGAGCAATGGCACCGCAAAGCAAAAAAGAAAGCCGTGTTGGTTCCCGAGGGAACACCCTTTGCCGAAAAAGCCTGTCTCGACTACCGGGTAGAACCCACCGGGCCGCCTTACCGCTGGCACATCCGCCTGCATACCGGCAAATACCATCAGATACGCGTGCAGCTGTCTGCGCTGGGATGTCCTATCCTGGGCGATACAGTTTACGGCTCCGACACGGCTTACCTACCGGATGCCATAGCCCTGCATGCCCGCAAATTGAGCATCGTGCACCCGGCAAGCGGCAGCAGACTGCACTTCGAGGCACCAGCACCGTTTTGAAGACGCGCGCTATGGCTTAACCAAGTTTCAGTTTTTTTACCGGCTTGTAATGGCTTACCTTCTGGTTGCGGATGGTACGTTCCAACACCACAACATGGTCGCAAACAAATACATCGCGGTAGCCTTGCGGCGGAAGCTGAGCCCACAGTTCCTGAAAACTGGCATTGCTGATTTCCTTGGCAATGCTAAGATGCGGCACATACGGCTGAACCGGAATACCAAGACTGGCATGAAGCTGGTCGTGGATAGCCGAAATAGGCGCTGGCTCCTCGATGTGCAGGTACAAGGTACGTAAGTCTTTGCCCCGCTCGAGGTAATTGAAACCATTGAGAGCTACCTGGAGCGGCCCATGGCCGGCGAGGTTTTTTTGCAACGGACGCCCGAAACTGCCGAGCTGCCGGTGAACAGACTGCATGCGGGCCAGGGTAATATGCGGGATCGAAAATAGATTGTAGCTACCGAGATAGGCTAAATGATTGAGGTCGTATTTCAGGCGTTTGATCTTATCGAGGTGTTCGTCGGGTGGCGAAAGCACCAGCAAATACTGGTACACCGTATCAATTTCCACGGGTTTATATTCTTCATCGGCAAATAAAGCCAACTGATCGGAAACTGAAGACAGGTGCCTGGCAGGATTCATAACGATTTCAATAAGCCCTCAAAGTTACTACAATCCGGTGCAGGTTTCTGCTACAGATCGTAGCATTACGCCATAAAAATTAAACCAGACACAGGTTTGAAGCCCAAAAAGGGCGAAAATAGCCAAAAGCAAAAAAAAGGGAAAAACCCTTAAAAACACGTAAAACTACGTGGGTTTTTTTAAAAGTGATTGCTAATATTTGTATAGACTTCAATAAATGAAGTGTATTAACTAACCAAAAAAAACAAATTATCATGAAAACAAAAAAAGAGCTGAAAGAACTCGAAATGTTTGAGAACAAAAATCTGAACAACGTAATCGGTGGTTTAACTGCTGACGAAGCTACTGCTACTGAAGCCGCGAAAAAAGGTGGTACCAAAGGTACTTCTTCTGCTACAGGCTGGTCTTATACCGACGATAAAGACGGTTCTAACGTGGTTTGGTCCACCAAATAATTGCACACTCCATGTTGCAGCAGCCTGTTTTTTAATGAAAACAGGCTGCTTTATTTTTAGGCAAATGCCTATATTTAGATGAAAACAAGGCGAACCCTTATATGATAAAACCAATAGGCTTGCTGTGGTTGCTGCTACTTGCCGGGACGTGCTGCGCGCAGAATAACTACAGGAACTACTACGACTACATCAACCTGGCAGAAAAAAAAATGCTGCAAAGCCGCTTCGATGCGGCCGACTCGTGTTTCAAAGCCGCTTTTGCCACCAGCCCGAAACACGGCTACAACCTCGATTACCTCACGGCAGCGTTCAATGCAGCCAAACGCAACGATACGCTTGCCATAGACACTTACCTGCGCGGCTTTGCACAGCGCGGCGGCAACTACCACATGCTGAAAAATAAGGTTAGCCAAAACAGATGGATGGAAGAGCATGCGCCGGCGATGCTGGCTTACCTCTCGGCCAGCCATAGGGCGGCTCTCCGGAAGGAGTTAGACCGCGCTTACCGTGCTTATGCCGTGACGGTAAATCCCGGCCTCATCAAAAAAATAAAACGCATGTACCGGAACGATCAGCGGTATGCCCGCGGTTTTTTGGTGGGCCTGTTGCCCGCCAGGAAACAAGACCGCATCATGGAAAAAACAGACCATAAACATGCGCAGCAACTACTCGCGATCTGCAAAATATACGGATGGCCTGGCTTCGATTTGCTGGGCGAATACCGCGAATACGGCAAATACCGACTGGATAAGATCGACGTACTGCTCCGGCATTTCAGCCATGATGACCTCGAATTGCTGAAACCCTACATTCTCAATTCCATCCGCGGCCTCAACTATTACCCTTCGATCCTGGCCGGCTGTATTGACTACAACGATGTGAAACAGCCGGTATATAACGAAAAAAAAGGCGTGTATGAAATCCGCCAGCGCTACGGCACCTTGTCGCAAACCGAGAACGGTGTTTCAACACTCATCCCTTTTGGCAAGCCTGCTGAACTTTCTGTTCGCCGGAAAGAACTTTTCCTGTGCGACATTGAAGATTATTGCCTCATCCGGCGCATCGACCGCATGCCATCTACCGAATGCATTACCATTGAAGCCCAACACCCCAAAAAATGATCCTTATCTTGTCTGAAGAACGCGACCACGCCACCAACGACGTGATAGACTGGCTCCGCCAACGCAGGCAGCCATTCCTGCGAATCAACGACAGCGACGAAATACAGTTGCACGACATCCGGATCACTTCAAGCGAATGTAACCTCTATTTTTCGTTGCATAACGACCCAAAAACTTATAGCCTGAGCGATTTCCAGTCATACTGGTACAGGCGCGGCGACATCTGCCTTGCTCCGCCTCAACCCGGAAAGGTAAATGCCTTGTCTGAACGCATCGGCCAATACCTGCAACACGAAAACGGCAAGTTGCGCGAATTTTTTCTGCGCGAGTTGGACAAGATCCCAAACCGCATTGGCAGCATCCTCGACTTGAAACACAACAAACTCAGCAACCTGGTTGCAGCGGCTGAATGCGGCCTGCTGATACCGGATACCCACGTGATAACACAGCGAAAAACACTGCGTAAGCTACACGCGCCGCTGGTTTCCAAAGCCATTTATAATAATTTCGATGTGTTCACGCCCGAATACCACGTCAACTCCTACACCAGCCGCGTGCAGGACACGGACATGGAAGCAGACGAGGCCCTTTTTCCAAGCCTCGTGCAAGGGTTCGTTCGCAAACAATTGGACCTGCGTGTGTTTTACCTCCGCAAAAGGATGTGGGCGGCAGCCGTGTTTTCGCAAAACGACGAACAGACCAAAACCGACTATCGCCGCTACAACGACGCCAAACCGAACCGCATGGAAGCCCTGCAACTGCCCGCAGCCCTGCAAAAAAACATCTGCCGTTTGATGGACAAACTTGAAATGGCCTGCGGATCGCTCGACTTTGCGCTCACTGCCAGGGGCGAATATTATTTCCTGGAAGTAAACCCGGTCGGGCAATTTTCGGCTATGTCGTTTGCGTGCGGATTCAATATCGAAAAAGCCATTGCCGATGAACTTTGTAAACCATACATCTCATGAAAGAAAAAGACTTTATGAACGCCATAGCCGCAACCGGTAAGAAACAACTCGACATGTCGTATTGGAGCATGAGTGTTCCTGAAAAGAAAGCGCCCGCAGAAATGATTCATCCTGTAAGCATGAATGCCTACCGTAGTTCGCAGGTGTTACCTACCAGGTTTTATAAAATAATCCGGTTTTAGTTTTATGCCGGGGTATCACATACACAACTCCTGTAAATTTGTAAAAGGCCACCGGGCCTATTTCGTTTACGACCTTTACCGGACGAAAGGCTATTACGTTACCTTACCAGTGGGCGATTACCTTACACAAGGTAAGGGCGCGGGAACTGTTCTGCGCCAACATGCTACTGAACTAGCCGACCTACTGGAAAAAGAGATCATTTACCAAACTGGGCCTGCAGCCTACCGAAACCTCGTTCCGGGTGGCCTGCACGAATCGCCGGAAGCCAT
>DAIUED010000353.1:0-3970 GCA_036845295.1 Bacteroidota bacterium
CACTTTTCCAGGCAGTGTAATGCCATGGCCGAATGGGCTGGCTGTTGTCACCAGAGAAACATCATAACTGTTTTTTAGTCCGCAATCGAGGGTCATTGTGGTTCCATTCACAATGGTATTTACCTCCGCAAATTCATATTTACCGCAATTGTTGTATGTGTATATTTCGCCATGAGTGGTGTTTTCGGGGATCGAGTTGGTGTAGTCACCCGAATTATTGTCGAAACTGGCTCTTACGCCAGCTCCCTGCATCTGGATGATCATCACAAGGTCGCCCACATTAAAGCCACTGGTACTGGCAACGCTGATGGAGGTAACGTTGGCAGCCACGTTGGCAGTTAAAGCAGTATAATTATTGATGATGGTGCCGGCGGCCGTTACATTCACGGTGCCGTCTTTTCCCCGCTGAGAAAATAAGGACAGGCTGCTTACCAACAGCACGATGGATAAAAGAAGTTTCATAGCGTCATTCTATTGTCCTAAAATAAGGATTTTGGCCCATACTGTGAAATCTTCCGAAAAACAACAAATTCGATCTGTTCTCTTTGTATGCCGGCATTGGCGGGCAATGGCGATTGCACTTGACGGTGATCCCATTGTTTGGAACTTATTAGCGCTTGAGTGAGCTAGCTTTTCTAAAGCCGGTCGTTGGTTTTGGTCAGGCCCAGTAAGGTAACGAAGATCCAGCCGGCGATGAAAAACAAGCCGCCTAAAGGGGTGACAGGTCCCAAAGCCGCTAAACCTTCTGCCCCCAGTAAATGCCTCGTACAGAGGAAATACAGCGAGCCGGAAAACAACACGATACCGGTAAAAAAACACCAGTAGGCCCAATGGATGAACTTGTGGTGGAAGTAGTTGGAAAGAATAAGCAAGGCTAACATGGCAAGCGTGTGATACATCTGGTATTTTACGGCCGTATCGAAGCCTGCGAGTTGGTCGGGTGTGATCAGTCCGGTTGGTAATTTGCTTTTTAAGAAATGGGCGCCGAGTGCGCCGAGTGCTACGGCTTTGGCCCCGGATATGCCGACGAGTACTAGTTTGAAAGATCTCATGGTTTTTGGTTTGCAATAAAATTTAGAAAATCCTGCTTGTTTTCCGAAAACTGTAACTGCCCCGACAGATCTGCCGCCTTATCCTTGTCAACGATCACCGGATAGGCATATTTCAGGCATTCGAGCTTTTCGCGGTCGTGGGTAAATAGTTCGGTAAGCTGCCTGACCTGCGCAGTAGAAAGGCAAATGCTGCTGAGCGATTTTTTGGCGAGAACGAGGCGCTCGTTTTCATAGCGTCCAGATTTAAAGGCCGTATAAAGCTGGTTGAAGCGCGCATCGTCCGTTGGTTCGGTGCATTGCAGGCGACGTTGTTTAAGGCGGTTTTCCTCGTCGGCGGTGAAGGCGCTGTAATTGTCCTTCAGCGATTGGTATTTGAAAGCCGGGTAGAGCTGAAGCACGTTCTGACGATCGCTCAGGTGCAGGTAGGCTGGCTTGGCGATCTCCAGACGGTCCATTTCGGATGGAAATGTAAATAGCAGTTGTGTTAATTGCGAACACGTATAGCAATTGTTAGCCACAATGGTCTTCACATAGTTCATCTGGCGTTCTTCGTCGTTAATCGTTTTTAAAAGTTTAACGGCATAGCTGATGTCTTTATCGCTTAGTGCTACCGTGCAGGTATTGGATGCAGCGTCGTAGTTCGTAAAAAAGACCGGCTTATTATTAACCGCTTTGTAAAGATTGCCGTAAATGCTGTTGTCAACCACCGGCGCCGTTTCTTTGGGGGCTTCCGGCACAGGAGGTTCGGCAGGACCCGATGGATCCGAAATCGCCTTGAATTGCAGAGATAACGCCTTTCCCGACGAGATTAACGCATACGTAAATTCTTTGCCGTTGTATTTGGCGGCGTCGGCAAAAAACACAGAGTCGCTCAGACGCCTGTTGCCATTGGCCATTTGGATGTCGATTGTGTGCTTGCCATGTGGAAGGGCAAAAGTCTTTACATTGGATTGGGCGCTGCGGTTGACAGGTTCGCGATCTACACTCAGCAGGAACGGCTCACCGGAAGTACTGAAGATCACCAGGGAGTTGTTTTGAGCAAAAAGGGAAAGACCGCAAAATACTCCAATCGCAATCCCTATGTAATGTCGCCGCATGTATTCAATTTCCCTGATAACAAATTTAAGGTTATTTTTGCGACGAAAATACCCGTTATGAGCAAAATATTAATTATCGGGGCCGGCCGTTCGTCGTCAAGCCTCATTTCTTACCTGCTGTCACATGCGGCTCAGTACAATTGGCAAATTACCATTGCGGATGCCAATAAAGCGGCCGTAGGGGCAAAGATTGCCGATTATAAAGCATACGCTACCGCCGTGGAGTTTGATGCAACCAATGCCATGCTGCGTGAAAAGCTTATTGCGCATACAGACCTGGTTATATCCATGCTTCCCGCATTCATGCACGCCGATGTGGCCCGCGATTGTGTGCGGCTCGGACGCCACCTGGCGACAGCGAGTTATGTGAGTGCCGACATGAAAGAACTGGATGCAGAAGCCCGCGAGAAAAATATTTTGCTACTCAACGAATGCGGACTCGATCCGGGCATCGACCATGCTTCGGCGATGAAAGTCATCAACCACATTCATGACCTTGGAGGCAAAATAACAGGCTTCAAGTCGTTTTGTGGCGGACTCGTAGCACCGGAAAGCAATGATAATCCGTGGGGCTATAAGTTCAGCTGGAATCCCCGCAATGTGGTTCTGGCTGGGCAGGGCACCGCTCAGTTTCTCGATGAAGGACGCCTCAAGTTCATTCCTTATAACCGTATTTATACTCAAACCGAAACCATCGAAATGGATGGCTACGGGAAATTCGACGGTTATGCCAACCGTGATAGCATCAGCTATCGGGAGCCGTACGGCTTAATGGATGCCAAGACCATGTTGCGTGGTACACTGCGCATGCCAGGGTATTGCAAAGCCTGGAATGTGTTCGTGAAATTAGGACTCACCGACGATAGCTATAAGATCAAACAGGCAGATACCATGACTTATACCCAATTGCTGGAATCGTTTCTTCCCAACGGAAATGCGGATACCAGGGTAAAACTCAAAGCATTTATGGGGGCCGATATGGATGATGCCGTGATGGAAAAACTGGAGTACCTGGAGCTCTTTTCCAACAAACCGATACGCATGGCGGAAGGCTCTCCGGCAGAACTCCTGCAGCAATTGCTGGAAGAGAAATGGCTTCTGAAACCCGGAGACAAAGACATGATCGTGATGCAGCATCAGTTCGAGTACCAGCTTAACGGTGTTTACAAGCAGCTTAACTCCTCGCTGGTGGTTATCGGCGATGATGAAGTGCATACCGCCATGGCAAAAACAGTGGGTTTGCCGCTGGCGATCTCTGTCAAAAATTTCCTTACCGGGAAGTTCACGCTGTCTGGTGTGCAAATACCGCTGGTGAAAGAGATTTACGAGCCTATGTTGGAAGAACTCGAAACACTGGGTGTTACGTTCATCGAAAAAGAGGTGATGTAAGTCGCCTGCTCCAGTTGCGGAACCAACGGAGATTCGTTACTTTAGTCCTTTAATAAATTAGCTTTAAACCATGGAACAACCAACTTTTACGCCTTATAACAGCGAAATGAACCCTCCGGCGCAGAATGATCTGCCAAATGCTACTGCCGTTCTCGTGCTCGGGATCTTATCCATTGTATTTGTCGGCCTTATCGGCGCCATCCTGGCCATCATATCGCTCAGCATGTGGGGCAACGTCAAATCTCTCTACGAGACTGACCCCAATCAATATACCGCAGCGTCGTACAGCCGTGCCAAAGCCGGACGGGTTTGTGCCATCGTTGGCCTGAGTTTGCTGGGCCTGGCGATCCTGATCGTGCTCTTGCTTGCGATCACTTTTTCCTAACCGGTTCCGAAATTCAAATAAACGAAAGGGGCAGCTGTTCAAGCTGC
>DAIUED010000354.1:0-3967 GCA_036845295.1 Bacteroidota bacterium
CAATGTGTTGAATTCTGCCGCAGGTTGCGACAGCACTGTTACGACGATCCTTACCATCAGTCCGCCACCTTCGCTTACGGTAACGGCAAGCAGCACAACCGTGTGCGCCGGGACGAGTGTTGTACTCACGGCCACCGGTGCGACAACGTATGCGTGGACGAGCGGCGTAACCAATGGTATTGCTTTCATGCCGGCTTCTACGCAAACTTATACAGTAACAGGTAATAATAGCGGCTGTGCATCTACTGCAACCATCAGTGTGCAAGTCAATCCTAAGCCAACCGTTATGGCAAATGCAACCGCCACACTGGTTTGCAGTGGTAGCGCAGTGACACTAAGTGGTTCGGGGGCTGCTACATATAGCTGGACGGGTGGAGTTTCCAATGGTACTGCGTTTAGCCCTACGGCTACAGCCAGTTATACCGTAACGGGTACCAATGCCAGCGCTTGTTCCAATACGGCAGTGGTAACTGTAAGTGTGGCACCTTGTACCGGCTTGCAATCTCATGGCATAGCGTTTTCCGTATCCGTCAATCCGAATCCTGTTAGCAGCAACGCTCTCATCAGTATCCCGGAATTCGATCGCGTAGCTTCTGGTACATTGAGCCTGGACATTTATGACAACACAGGTCGATTGGTGAAAACCCTCATGCTTACCCAAAGCGAGACTTTGATGAGCAGAGAAGGACTCGCGGATGGCTTATATTATTATCACCTGACTGCAAACGGCGCTACCTTGTTAAAAGGAAAATTAATGGTGCAATAGGACAAAAAACAGGCATTACATCATGATCCCCGCCGGCTGACACCGGCGGGGATTTTTTTTCAGCGATGTGGAATACGTTTGTTGAGGTTAGAAAAAAAGCGATAGATAAGTATCGAACAATATTATGGGATAAAAATGTAACTTTGAGGCTTTACCAATTGTCCTTTTAAGCATGAGAGTCAGTGGTTTCACCATTATACGCAACGCTATTAAATTTGATTACCCAGTGGTGGAAGCCATTACATCTATTTTGCCGTTGTGCGACGAATTTGTGGTAGCTGTGGGTAATAGCGAGGATGCAACCCTCGACTTGATTCGCAGTATTCCATCACCTAAAATCCGGATTATTGAAACGGTGTGGGATGATTCCTTAAGGCAGGGAGGACAGGTTCTGGCAATAGAAACAAACAAGGCTTTCGACGCTATATCACCAGATACAGACTGGTGTTTTTACATTCAAAGCGATGAGTGTGTCCACGAAAAGCATTTGCCGGCAATACGTGAAGCCATGCAGCGTTACAAAGACGATAAACAAGTGGACGGCCTGTTGTTTAATTACGTTCATTTCTACGGCAGTTATCATTACGTTGGTAACTCCCGACGTTGGTACAGAAAAGAGATCAGGATCGTTCGCAATGACAAACACATTCGCTCATACAAAGATGCACAAGGCTTTCGCAAAACCGATCAATCGAAGCTGCGCGTTAAACCCATCCATGCCGAAATTTACCATTATGGCTGGGTAAAACCGCCCAAGGCACAGCAAGCAAAACAGGAAAATTTTCATAAGATGTGGCACGATGATGCCTGGATGAAAAAGAACATTGCAGCGGTAGAGGAGTTCGATTATTCTCAAATAGACAGCCTGGAAGAGTTTGGCGGATCCCATCCGGCAGTAATGGAAGAACGGTTAAAGGCATTCAATTGGAACTTTCGTTTTGATCCTTCGCAAATACGCCTGAGCGTTAAAGATAAGTTGCTTTTGATGATAGAAAGAACTACCGGCTGGAAAGTAGGCGAATACCGCAACTACGAGATTATTTAATTCACTCTACTTTACTTTCCGTCATTTCTGGCGTTTTTTTGTATCTTTAGTCGATTTAATGACATACGGGATGAAAAATGGGTTCCTCTTCAGCTTTTTTATGCTCTGTTGCGGTCTTTTTTCCCAGGAGCAGAAGGCGATCAAAAAACAAGCAGACGCTGATTTCAAGGCACATCGTTATGAAGCGGCGATAGCTGCTTACTCGAAGCTCGTTGCAGGAGCTTCTACGGATATCGACGTGTTTTACCGCCGCGCGCAATGTTATGAAAAAACGGCGCAGCCTCTTGCTGCAATTGCTGATTACCAGGTTTATCTCGGTTTGGAAAAAAAGGACAAGCCGGTGTACCTGAAAGTGGCCGACCTCTATGCCACTATGGGTAAATACCAGGAGTCGAATGAAGTGCTTAATAAGCTGCTTGCAGTTGATAAAGATAACGTTGCCGCATTGCAGCGCTCTGCCATGGCCCTTATCATGCTCAAAGACTTTTCGCAAGCCTTATCCCGCGCCGATATGGCTATCGGAGAGCAAGCAAAAGACGATGGTGAGTTTACTGACCTTTCGCATTACTACCGCGCCATCGCCAAAGACAGTTTGCATGACTACCCGGCGGCACTTAGCTCTTACCAACGCGCCATTGTGATCGTGAAGACACGCGAGATCAACCGATTGAAGGCGCAGCCTCAATACAAGCCCTACTATGTAAACCTGGGCAAAGTTCAAAACATCATCCACTCCTACGATGAAGCAATCCAGAATTTTAGCGAAGCTATTTCGCTCGACATTTCCGATACTGTTCAGCCGCAGAATGCCGAAGTGTACTACTATACAAGCTTAGCTTATTTTGATAAATCAGATTTTACCAACGCGATCGGTAGCCTGAACAAAGCCATCGTTCTTAACGGAAAAAGCGCCAGGCTGTTTTTTCAACGCGGCCTCGTTTACAAAACAACAAGCCAATACCAAAGCGCCATCAGCGATTTTACAAAAGCCGCAATGCTCGACGACGCTAACCCACGTACTTTTTTATACAAGGGTCAGTGCGAACTTGAACTTGGGAACCTCAAGGATGCGATCAAAGACCTGAAACGCTGCCTGGTACTTGAGCCTTCCAATAATGAAGCAAAAAATTTGTTAAGGCAGGCCGAGGCCAGGTATTACGAAGCCAATAAGGAAAGTGAGCCACCACAGATCCGAATTTCATATCCGTTGGTAGATCAGAATAATTTCACCAATGTGTATGTCAATCAGCTAACGATGGTAATCGAGGGGCAGATCATTGACAAAAGCGCACTGAAGTCCATCACGATCAACGATCAGGAACAGGATTTCGACCGCGAGGCGCTTCAGCAGGAATTTAAATTTGTACTCAAAACGGCAGGACTTAAGAAAATAGACTTGGTGGTTAAAGATATTTACAACAATGTTTCGGTTAAAACCGTAAAAGTTGGGCATATTGTCAGTGAAACACGAGCTGTGGTGCGACTCGAAGGACTTATCCTGGCCGACGACGATACCGCCAAGCCATTGGTCAACCAGGCGATTGTGCTTACAAACCAAAAAGGGGAAACCTTTTACGAAGGCAGAACGGATGCTAAAGGATACTTTGTATTTGAAAATCTGCCGGTAGATAAAAATTACCTGATACAATTGCAGGATCCGGATACAAAGATAACCCAGAAGCGGTTTGTATTGGCAGACAAACATGGCAAGGCCGTGATGAAATCGTCGGTTTCGGCCAGCAATGGCAACCGGTTTACGTTTGAACTGTTGCAGGTGGACGCGGCTACACTAAGCCTTATGTCCATTGGCGACGCTACACTGCTGGTAAACATTGCCGGGCGTCTGATGGCTGTTGGAGCTACACATGTGCCCTTGCCCGGAATTTCCCTTCAGCTTGTTAACGGATCAGGAGCAGCAATTGTTCGTAAAACCGATGAAAATGGCTACTTCTCTTTCGGCGGGTTGAAACCAGGGGAAAACTATTCGTTCAGGATCGACGCGGAGGAAGCCAGGCAGATCAATGCTGCCAAAATCCTTATTGTTGATCACAAGGGGCAAGTACTCAAAGTAATCTCGAAAAATAGTTCAGGATTCTTTGAATACAAATTATTGGACGTGGAAAAGACACAGCTCAGCGCCATCATGGAACCCGATC
>DAIUED010000355.1:0-3960 GCA_036845295.1 Bacteroidota bacterium
ACAAACCGGAGGCATCAAAGACCTGACGGTGGTCAACGAAAGCGTGTACACGCCAACCATCAAAGATGCTGTAAAGTTAGGCGATCTGCCGGAAATTAAAGATACGGTCAAAAAGATCGCTAACATTGCTTATGGAATCCAATCGAAACCATTGGTGAGTAAATACGAGGTTATTCCCATCGATGCCGCAAAAATGCAGAACGAGCCCTTGTCGAAATTGTACCGCTCACTCCTGAAGGCAGGTTTCGGCACCTATACCACACCTTACGCCGAGTTGTGGCTCAACAGCCTCCGTACCCGCGACCTCGCTTATGGCGTACACTATAAGCATTTATCCTCCTCATCGCACTTGCGCGACGTAGGCTACAGCGGGTTCAGCGACAACGAAGCGGAGATCTTCGGCAAGAAATTTTACAAAAAGCATACACTGCTGGGCGAGTTCGACTACAAACGCAACGTGGTGCATTTCTATGGGTACGATACCACCGAAAACAAGCTCACCAAAGATTACACCCGCCAGCGCTACCAGCTTTGGGAACCTAAACTCACTGTGCAAAGCCACTACACCGATAGTTCAAAGATCAACCACACGGTAAAACTAGGTTATTACAACCTGGCGGATCTTTATAACGTGGCTGAAAACAACGTGAAGTTGAATACGGCCTTTAATACCTTTATCAACAAGGAACACTTGTTCACCAACTTCGATGTCGATTTTTATAACCACAAGTTGCCGAATGATACCTTCAACGACGTCATCGTGAAGCTCAACCCTTATTTCGAGGCCCAGGGAAAAAAATGGAAAGCCGATATTGGCCTGGCGGCCGTGCTCGATGCGCATGCAAGGCAGGACAACGTCAAGTTTTATTTCTACCCACAGATCAATGCCGAGTACGATGTGTATGAGAGTATCCTCATTCCGTATGCCGGAATCAGGGGCGGGCTTCAGAAAAACTCGTTGCGTAGCCTGTCCAATGAAAATCCTTTTATCAAAGCCGATATCAACTACCGCAACACCAACACTAAATTCAATATTTTCGGTGGTTTGAAAGGAAACCTCAGTTCCAATACCAGCTACGACGCTAAAGCCAGCTATAGCATTATTGATAGCATGTACTTTTTTGTGATCGATTATTCAGATAATACCACGCTCGATAATAAGTACTCCGTTATTTACGACAACACCAGCTTGTTTAACGTGTCCGGACAGCTAAAGTACCAATACAAAGAGAAAATGCACTTTATCGCCAAAGGCAATTACTACCTCTATAAAACCAAGAACATCGATAAGCCTTACCATAAACCCGATTTCGATCTCACTTTTTCGGCGATCTACAACCTGCGCAGCAAGTTCATTCTCCGGGGCGACCTCTTCTTCATTGGAAAGCAATATGCACTCACGCAGGTTGAGAACAATATGGTGTACAGCCTTGACCCGAAATTACTGAAAGGTGTGGCAGACATTAACCTGGGGGCCGAATACCGCTATACCAAAATGCTGTCCTTTTTCGTGAAGTTCAACAATATTGCCAACATGCGTTACTACCGTTGGGAGAAATACCCGAGCCAGCGCTTTAACCTGATGGTTGGCCTGACTTTTGTGCCTTTTTAGTCGGCGTGTGTTTGCTTTTTATCAGGCACCATTTTGGGCGCCCGGGCGGGCTTTACGCTCCAATCTTTTTGCCAGGTGGCTAAGGCTCTCGAAGCCCGGCAAAAAGGATTTCCGCTGCAATCCCTGGTGCTGGAGTCATCAGGATTGCAATCCTCCAGGCTGTTTGCTCCTTTTGAATCCAAATAAAGCAGTCTTAGCAACCTTTGTCCGTTCGGGCATAGTTGACAACCGCAAGACAGCAGTGCATAATGTCAGCGGCTGGCTTAAGCCACAGGGCGATTCTCATCGTCATCTTTGAGGCTTGGCGAGCGCAGCTCCACCGGTTTGTGCGCTTTTCGCAACTTGAGGTTGAGCAACTCCACGGCAAAGGAAAAAGCCATGGCAAAGTATATGTAGCCTTTCGGGATTTCGATCTTATCCACGTGTACGCCTTCCACCACCAGCAATACCGCAATGAGTACCAGGAAAGACAGCGCGAGGATTTTAAATGTAGGATGCTTATGGATAAAGGCAGAAATCTTCGGTGCAAAATAAAACATCACGAACATGCTCAAAATCACAGCGATCATCATCACCACAATATTATTGGCCATCCCGATAGCTGTTACGATGCCATCGATGCTAAAGACCATGTCGATGAGAATGATCTGAAGCATAATAGCCCCGAATGAATTGCCCTTGCGCTTGTTCGCTGCTTCGTCGGGATCTTCGCCTTCGAGCTTATTGTGGATCTCAAGTGTGGAGTTTACCAGCAGAAACAAGCCTCCGGCGAGCATGATCAGGTCTTTGAGCGCTACCGGGTGATCGAACACGCGAAAAAGTTCCTGCTCGCCTTTAATGAGATAGCCCAGTATAAATAAAAACAACAGGCGCATGCAAATGCCGGTAACCATCCATAACAAGCCCGCCCGTTTGGTTTGCTCCTGTGGCAGGCGGTTCAGTACGATCGAAACAAAAATCACATTGTCGATCCCCAATAGGATCTCCATCAGGGTAAGTGGTATCAGGCTCAGGAGCGCTTCGGTGCTAAATAAGTCGTGCATAAATAGTCGGGTGTTTTGGGTGTATTTGAATGCAGCAAATGAAATACATATTTGTGACATTGCCATGCGTCGTTCGAAAATTTTAGCTGCAAAATTGCGGGGATTCACATGAGGAAAACGGCTTTTCCCGGAGCGCCGGTTTTGCCCTGGGCCGGGGCAAATAAGTCGCCACTTTTCAGTCGTTTTTCGAGCCTTTTTTTATTAACAATTGTTAGTAAAATGACGCAAATAAACAGCCCGGAATCCCAATAAAACCGGTATATTTAAAGAATAAATTGTAAAAAACGATTATTTGATTTTATGGAAGAAACAACGGCTACTGACAAGAAAAATTACGGCGCAGATAACATCCAGGTCCTCGAAGGATTAGAAGCGGTAAGGAAAAGACCAGCCATGTATATTGGCGATATCGGCGTTAAAGGTTTGCATCACCTCGTGTATGAAGTCGTAGATAACTCGATTGACGAAGCCCTGGCAGGTTTTTGTAAAAATATCATCGTCACCATTCTGGAGGGCAACTCCATCCGGGTGAAAGACGACGGACGCGGTATCCCTACCGGCATCCATCCTAAACTCGGCGTTAGCGCCCTGGAAGTGGTCATGACGGTATTGCACGCCGGTGGTAAATTCGATAAAGACACCTATAAAGTATCTGGCGGTTTGCACGGCGTGGGGGTGAGTTGCGTAAACGCGCTCTCGTCGCACATGAAAACGGAAGTGCACCGCGATGGCAAGATCGTGACGCAGGAATTCAGCTGCGGCAAGCCACTGTATTCGGCCAAAGAAGTGGGCGATAGCGATTACCGCGGCACCATCCAAACCTTTACGCCTGATCTCAGCATTTTTACCGTAAGCGAATACAACTATTCGACGCTGGCTAACAGGATGCGGGAATTGGCCTACCTTAATAAAGGCATTAATATCGTACTGGAAGATGACCGTAATAAAGACGAGAACGGGAATTCCTACTCTGAAACATTTTACAGCCAAGGCGGCCTGAAAGAATTTGTACAATACATCGACGGCGGTAAAGAGAAGTTGATGGAAGATGTGATCTACATTGAGGGCGAAAAAAGCGGTATTCCGGTAGAGGTAGCCATGTTGTACAACAATTCTTACAGTGAAAGCATTCAAAGCTACGTTAATAACATCAATACGCACGAAGGTGGTACGCACCTGGCCGGCTTCCGCCGTGGCCTGACCCGTACACTGAAGGCCTACGGCGAGAAAAACGGACTGTTCAAGAACGTGAAGTTCGAGATCAGTGGCGACGATTTCCGCGAAGGCCTCACGGCAGTGGTATCG
>DAIUED010000356.1:0-3950 GCA_036845295.1 Bacteroidota bacterium
TACCAAAGCTGTCATTGGTATTCAGGTAGCCCTGCTGGGCGGCTATTTGCATCAGCGTTACCTGAAAGCCACTCACCAACAACCGCAAGAAGATGAATCGATGTACCTGAAAGATGCATTGCTGATGCTGCTCTCGGCCATCAGAAAAAAAAAGAGAAACATCCTTTAAGTAAGGCAAAATAGATCACGTTTGGGGCGCCCGGGCGCGCTTTACGCGCCAATCCCACGCCAAAGAAAACGCGTGGGGATTTCTGCTTCAATCGCTGGCGCAAAACATATGCAACTCACTTATAAAGCTCCACTTTGGTTTCCATGTCCGATTTCACCGTAAACTTTTTCTCAATGGTGTAAATCGATCCTTTAAGCGATTTTGAACGCCACTCGATCCGGTAATTCCCCGGTTGCAGGTAGAACGTTTGCGACGTGGCCGCACTAAGATTACACACCCACTCCAACTTCCTGGTATCTTTCAGGATACAGCCGTCGCCGTTTTCAAGGGCTCTTACACTTAGCATACCCGCATTGGGAATTTCGATGGTTTTGGTTTGCGATTGGTCAACCTTTACATTGTTCACATACGTACGCGGCAATGTCAGGATCTCTAAGTCGTAGCTTCCGGTGATATATTTTTCTACCGTGTTCATCTGCTGTACGTTGAGGGTACGCATATCGCTGCTTCCCTTCCGTACAATGGTTTTGATGCGCTCGTTGAAATTATAAACACCCTGTGGGCGTTTCAACTCAATAAAACCCTGTGGCGCATCGAGCGGGATGATGGTGTGTTTTCCCTGCGTGAGTTTCACGGGCTTGCTTTCCACCGGCGGAATGGTGTGTGCTACCACACGGTAGGTCGGAAAATCATCGAGGTATAGGGTATCGGGATTACCAAGTCTGTTCATAGTATGAATATAATTATACACGTAACGCCCGTTTGCCGTATTGTAAAACGTCATATTCACATTGGTTTCCGTTGGAAGAGATTTGCTGTCCAGCAAATTGACCTGCGAAGAGGTTTTATTTAGTTTTTGCTTTGAGATAATGGCACTGATGTCGGTAAGCGTATTGGCATTGTCGAAATCGTAATAGTCACCCACACACTCAAAGGTTTTAATTTGCTCCGGCGATAACCCGATCCCGATAATGAACGGCTTAAACACAATCCCTTTTTCCATCAGTTTCTGCCTCGCTGCGCAAGGATCGCCTGTACACTCTTCTATTCCGTCGGTAATCAGGATGATCATATTTACGCCTTTAGCATCCGGAAAATCGTTGGCCGATTGGATCAGTGAGTGCTCAATGGGCGTGATGCCCGTAGGTTGTGCTTCGGCGACTTTTGCTTTGATCATTGCCGAATTCCCTTTCGAAAAAGGTACTACCAGCCGGGAGTCTTTACAATCGCCAGGTGGGTATTTCACGGTATTGCCATACATGCGAAGCGCAAACTGCATGTTTTTTTGTTTTCCTAAACTGTCGATAAAGCGGTAAAACAAATCCTTGGCACCCTGTATGCGGGTTTGGTTGCCGTGCTTCGCTTTCATGCTGTTACTGGCATCAAACACAAAAAGCACGCGTGTAGGCAAAGGCTCCGTTTTTTTGGGCTGGGCACGCAGATTCATGCCTGCAAGCAGCAGGATGAGGCATATATGCTGAATTAAACGGATCATAGAGGTATAATGCCAAAAATAGAGACTGGATACGGTTGAGAAACAACCATTGGCATAAACTTATTAAACATGGCGTGCTAAGAAACCTTAGCGAACCAACGTCAGGTGTCCCTTAAGTTGAATGAATTCGCCGCGGGCGTTTTTGTATTCTATCAGGTACACAAACACCTCATCGGTCGTGCCGGAACCGTCCCAGCCTTCGGTATCGCTCGCGGTTTGAAACACCTTGGTTCCCCAACGATCGAATACAGTCACGAGGTAATCCGTTTTTTCAACAAACTGAGCTACCGGTAGCCATATTTTATTGAGACCTTTCGGGCAGAAAGCATTCGGCACAAACACATTGACTTCCACATAAGCATCAGCTACATTGGAGCGCGCCGAATCTTTATAACTATAAACATTTCCAGGTCCTTCAACTGCCTCAACGTAATACGAGAATTTTCCCTGATCGCTGCTGAAATTCTCAACGTTATCAACATACATACGGGTGCCATACGGCACGTTATCCACTGCCACCGGATCAAATACACCATTCACCGCGCGGTAGATATTGTACGACTGCACACCTCCAGAAAAACCCGCATAGTCGTCCCACGTAAGCGTATTGTAATAAATATTCTCCTGGTCGTTGCTCACTTTCAGCATCGATGTTTTCACCACATTACTAAAAGCACCGGGATTCCCGCAACTGTCCTGTATCTGGAGTTTATAATAATATACTTCTTCGCGGGTTTTCACATCCTTATCTACAAACAAACTAAGCGTGCCGGTGCCCGATGCCTGGTAATAAATCTGCGAGAACTTAATGCCATCGCGCGACCTGAAAATGGTTGCTCCTTTATAAGCGCGGCTATTGTCGATTACGTAGGTGAGTGCCACCTGTTGATCGGGGTTAACACTTGCCGAGCGGATATAGGCATAAGCCGGTCCTTGCGGTGCGGTAGCCAACAGGCATTTCACGTTGGAGTTTGCCGTAATGGCGTCGCCGGTGTTAAAGACTTTAACGTAATAGCAATAAGTATCGCCCGGGTTTAAGGGTGCATGAGTAAAGGCATTGGCCGATGTCGTGCCAATAACGCTCGCGGCGCCGCCGTTAATGGAACAGTAAACCTGGTAACGCGCAATGCCTTGCGGCAGGTTGCCGTAATTGGCCCATGACAGCTGAGCCTTGCGGGCACAAAAATCGTAATTGAGACCAAGGTAAATGGTTTTATGCCCCGCGTTGGTTAACTGGCTGATGTTCCCGCAGCTATCCATGGCTGCAATCACGTATGTTTCGGAACCCGACGAGGCGTTTGAATTCGTATAGGTAAAGCTGGTCGTGTAGCGCCCGTTGACTGTATCGATCGGTAGATTGGTACTTCCAGATAAGTAAACTACATAACGCGTGGCATCAGCCGATGTCGATGCTTCCCAGCCTAATGTCACGGAGCCATCAGGATTTACTGACACCGAATCGAGAAAAGGCACATTGGGTGGCGTGAGGTCCTGGAACAAGCCACCGTTTATATTCGATACGGATACACAGCCTTGTGCATCGGGCGTTTCCACCTTATAGTTGTAATAGACCTGGCAGATGCTGATGGTATCGATATAATTGAGCTTACTGCCAACATACAAGGTTGTCCAGGCACCGGGCGGCGATTGCCTCGAAAGGGTAAATGTGGATGTACCGCTTGGCAGTATAGGATTGTGAAGCCTGTTCCAGCTAAGCGCCGGTTTCCCTGTGGCGGCATTGCTGATGTTCAGAAAAATGGAACGGATGGTATCTGAAGGGGCGGAACTCACAGAGCCGCCTGCCGATGTGGTTTTGATGTAATAATACTGAGACTGCACCGTACCGTCGGTTGTAGCATGTAAAAAGGTGTTTTGTGCGTAAACGTTGACTACACCTACCAGACTGAATGGTCCGGCGGCTAAGGCCGAATTATAGATCTCGTAGCTTGTAAACTGGCTTGAAGGATCGGCCGGGATCACCCAGGTTAGTGTTACATTTCCCGCTGCATTTACCGATGCACAACGCAGCGAAGGCGGCCCAACCTGTGCCCATGCGTTCATCATGAGCACCAAAAAGGCCATCAGCAATACATATCGTCGTAAAGGGTTCAACAAAAGTCTAAACAGTTGTTTTTCAATTACAAAGAAACGAAAACAAGTGCACTTTCGTATGTTTAAACGTTAAAAAACTTTTAAATAGCCTTAGCGGCTGAGGGAAATAACCGAAAATGCCTTTTTTTTCCATGCTATCCGGCCAAAAACGATAGTTTTGTATCACATTTTTAA
>DAIUED010000357.1:0-2490 GCA_036845295.1 Bacteroidota bacterium
GATCATTGTCGGGCTTATCGTTGGCGGTGTTATTGCGGCTCCCATCGCCGCCTACCTTACCAACAAGATCCCGGCAAAAACAATTATGATCCTTGTAGGTTTAGTAGTCATCATCCTAAGTTTAAAACGATTGTTCTTTTAATATCATTCAACACATCTCATCATGATCAAAACTGATATTGCCATCATTGGCGCCGGACCAGTAGCATTATTTGCCATTTTCGAAGCAGGACTTTTGAAAATGCGTTGCCATCTCATCGATTACCTGCCGCAAATCGGCGGACAGCTATCGGAGATCTATCCGAAAAAACCTATTTACGATATCCCTGGCTATCCATCCGTTCTGGCCCAGGAGCTCATCGATAACCTCGTGAAGCAGGCGGAGCCCTTCAATCCAGGCTATACGTTGGGCGAACGTGTCGAATCATTGGATAAGATCGCGGAAGGCGATTTTATTCTTCAGACGAACATGGGTACCCGTATCAATGCCGGAGTCGTGGTCATCGCAGGAGGCCTGGGCTGTTTCGAGCCACGCAAGCCTGATGTGGAGGGGCTTGGCAAGTTCGAGAATGGAAAAGGATTAAGCTACATAGTGCTCGACCCGGAACGCTATCGCGGGCAGCGTGTGGTAATTGCCGGAGGCGGAGACAGCGCACTCGACTGGACCATTTTCCTGAGCGCTCTTTGCTCAGAGCTGACCCTCGTGCACCGCAGCGAATCTTTCCGCGGAGCGCCTGACAGCGTGGCAAAAGTCATGAAGCTGGCAGAAGAAGGCCGGATCAGGCTCTTGTTGAATACCAATCTCACGCGTGTGGAGGGCAAGGAAACCCTGGAGTCCGTATCAGCGGTCGATTCTAAAACAAAAGCAGAGACAACGATCGCTGCCGATCACCTTATCCCACTGTTCGGGCTGAGCCCAAAGCTCGGACCAATTGAACAATGGAATCTGAACATCGATAAAAATGCGATCCAGGTAAATACAGACGACTACTCCACCAACATTCCGGGCATCTATGCCATCGGCGATATCAATACTTATAAGAACAAGCTGAAGCTTATTCTTTGCGGCTTTCATGAAGCGGCGTTGATGAGCCACAGCGCCTACAGATACCTGAATCCCGGTGTGAAATACACCATGAAATATACCACGGTAAACGGAATTCAGGAGTTTTAATTTAATATCTTTGTCTGGCAAGGATTCCCAAACAATTTACACCAAAAAATAATGAAGATCACGATCAACAAACAGGCCGGAAACTTTCACATGCTGGCTGCCAACGAGGATGGGAATACGCTCGAAATGGACGGTTCTGCCGATATCGGCGGAGAAGGGAAGGGGATGAGGCCGATGCAGCTGTTATTATCGGCTGTGGGTGGCTGCAGTTCCATTGATGTCCTACTGATGCTGAAAAAACAAAAGCAGGTAATCGATTCGTTTGAAGTAGAGGTGCTGGGTGATACCGAAAAAGTGGAAGATCATCGTATCTTCAAAACCATCGTTCTGCACTTCCGGATTACAGGCCAGGTTGACATGGAGAAAGCACAAAAGGCGGTGAAGCTCTCGCTCGGTAAGTACTGTTCGGTATCAAAGATACTGGAGCCAACAGCAAAGATCTCGTACCGTCTCACTGTAAATCACATGACCATTAAAGACATTCACACCAGTGAAGAAACATCACATGAAGGATAAACAATTTGAAACACAGGCCATTCGCGCCCAGATGGAACGGACGGCTTACAACGAGCATTCTGCACCACTTTTTCTTACCTCCAGTTTCGTATTTGATACAGCGGAAGAGATGAGGGCTGCGTTCAACGACGAGTCCGATGATTTTATTTACTCGCGCTACGTCAATCCTAATACCAACGAGTTCATTGAAAAAATATGCCTTCTCGAAGGAGCCGAATCAGGCTTTGCCACAGCGTCGGGTATGGCGGCTATTTTTACCACATTCATGGCCCTGCTCAAATCCGGTGACCATGTCATTTCCTGCTCTTCGGTATTTGGTGCCACGCATGCCGTGTTTACCAAGTATTTTCCAAAGTGGAATATCAGCCACTCATATTTTTCGACGCAGGAAGCCGGTGATATTGAAAAGCTCGTGAAACCGGAAACTAAATTCATCTACCTGGAAACGCCGACAAATCCAGCCATCGAGCTGATTGACCTGGAAGCGGTGGCTGCTATTGCCAGAAAGCATGGCTTGTTACTGATCGTGGATAATTGCTTCGCCACGCCGTATCTACAGCAGCCCATCAGTTCCGGAGCGGACCTGGTCATTCACTCTGCCACCAAATACATGGATGGACAAGGGCGTGTGCTAGGTGGCATTGTTGTAGGAAAAAAAGAACTCATTCAGGAGATTTATCTATTTGGCCGTCTCACGGGGCCTTCGATGAGTCCCTTCAATGCCTGGGTGCTTAGCAAAAGTCTGGAGACTCTTGCCCTGCGCATGGACAGGCATTGTGCCAACGCGTTGTTTGTGGCGC
>DAIUED010000357.1:2500-3914 GCA_036845295.1 Bacteroidota bacterium
AAATCATCCGGGCCTGGAATCCGTGTCATATCCTTTTCTTCCGTCGCATCCGCACTACGCTATCGCGAAAAAACAAATGAAAGCGGGCGGCGGTATCCTGACCGTAACGGTGAAAGGCGGTTACGAAGGCGCGACAAAGTTCCTTGATAAGCTGAAGGTTCTGAAGATCTCTCCTAACCTGGGTGATGCCCGGAGCATTGTTACACACCCTGCCTCCTCAACCCACTGCAAGCTGAGCGAAGAAGAACGCCTGAAGGTGGGCATATCTCCGGGATTGATCCGGATTTCGGTAGGGCTCGAACACCGCGACGATATTTTGAACGACTTATTGCAGGCACTGGGATAATATGGAAATACAAAAGCATATCAACGCACTGGTTGACGGTAAACCACCGGAGGACGCACTGACTGCGCTGGCAGAAGCCTTTCCGGGCGAAGTGGTATTTTCCACCAGTTTGGGCTACGAGGATCAGGTGATCTCGCACCTGATTTTTTCCAACCGCTTGCCCATCGGTGTGTTTACGCTCGATACCGGGCGGCTGTTCAGCGAAACCTATTCCGTGCTGAACGCGACCCTCAACCGCTATGGAACGCCGGTGAGGGTTATGTATCCTCAAACCGATGCCCTGCAAACACTGGTATCTTCCAAAGGACCGCTGAGTTTTTATGAAAGTGTGGAAAACCGTAAGGAATGTTGCTACATCCGGAAAGTGGAGCCGCTTAAACGCGCGTTACAAGGAAAGCGTATCTGGATAACCGGTATTCGTGCCGATCAGTCGGAGAACCGGCAGGAGATGCCACAGGTGGAATGGGACGAAAGCAATGGCATCGTGAAATACCATCCCCTTCTGACCTGGAGCCTCGATGATGTGAAGGCGTATATCCGCAAACACAATATACCTTATAATCCTCTGCATGATAAGGGTTTTGTGAGCATCGGCTGCGCACCCTGCACACGGGCGATCCGGGAAGGCGAAGACTTCAGGGCCGGCCGCTGGTGGTGGGAAAACGCCGATAAAAAAGAATGCGGCCTGCACAGCAGCTAAGTAAACAATTTTGAATAGAGAGAAACAACAGATATGAATAAACCATTCGATTATTTAGATGAGCTGGAAGCCGAAGCGATCTATATTTTGCGCGAGGTGGCGGGGCAGTTCGACCGACCGGCTTTGCTATTCAGCGGCGGCAAAGACAGTATTTGCCTCGTGCACCTGGCGCTGAAGGCCTTTCGCCCCGGGAAGTTTCCCTTCCCGTTGGTGCACGTCGATACCGGTCATAACTTCAAGGAGGCGATCGATTACCGGGACGCCCTGGCATCTGACCTGGGTGAAGAGCTTATTGTGCGCTACGTAGCCGATACCATCCGTAAGAAAAAGCTCCAGGACGGGAAAGGTAAATTTCCGAGCCGCAATGC
>DAIUED010000358.1:0-3914 GCA_036845295.1 Bacteroidota bacterium
CAGAGTGGCTCCTATTTTTTCCAGACGCTGTATTAAATTTTTCAGTCCTGTGGCATCGCCGGTGTTTGCATTGTCAAATCCTTTGCCATTATCTTCCACCTGTATGGAGAGCTCTTCCTCACTGCTTAATACCTGAATCATCAGTTCGGAAGCATTGGCATGTTTGATCACATTTTGTACCAGCTCCTGCACAGCACGGTACAAAATCAGACCATCTGTTTCCGAAAGTTCGACTTTAGGGTTATTGGTATAGAAATTTATGCGAATTTTATCTTGGTCAAGTGCCTGTAAAAATCGTTGTAATTCGTTTGTCCAGCCATTTTCCTTAAAATTCAGTGGCATCAGATTGTGTGCAATCCGCCTTACTTCTTCATGGGTTTTCTTAACAAGCTGCAGCGTATGTTCTCCCGACTTATTTTCCAGTTGCAGGCGAATGGCAGTAAGCGAGGAAGCGATGCCATCGTGCAACTCTTCCGACAGGCGTTTGCGTTCTTGCTCTTCGCCTTTACTTAGCGCCAGTTCTATTTCCCGTTCTTTGCGCAGACGTTCTATGTTTGCTTTTTGCTTGGTGCTTTTGAAAAAGAAAAATACAAAAATGAAGGTTAGCGCAATGCCTGTCAGCAACATCGAAATATAGACTTTCTGCCGGAAAAGCATGTTTTCGTTCAGCGAAAGCTGGTGGTCTTTTTTCTCGGTTTCATATTTGGTCAGCATTTCCTGTATCGTTCGCTGGTTGTTTTCTATGGTACTTTTCCGGAAAATATCCTCTGCACTTTTCAAATACCCATACGCCGTAATTTTGTCACCTTTTTGCTCGTACGCAAATGCCAGATTCCGGTTTAACGTGTGCTGTATCTCCTTATTGTCAGTCAACGTAGCCAGTTGTAGCGCACTTTTTCCCGTTTCTATCCCTCGATCGTAGTCATTGAGTTGGAGGTAGCAATAGCCCTGTGCTGCCAGAATAGGGAGTGCTAAACCCGACGTCTTCAGGCTATCGCTTATTCTTCGGGCGGTGTTATAGTATTCAAGCGCATGGCGATAGTGGTGTTGTGCCTGCTCACATTCTCCAAGCGCGTAGTTAGCGAGAATGATGCCTTGTGCCGCATTTATCTCAATACTTTGTTTCAAGCTGTTATGCGCAAGGCTTTTCGCTTTCTCCACGCTATCCAATTTCGCCAGGGCTACCGACAAAATGGAAGACGCGAGTACCTCGTAGGTTTTATTATTGAGGGTACTGAAGGATTTTTGCGCAATTGTTGCGTGCCGGTGGGCAGATTGGTAATCCAGTCGCCCGAAAAAGATGTTGGCCAGGTTGAAATGAACAGCTGCGGATTGCTGCGTGTTTTTTGTCTTATCGAACACCCGCAAGGCCTCTTCAAAATATCGCACCGCCTCTTCAGATTTGTTTCTGTAAGAAGAAATGGCGGCCATCAGGTTGAGAAAGCTACCACTAAGATCAGAAACTTCGTTGTGGTCGAAATACGTGCGAAGATTTGTGCGTGCCAGTTTTTCAGCGGTATCCAATTGCCCTGTCAGAATGTAATAGCGCGTAAGACCTAATTGTTGAACTTGCTTATTGTAAAGGTTTTTATGTGCCAGCATTTCGGCTCTTTCAAGCAGGTAAGTTGCGCTGTCTTTTACCACAGCGGCACTTGCGAGGGTTTGCATGATAGCGGTCGAGTCTTCCGGAAATCCTGCTGGTTTAGCAGTTGTTGCATCCGTTTGCCGATGACTGCATGAAAAAAACAAACCTGCAGCGCAACCTATGCCGATGATTTTCTGAGTTAATGTCATTGTTTTGCACTATTTTTTTCTTGAATCCTTAAGTTCAAGGCGCATTGGCACTTCGTTTTTTTGAGGCTAAGCACTTTTACGGTGCTGCAAATTAGAAAAAAGCGCGCGACGCATCGTAGAAATTATTCAAATGTTTTCACCCGGGCAGATGATTTTTCGACTGTTTTGGAAGTCCTCTTTGCGCTGCGTGGGCCGGCATATTGCGTGTTGTGCAAAGCCGGCAATCAGTTAGTAGCTAATCGTTAATCTGAGCTGCTCGAAGTCCTTTTTTTTGCCTTGTTTTCCGTTGTCGAACGTTAAGGTAAGCCATTGCCTGGAAGATTCGACAAACTGGATAGATGTTTCGCTTTTGAAGTGGTCCAGAAAATGGGTATCGGCATTGGAAGTGTACTCGAAAGAGGCTTTTGTTAAGAGCGATATGCCATTTGGGTGAGTTGTCGGCTCCTTTTCGTTTTTTTGCAGTCCTTTAAATGGCAATCTGAACGTCCAGGGAAGGTCTGGAGAATGCTCATTTCTTACGATGTCGATTTCCATTCCGTTTGGAAAGTATGCCGGTTGGTACTTAAAAGCCTTACCAAAAAGGAGATTCGTGTCATCAATGTTTGTGAGGCAAAGCCCGAAAGGGGAAAAGTGATTTGTTCTAAACGCGGCCCTCTGCCAAAGTCCGGTTGGCCTGACGGCATCGCCGTTTATTTCCTGTTCGTTATGAACCCAGAGAACTTCCAGAAAGAAGTTCTCAAAGTAAAATTTACGATTGCTTGTTCCCTGTCCGTTATGCACCCTGTTACTCCCTTCAGCCAGGCCGAAGCCGGCGAGCTCGTTAGCAATTTTTCCGTTATCGTCGGTTAAAATGAAAATGTGATCGATATGCATGGCTATTGTGTTTAGGTCTTTGAAAATTACGGGCGCAGTATGGGCTACATTTTCGTTTTTGATTCTCTTTCCCTTGATGCACTGCATAATGTGTAATTTGGTAATTGAACCATACATTCAAGAAAAAGGATTGTTTAAAGATAGACGTTTAATGGCCGTTTGCAAAACGAGATGGCTTGCCGCCGTATAGCAGCCTGCATCTACCTATATAAACAAAGCAGGCAGGCATGATGTTGCCTGCCTGCCTGCTTTTTGTCTCGATGCCCTTATTTCGATACCTTTATCAGAACTAAGTCGCTGTCTTTTGCTTTCTTGTTAAGCGATCTTCCCTGAAAGATGAGTTCATCGTTGGTGTCGGCCACCAGCGGACGGTTTGCATTCAGCAGAAATTCTTTCCCGCCGATGGTTTGCACGCCGTTATTGCTGAAATCCGTCAGGCTTATTTTACTGAAAAGGAGTTCGGCTGCAAGCACATTTTTTAATTTTTTGGGTTGATATAGTCCCTGTAAAGGTAATATGCCACTATTGTATGCGTTCGGCTCATACACAGCCCAGTACATGCTTTTTTCATCACTGGAAAAAAATACATCAGAAGTCGCAAAGCCATCGGTTGGCATTATCAGATACTTTTCCAACTGCCCCTTGTCGTTAATGACCACATTCGACCAACCGTTTTCTTTTACTTCATAGGTCAGGATCATTTTGTTGTTTGCAAAATGCACAGAGTATTGGATTTGTTCGATCATCCATCCTGAGCCAATGCGTTGCATGTTGTCCAATACCGGTGTGAACGCAGCCTTTGGTTTGGCTTTATAGGCCGATCCAGCCAGTACGGCTATGTTACGCTCTGCATCCGCTTTTGTAATCAGGCTTATCACGTCCGGTTTATTGGCAGCGAACTTAACAACCTGTAGGTTTGGCAGTTCGTCTGCTGAGTTTTCGATGGCTCCCAGCATGGCTTTTCCGTCCACACATTTAAATACGCCATTGTGTTTGATGTAATCGTTGTTGTTGTCGCCACAAGGTCCAACAAAGAAGACATGGCCGTTAGGTGCCAGGTGAGCCGATTTAACCAGCCATTTGGTGCCTTTTAGGTCGATACTTTCGCGGGCCTTGATCTCGAGCGAGTTTCCATCTACAATGATTATTTCTGCGTAATTCGCCGGTTTTATAGCCAGGTTTTTAGGAGCATATTTGTCCGAGGTCTGACTTATAATTGCGTAGTCTTCTGCTCCACTGCTATTCTG
>DAIUED010000359.1:0-3911 GCA_036845295.1 Bacteroidota bacterium
AGGTAATTGGCATGCGGATCGTGTTTTTCACGGTGTGTTACGATCTCGAGGTAAGGTACTGCCTTTGCTTTGTTGACGTTGGAGTTAAGGTAACATACTGCTACATTGTAGTTATAAGACTCGTTCTGCGGATCTTCATTGAGCAACTGCAGGTAATCGCCCAGGGCGTCTTCGTAGTTCCCCATCTTCATTTTCATCGCCGCATTTTCGGGACTTACTTTTACCAATGCATCATCCTGGGCTTGCATCCCGGATGCAGAGATCAGGATCAGGGCCAGCAGTATTGTTTTTTTTGTCGTCATCATGATTGGGTTTGACATGTGTTTATCGGTTTTTACGCACAAGCAATGCATGGCCATTTTTTATAGGCCCTTCCAAGTGTCTAATTTATGCAATTTGCGAGAATTGACACAATCCTGTGAAAAACTGCTGAAATAGTCTTAAAAAAGGCTGGCCGCTATTTGTTAATATTGATATACGTATCAATTCTATTTCTATGCAGATCGCTCGGGCCATATGGCATTACCTCCTGTTTCCTTTCCTGCTGTTTGCCCTCTGGGGCGGCTGCGGCGGGCCAAAAGTGGCAGAAGATAAGCGCACGGTATTTAATTACAATGAAATGGCGGGAGTGAGCAGCCTCGACCCTGCCACAGCCAATAACCTGGAAGACATCTGGCCGGTAAACCAGTTGTTTAACGGACTGGTGCAGATGAATGATTCGCTCCATGTGATCCCGTGCATTGCCAAACGCTGGTATATAAGTGATGATGGCCTCACCTATACGTTTATCCTGCGCAACGATGTATTTTTCCACGACAACGCATGTTTTGAAAACGGGAAAGGCCGCAACGTGGTAGCCAAAGATGTGGTTTTTTCTTTCAACCGCCTCTACGATGCTAAAACGAGCAGCGCCATGTCGTTGCTTACCAACATCGACCGTACCGAAAAAACCAATTATAAAGGATTCAGTGCCATCAACGACACCACCTTTGTGATTTACCTTAAACAGCCTTTCAGCGCGTTTTTAAGTGTGCTCACCATGAAGTATTTTTCGGTAATTCCTTCGGAAGCAACTGACATGTATGGGCAGGATTTTCGCCGGAATCCCGTAGGAACTGGCCCTTTCCGGTTTAAGCTCTGGGAGGAAGGTACAAAGCTGGTATTGCTCAAAAACGAGAACTATTTTGAGTTTGAAGGGAATCAGCGCCTTCCGTACCTGGATGCCGTGACGCTTTCGTTTATCAAAGACCGGGAAACAGCGTTTATGGAGCTGCTAAACGGCAAATACGATATGCTTAGCGGAGCCGATGCATTCAATATCAATGAAGTATTGGATAAGAACGGTGATCTGCAGCAGGCATACGCCCAAAAATTCGTTCTGCAGAAACAAACCTTTCTGAAAACAGATTACCTGGGGATTCTGGTTGACGACAACATGGAATTGGTGAAAAAATCGCCCTTACGGATGAAGGCCTTGCGTAAAGCCATTAATTATGCTTTCGACAGGGAAAAAATGGTGAAATATTTCCGCAAGAACGTGGGCTACCCGGCTACCGCCGGCTTTATTCCCAATGGCCTGCCATCGTTCAACGATAAAATTGTGAAAGGCTATCATTACGACCCGGAAAAAGTGAGGCAATTGCTGCTCGAAGCAGGCTATCCGGAAGGAAAAGATTTGCCTGAAATCACATTACATACCACAGACAACTACCTCGAACAAACGGAATTTATCCAGTCGCAACTAGCCGACAACAACATTCGGGTGCGCATTAGTGTCGATAAACCTTCGGTGTTGCGCCAGGCGGTAGCAAGCTGCGAATACAATTTCTTTAAAAAATCGTGGGTGGGCGACTATGCCGATGAAGAAAATTTTATGAGCCTGTTCTATAGCAAGAACTTCGCCCCAATGGGTTCGAATTACACCCATTATAAAAATCCTGAATTTGATGTGCTGTTCGAAAAAGTGGTTCGCGAACAAAACCGCGAGGTGAAAAACGCGCTGTACCAGAAAATGGACCAGATGCTGATAGACGATGCACCTGTAGTTCCACTTTACTATGACCAGGTAATACGGCTGGTATCAACCCGCATCCAGGGACTGACGACAAACCCCATGAACCTGCTCAACCTCAAAACCGTGCGGAAAGCCAATAAACTCTGAAATGAGATAATTTAACAGTTTTGGCACCGGCAATGGTATTTTTTTTCAGACAGTTAAAATTTATCCTTTAACTTTAGCCTCTTTGGCGTTTTGGCGGTCCAGCAGACTGGCATAAGGTTACAGGTACTAACTCTCAAGATTCGTTTTACACTATGTGGAAATATTTTTCAGGCGTTCTACTCAGGCATAAACTCGCATTCACCCTTGCACTTTTGGCAATTACCGGTTTCATGGTTTTCGAAACCATGAAAATTGAGTTGTCTTACGATTTTGCCAAGATCCTGCCCGACGACGATAGTTCTTATGTGGAATATGTGCGCTTTAAAAAGCAATTTGGGGAAGATGGTAATGTGATGGTCATCGGTTTTGCGGACAAAGACCTTTTCCGCCTCAATAAGATCAACGACTGGTATCGCCTCACCGACAGTATCCGTGGCATACAGGGCATTAAAGGAGTGATGTCGATCACCTCGCTTTACAAGATTGTCAAGAACGACAGCCTTGAGAAGTTTGAATTTAAACCACTGCTCACGCGGGCATTCACGAATCAGCACGAAGTCGATAGCTTTAAAACGGAAGTACTGGGCCTTCCGTTTTACAATGGCTTGATCTTTAATCAGGAAACAGGGGCCAACCTGATGGCCATTACATTCAATAAAAATGAGCTGAACTCGAAACGCCGGCTAACCATTGTGGACGATATACGTCGCGTGGCCGATGCCTTTGCGCAAAAACACAGTATACAGATGCATTATTCGGGCATGCCTTACATCCGTTCGGCCATTATGAAAAAAGTGTCGGGGAGATGACGCTATTCCTTCTGCTCGCGGTGCTGGTAACAGCCATTGTGCTTTGGGTCTTTTTCCGGTCTTTCTCTTCGGTGATCTTTTCGGTGCTCGTGGTTGCCATCGGTGTGCTTTGGTCGGTGGGCACCTTGCAGTTGTTCGGCTACAAGATCACGGTACTTACGGGGCTCATCCCACCACTCATCATGGTGATCGGGCTTCCGAATTGTGTGTTCCTTATCAACAAATACCACAAAGAGTTTGCCCTGCATGGCAATAAAGTGAAAGCCTTGTCGCGCACGATCCAAACCATCGGCGTGAGTTTGTTCCTGGCAAACGTCACCACGGCCATCGGGTTTGGGGTATTGTATTTCACCAACAGTTCGCTACTCGTGGAATTTGGTGTGGTAGCGGCCATTAGTGTGATGACGACATACATTATTACATTGATCCTTATTCCGATCATCCTTAATATTCTGCCGGAACCCAAAGCGAAACACCTCAATCACCTCGAAGCCAAACGCATCAATTCCCTGCTCGATAAGGTTGATGGTTGGGTACAGCACAAAAGGCCCGCGATCTACATCAGCATCACCCTCATTACGATTATTTGTTTCTGGGGCATGAGCCTGATGAATGTGGTGGGGTATGTGGTTGATGATTTACCTCAAAACGATCCGGTATATCTCGATCTGAAGTATTTTGAGAAGAATTTCCGCGGCGTGTTGCCGTTCGAGATCTCGATTGACACCCGCAAAGAAAATGGTTTGTTTGCCAACAATGCCAGGGCACTATACAAAATCCAGGCGATGCAACGGCTCTTTGCCGAGGACAGCATTTTTTCGCGGCCGCTGTCGATCGTAGAAGCCATTAAATTCTCGAATCAGGCCTACAACGAGGGCAATCCTAAATACTACAAATTGCCGTCTGTTACAGATTTAAAAGCGCTGTCGGAATATTTCCAG
>DAIUED010000360.1:0-3905 GCA_036845295.1 Bacteroidota bacterium
GATCGGCTATAGCTTTTAAACGATGCAGCGACGCGACTTCATTAAAAAATCCTGCCTAGGCTGCGCCGGCATCCTGGGTGCAAGCTCGCTGCTCAGCATGCTCAGCGCCTGCTCGCCCTTGCCAGTATTGAAAATAAGTTCTACCGAAAATACGATACGGGTGCCGCAGACATCGTTTACTGAAGGACAAAACCTGCTCGTTGTCAAAAATTCGAATGTCGAATTTGATATTTTGTTAGTAAAGAAAACAGACAATACCTACCACGCGCTTTACATGCAGTGCACGCACGAAAGCCAGCCCTTATCGGCTACCAAATCAGGCTTATTTTGTCCTTCGCATGGCAGTGCGTTTAACCTGGATGGCGAAGTAACGGTGCAGCCCGCAACCAAGCCCCTGAAAAAATTCAGAACCGAAACAGAAACCGATCAGATCATTATTTACCTAACTACCTAAAACATAAGTTCTACATAGCCCATGAAAAAAGTCACTGTCCTCATCCTGGCTTCTGCCCTACTCGCCGGCCTACAGGCCTGTAAAAAATCAAAATCAACAGAAGAAGAAATTCTTACGCCGGAAGCTACCGCCAATTTGAAGAAAGAAGTCCTTTCCGATGTGGCCTCCAATGTCATCTATGGCACGTACAGCGACATGGCGAACAAATCGAATAACCTGTATGCAAGCTGTGTGAATTTCGGCAATGCATCGGATGCTGCAAACCTGGCCGCTGCCCAGCAAGCCTGGAGGGATGTGCGGAGCGCCTGGGAACAAAGCGAGGGCTTTCTGTTTGGCCCGGTAAGCGTGGATAATATCGACCCACGCATCGATACCTGGCCGGTAGATTTTCAGCGCCTCGATTCGGTGCTGGCCTCTTCCAGTGCTTTTACTTCTACTTATGTAGATGCGCTCGAAGAATCGTTGAAAGGTTTTCACCCGATCGAATACCTGCTGTTTGGTAACGGTGGCAATAAAACACCAGGCCAATTCACCACACGTGAAAAAGACTTTTTAATAGCCCTGGCAGATAATGTAAAAACGCTGTGCAACAACGCAAAAAACGCCTGGAATCCAGCTGTTTCCGGCAGCTACCTGAATACATACGTAAATGCAGGTAGCAACAATGTATATGCCACGCCACGCGCTGCATACGAAGAAACCATCGATGCCATGGCAGGTATCTGTGATGAAGTGGCGAATGGTAAAATCGGAGAACCTTTTCAAGCCGAAGATGCCTCGCTGGAAGAGTCGCCTTATGCTCAGAACTCACTGGCCGATTTTACAAACAACATGAAAAGTGTGCAGAACGTGTATCTTGGTAAATACCTGAACGATGGTAAAGGCCTTGAAGACCTGATCAAAGCCAATAACATTTCGATGGATGGTGCTATTAAAACCAAGATTGCCGCTGCTATTACAGCACTCAATAACATTACCGTTCCATTCGGCACAGCCATTCAAACCAGCGGTGGGCAACGCACCCAGGTACAAAACGCTATCAACGCCATCAACGATTTGAAAGCCTACCTGGAAGGCGATGTTAAAACTTACCTGCAAACCATTACCAACGGCTAAAAAGAGCACCTGGTACACACGCCGGCACGCTTACCGGTGTGTGTGCTATTTTTATTTTTGATATGATACCTTCTCAACGACTCATCGGATTTACCGGCATTGCCCTCGCTCTTGCGTTTGTAGCATTTCAATCGTGCCGCAAACCTAAAGAAATAAGTGAAGACGATTTAAACGAATGGTACAGTGGCGGCAAGCAAACCACCTTTGCCAGTGGTACGAGTGCTTTCGGACAAAAATTTACCGGTTTGTCGGCAGAGAAAGAAGCCATGCACGAGTTTGGCGACGCGGCTTTTGAAGCGACCTTCAATAGTGACAATAGCCAGTTGAACCATGGGCTCGGGCCAATCTTCAACAACCAGTCTTGCGGCTTCTGCCATGTGGCCGACGGGCGTGGAAAAGCACCCATGGCCGGCGAGGCGCTCAGCTCACTATTGATACGGATCAGCATTCCCGGCGAAGGGCCGCACGGAGAGCCAAATCCGGTGCCGGGTTTCGGTGGGCAACTTCAACAACGCGGTATCTTTGGTGTATTGGCAGAAGCCGGTGTTAATGTTAGTTATACAGAAAACAACTATCAATTTCCGGATGGCGAAAGCTATTCTTTACGAAAACCGCTGTACACCATTGTCAATCCATACATCCCGTTTCCATCTGGCGTGATGCTTTCGGCACGAATGGCCACACCTGTGTTTGGCCTCGGGCTCCTCGAAGCCATCGATGAAAGTGCGATCCTTACCAAAGCCGATGAAAACGATAGCGACGGCGATGGCATCAGCGGCAAACCGAACTATGTATATGATGTGATGTCGGGAACGACCAAACTCGGGCGTTTTGGCTGGAAAGCCGCGCAACCAAGCATTATCCAACAATCGGCAGCAGCTTATGTTGAAGATATTGGCGTTACCAATATGATCTTCGATAGCGAAAGTTCATGGGGTCAATCGCAATACGATCAGAAAAACGACGATCACGAATTGGGTGACAGCACCTTGTATGCAGTGGCTTATTACATTAAAACATTGTCTGTACCCGGGAGAAGGAATGCCAATGACGCGACTGTAAAAAATGGCAAACAACTTTTTACGGCCATCGGCTGTGCCAAATGCCATGTCCCGTCGTACACAACCCGCGCCGATATGGCTTTTCCGGAAGTGTCGAATCAACTGATCTATCCTTACACCGATCTGTTGCTGCACGATATGGGCGCTGAATTGGCCGATAACCGCCCTGATTTCAAAGCAACAGGCAACGAATGGCGCACTGCACCACTGTGGGGCGTTGGTCTTACCGCTACGGTAAACGGACATAACAATTTCCTGCACGACGGCCGCGCACGAAATCTCACAGAGGCCATCATGTGGCATGGAGGCGAAGCGCAGTCGTCGAAGCAGCGTTTCGAACAGCTTGATAAAAGCGGCCGGGACGCTATTCTCAAATTCCTGGGTTCGCTATAGTACAAGCCGCTTGGAAAAGGCTTGCAAAAGCCTTTTAGCGGAGCGCCTCATCGCTGTTTATTCGAATGTTGGGATATTTTAGTCCCGTTAAGTCTGCGGTTTAGCCATATTCTGCCCCATTTTAAAGGCAAAATCGTGATTTGAGCGGGCATTGGATTTTGTAGTTTTCTGGGAATTGCATCCTGTCCCTACCCATGACACTTACCAAAACGATCCACTGCTACCTGATTGACGATGATCCTGATGAAATTGAAATATTCCTCCTGGCACTCGGCGAACTCGATCTGCCTGTTGAATGCACCCCGTTTATGCACTGCCAGGAAGCCCTCGACGCCTTGCTGCGCGACAATTCTCACCCCGATTGCATCTTCATGGATCTTTTCATGGGCCCTACCAGTGGCAAAGAATGCCTCGAACTGATCACGTCAACAGAACTCATTTCCCACATACCCACGGTGATCTTATCGGGCTCCGAAGACACCATCGGGTTTGAAAAGCTGGGCGCACAAACGTTCATTAAAAAATCGTCAACGATCGGCGAACTGGCCCTGCAACTCAAAGACTATTTTACAAGCTATTTCGACGTCAACAACGACCTTGGCATCTAAGAGTACATTTTCTGGCAATTAGGGCAATAGTAGCTGAGCCTGCGGCCTTTTCCGGTGTGCTTCTGCGTGAGAGAATGTTGGCAACGAGGGCAAATGCGTTGATGATACACCTGCCAATGCCGTTTCAGCGTCCCCTCTTTTTTCCAGTTGTAGAAGTCGTAGCTATATGCCCGTACTTCCTTCACCAGGTTTTTCAGGCTTTTCAGCGGTATTGCCTTGCAAGTGGATTCGGGCTGGATAGCTGAGCGGAACAATACCTCGTTCTTAATGATG
>DAIUED010000361.1:0-3898 GCA_036845295.1 Bacteroidota bacterium
ATAAAACAAAAGTGATGGTCGTCCAGAAAATTAAACCAACCGAAGGCTCTATTAAACTTGCTAAAATGAATGTACTGGTCATTTTTCTTTATTTTAATTTTTATACTGATTGCACTGTTGTGCTGATACTTTCAAGCGTTTGTTTGCAAATGACTTTTTTAGAAACCAAAGCCGATACCAACCGTAGCGGCTTTGGTTTTGTTGTTGAAGCTGATTAGGAAATCAAAGCAACTACCACACCGAATAATGCAACACCTTCTACGAGGGCTGCAGCGATGATCATAGCTGTTTGGATTTTCGAAGTTGCTTCTGGCTGACGTGCAATAGCGTCCATTGCGTGTCCACCGATTTGTCCGATACCGATACCTGCGCCGATTACGGCTAAGCCTGCACCGATTGCTGCGATACTTCCTGTCATTTGTTTTTGGTTTTTATTGGTTATTAATTATTTTCTCTATTAGTGTTTTGCTTCAACAAGATGGTCATCATCTGTAGTATGCATACCATCCTCATTATGATCTGCCACAGCAGAGCCAATGAATAAAGCAGTCAGCATGGTGAAGATGTAGGCCTGTAAGAATGCTACCAGGCACTCCAACACGTCAATGAAAAGGGCAAACGCTACGGAAACCGGAGCAATAGCATATGATTCGAAGATAAAGATCAGACCAATCAATGAAATAACAATGATGTGGCCCGCCGCTATGTTTGCGAACAAACGGATCATTAAGGCAAAAGGCTTTGTGAGGATACCAACGATCTCAATTGGGATCAGGATTGGCCAGATGGCTTTAGGCGCGTGAGGTAGGAAAATATGTGACCAGTAATTTTTGTTACCGTTAATATTTACAATGATCAGAGTGAAAGTAGCTAACACCAGGGTAAATGCAATATTGCCTGTTAAGTTAGCTCCGATAGGAATTAAGCCGAATACGTTGTTGATGAGAATCAGGAAGAATACAGTTAACAAATAAGGCACGTACTTGTCAGAACCTGCTCCGATATTGCCTTTCGCGATGTCATCACGTACAAATACGATCAGGGGCTCGAAGAAAGACTGCTTGCCTTTTGGCGCGCTCGTAACTCCTTGCTTTTTGTAAGCTTTGGCAATGGATGTGAAGATTAAAAATAAAAGAATAGCTGAAAGCAGCATCTGAGTCACGTTCTTGGTGATCGAAAAGTCCAGAACAGCAGCATTTGAAACCTCAATTTCTCCTTTTGCTCCTGTTGATGTTTGAAGATACTGTCCGTGCTCATTGGTATCGGCAGAAGCATAATAGATTTTTTCCTCGAAGTTCACAAAACGCTCGCCGTTTTTCTCAACGACCACTTTGCCGTGAGTATCATGATGGAATTCGGAAGACATGAAAAACACAATCCCGTTATTAGTTTTTAAAATCACAGGCAAAGGCATAGACACTGCGTGTTCATGCTCTCCCCATAAATGCCAGGAGTGCGCATCCAAAATGTGCTCAAAAGCCACTTCGGAAATATTAACTTTTTCCTTGCCGCCTTTTGCGTGTGGATCAACCACGTGAGCTCCGTTTCCTTCCTGAGCAATGACACCGTCTTCCTGCGGTTCTGAGGCCGACACTGTGGTGGAAACCATGAAAAACAGGGCAAATACTGCCAGACAGACACCCGAAAACTTCCTGAATCTATTGATTTTATTAGTCATTACAAAAAAATGGATGGTATGCTTTTTAATTCGGGTGCAAATGTATGGATAAATTGCTAATACCGAAAAGTTTTTTTAGGGATTTAGACGAAGTAGAACCTAAAAAAATTAGAGTTGGCCGGCGCTGCCTAATTGCCTATGCATGAGAGAGATAAGCGGCCTGAGATTTTAACATATTACTGTTCCGCAAACCCGCGCAATGGGGAGTAAAAGTGCCGGGAGTCGTTAGAACACCACGTAATCCTGTGGATTCAGGGGAAGTCCGTTAAACCAGATCTCGAAATGCAGGTGTGGCCCGGAGCTGTTTTCGCCGGTGTTGCCGATCACCGAAATGGCTTCGCCGGCTTTCACATAGTCGCCAGTATGCTTGGTAACACTGGCATTGTGCTTATACACACTCGTAAGGTTGTTGGCATGCTGGATCTGGATCACATAACCGTCGTCGGCTGTAAAGCCCGAAAACAGCACTGTGCCGTCGAGTGTCGCTTTTACCAGCTCGTCCTTTTTGGCTACAATATCTACCCCAAAATGCTCGTCGCGCAGGTTGTAAGACGAGGTGATGATGCCTTTTACCGGGGTGAAGAAGAAATAGTGGCTGATGGCGCCGATTTTGTTAGCGCTCACTTTGTCGCTGGTAGAGGCCAGTTGGTTGGTTTCAATATCGCTTCGCAGTTTGAGGTCTTCGGCGCTGGGCTTAATGTCCAGGTTGCGGTACTTGCCGGTGGAGTCTTTGGTGGGCTTGGCTGGCTTACCTTCCGCGTGGCCTTCAAATACTTTCAGAATGTTATCCATATACCAATCGCGGGCAGCCAGTGTTTTTTCGAGCGAATCGGCGCGGCTGCTAAGGCTTAGCAGTTCTTTGCGATCGTTCACATTTCCATAGCCCGGAATGTACTCCCTCAGCGGGGTAAAGGCTACGGTGCTGATCACGAAAGTGGTCATGATAATGGTAATGGAGCCCAGCAAAATAATGAGGCCCAGCGGCGATAAACGCAGGGAGAACTTTTCGGCAAACGAATCGTCGTTGAGGATCACCAGGCGGTACTTATTGCGCAACTGCTCGGTAAAGATCTTCCAACGGCTATTTTTGGACTCTGGCATACGTTCTGCACAAAATTATACTAAATTTACGATTTTGACGTTATTAGCTTATTTTTGCACCCTTGTTTTTGAGATCATCAGCCAAATATAGCATTCCGGCACTCGTGTTGCTGCTGGCGCTTGCCGCTTGCCGCACGAATAAAAACACCTTTGTGCACCGTGGCTATCATAACCTCACGGCGCGTTTTAACGGGTACTATTATGCTACCGAGAGCATTAAAGAGGCAGAAGACAAGATCCGCAAGGATTATAAGTTCGATTACGACCGCTTGTTGCCTGTGTTCCTGGTGCCAACCAACGAAACAGCCAAGGCAACGTTCCCTGAGTTTGATAAAGCCATCAAAAAATCCTCGAATTGCATTCAGCGTCACACCATTAAGGATCAGAAAGGCAACGAAATCCCTTCGGCTGGGCATTGGATCGATAATAACTGGAATGTGATCGGTATTTCTCACTTTTACAAACGCGAGTTCTTTTCGGCGATCGAAGATTTTGAATATGTGATCCGCACGTATAAATCACCCGACCGCTATAAAGCCATGGTATGGCTGGCCCGCTCTTATAACGAGATCGGTTCTCCGACACAGGCCGAACCCATTATCGGGTTACTGAAAGACGACAAAAAGGCATCCAAATACGCCAAGCAGGAACTTCCGGCCCTGCAGGCCGACTATTACCTGCGGCGCGGAATGTATAAAGAAGCGGAAAAAGCGCTCACGGAAGCGATCAAAGCCAAGCCACCTAAGAAAACCCGCGCACGCTACGCCTTTATCCTTGCCCAGCTATACGAGGAAAACAACGAAAACAAAAAGGCGCGCGATTATTACCAGAAAGCCATTGGCTATAAACCCGATTACGATTTGGTGTTTCATGCCAAAATGAATCAGGCACGTTTGGTCGATCTCAAATACGGGAATGTGGCCAAACTCAAACGCGACTTGCTGAAGATGACTCGGGACGAAAAGAATAAAGAATACCTCGATGTTATTTATTACACGCTGGGCGAGATCTCGGAACGTGAGAAGAACGAGCCGATTGCCATTGCCAACTATAAGCTCTCTATCCAAAACAGCACACAAAACCCTAAGCAAAAGGCGCTTTCTTACCTGAAACTGGGCG
>DAIUED010000362.1:0-3450 GCA_036845295.1 Bacteroidota bacterium
GAGGGCGAAAAATAATACCAATGCGATTGGTGCTCGCCCGACCGGTTTGGATTTGAGGCGTAGTTGTTCAGGCAGCCAATATTGCCCAGGCCGGAGTTTACATCGTTGAACGCCCCGGAACCAAGGCTTGTGCCCGATACACTCTGGTTGCCGCAAATAGTTGCAGCGCCCGAGCAATCCTGCTGAGAGATAGTGGTAGGGTAGGCTACTTTTGCGGCGCAACTGATGTTGGCACGCCAACCTGCCCGCGTCGTGCCGCCGTCGGAATAAAACCGGAAGGTCAGGCATCCGGAGGTGTTGATCGTCGTCGCCGTAAGCGTTCCTGGCGACGTGCTTCCCGAAAAGGAAGATCCCGGTAACATGGGGGCGGCAGTGGTGCTGCCATCGTACACCGAAAGAAAATCGAAACCGGCTTCTACGTTGAAGGTCGTGAAAGACATACGAATGCCCTGTCCCGCCGTTGAGGGGCAAATGGTTGTCGTATAACTTTGGTTATTGCCGTAATTGTTATTACCACCAAGGTCATAAAACACCCCCGAACAGGTATAGTGCGGCCCGCCACCCGAAGAGTAGTTTTGCCCAAAACAACGAAGCCCGGCCAATACCAGCAAAAACAAAAGCGTATGGAAAGTGCAGGTTCTCAAATGTGGGGTCAAGGGTTGTGAATGGGCAGACGGTACGATAATTCGTTGATGGATAATAACGTTAGCTTAAAGCCGTATTTTTCGAAATAGCGTTCTACGCGCACGTTACGCTTCCGCAGGTATTCGTATGCCGAAACATCGAACAGCGATGCCGGAGGAGGCGTGCAGGAAGGGCACTCCCCGGTGATCTCGTAAAGGTACGACTGCGTATAATAATAGGCGATGGCGTTAAATTTAGAAGAGTCGGCCTGATGGATGCTCACTAGTTCAAGCGAATCGTAATGAAGCCTCACTACAGGATTCAGAAACAAGTTGGTTTGGGCCTTAACAGGAAGGGCGCTAAGAAAGCAGAATAGAACAAATATGGTACAAGATCTCACTTAACAGTACAGCAATTAAAGGGGGTGCTTGTGTAAAGTTAAAGAGAAATGAAATCAATGTAAATACGTAAAAATACTGTATTTGTCGATGCTAAATGATGTTTCGGTGTAAAGTGCGAGAAAAAGCAAATCGTACTGAAAGATTAAATGCCTGGTAAACAAACCATTAATAAACGGCTACATCCCTGATTTCAGGGTTTTTTCCGTTTGATAAGAAAGTTGTAAATAGCTACAAAAAAACAACAGAATTGTGGTAAATACGCTGTATTGACAAGGCTTTTAAGGACTTTTTCTCACCAAAGGCCTCTGCAACCATATCAATTCTTCCGGTTAATGATCAACTTTTTGCTCACCGGAATACCATTATCATAACTTACCGTTACCACATAACTGCCGTCGGCAAGTGCTGCAGTAGGGATCAGGAATGTTTCTGTCGATTCGTTCAGGTTCACCTGATTATAGAAAAGTAATTTGCCCAGCATATCGGTAAGTTTGATATCGGCACGGCTTTGTCCCGGCGCTTTGATCTGAACAAATACCTCACTGTTCGCCGGATTCGGGAAAATGTTCACCAGCGAAGTTTCCAGGCCCTGGTTCTCGATCGAGATAACACGGCTGTAGCTGAAACTAAAGTCGCGATCCACCATTTTCAAGCGGTAATACGTTACCGGACTGTAATAGGCATAGTCGTCGTAATTGTAAAAATGCTGAGTTGCTTGAGTTCCGCCGGCTGCTTTCTCACAAATTTTGCGGAAAGAATTTCCATCCATCGAACTTTCCAGTTCATAGTGATCCAAACGGTCTTCAGAGGCTGAACGCCAGTAAACATCATTGAAAATGCCTTTCGATTCGCCGTCAAAATCCAGTAGTTCAACCGGAAGCGGTACCGTTGATTGCACGATCGAAAATTTGGAAAATCCCGACATATTCAGGCGTTGCACAGCCGTTACCGGAGATCCGAAACAATTGCCCTGAAGAGCCCAGGCTGGTGCAGCCGACGGACTCTTGGCAATCGACCAACCACCGGACGCATTTGAGTAACCACGGTTGTAAAGTGTCATGGTATAATTGCCTGTGCTAGTAGCCGATGCATTGATCGTCCAATACCCATGGTTAAGATACGGACTGTTGTATGTGACCGAACACTCAGGCCCAAAGCCTGGCGCACCAGGCATCGGGAACGTGCCGCCCCACGGATCAAAACGCGCAACCAGCTGGATCGCTCCGGCTGCTGCTGCGGTACCAAAGTTCACGTTGGCGCGTTCGTAGCCCGGAGTAGCATGCCCTACCGGGAAATCAAAAGAACCGGTTGCACCTGCTGCCAGATAACGCCTCAGGTTGCCCTCCACGTAGCTCGAGGTATTGCCGCTAGTTACGGCCGTTGGAGCCGTATTGCGAACTTCTACCTCTTGTGTATTCGTAATGATCTTGCCGGAAGTCAGCGTCAGGATCCCGGTATTCCGCAGGATCATATTTGGCGAATTGGTAGAAGAGATCGTTACACCGCTGCCGGTGTTTTGCATGGTCACATCGTTTAAAATCAACGCTGGTGTTGCCGCATTCATGTTCGGGTTGTACACCTGTGCTCCCGTGCCGTTAAAGATCAATTCGCTGCTGCCATTGACGCCGGTAAATGTAGTGGCGCCATTGCTGTTCTTAAAGTCGCGCCCCACCAAAATCGTAACGCCGTTCGTATTCACAATACTGGTCGAACTCGAAGTGAAAAAGTCCTGCCCGGTTTCGATGTTGCTGAGTACATTCACGGTGCCCGACGATTTACTCACCATGAAATTCGAAAATTTATTGACGCCGGTCAGGTTGCCGGATACGGTTTGAGCACCGGTACCGTTGAAGTTAACAGTAGAACCGGCAGCACAAACCAGGTTGCCGTTGTTTACAAAATCCCCGCACACATTGAGCCGTACATTGGCATTGATCGTTAAGGTGGCACCTGGGTTTATCGTCACACTTTTTACACTCATGGTGGCTGCTACCACCGGTTGCACGGTCGCCGAAGCGGCCACAATAGCATCGGTTCCGGGAATACCACAGTTAGGCACCGTACAACCGCCCCAGTTTGTGCTGTTGGTTACCGAATTGGTATTGGCACCACCCGTCCAGATAACCTGCGACGGAGCCGCTGTGCTAATCACGGCAATACCAAGTCCGGTGGGAATGGTTAACGAAAAGCCGGAAGTACTACCCGAATAGTTTTGAATAACGAGCAGGAACTTATCGCCGATAGCCGCGCTCACACTGGCTTCATAAGAAGCATCGTAGCAGGAAGCGCCCGGGCTTATAGGGAAACCACTCGAATTACCGGCCGGCGTATTGCCGGACGGCGACATGCCTGTGACGCCAAGGTAATTGTAGTTACAGGCTACTTCGCCATCACCGCTTGTACTCATGATGTTGGCACAAGTAGT
>DAIUED010000362.1:3460-3896 GCA_036845295.1 Bacteroidota bacterium
CGTAATCTGTTTCATTGTCGCAACCCGCATAATCGTTCGGAATGATGTTAAAAGCCAGGTTGCCACCGAGGGTAACGGTTAGTTCCAGCCACATAGCATTTTTTTCACCCGAGGTGCAGTTGCCGCCGCTCCCGAAATCGCAGATGTTGCCTGTGTTCTGATAGCCTGGGTTACCAATGACGGTAGGGTTGGAGCAAAATGGAATAGGACTGAGGCAATCCTGGCCAGGTACAGGATTGGCTGTTCCGACGCTTCCGGTTGCAGCTCCAAGAATGGAAAAACTACCAGTGGAGGAGTTACGGCCGTCAACCCGAATGTAATATGTGCCGTTGGCAAGGCCGGTAAGGTTGAGTTGAGAGTTGGAGGTGGTACCGCCACCGCAACCGGCTCCCGGCGCATTCACATTACACCCTACTTCAGTAAGAGAGGCGCACCC
>DAIUED010000363.1:0-3882 GCA_036845295.1 Bacteroidota bacterium
TAGCCGTTTACCTCTCGGCCAAATACCTGGAATTAGGCGACACCCTTAAATCGAACGCGTATAAGAAACCCTAAGCCGTGAACCAGCCTGCAACACTAACGGCGCGCCTGGCGCAAAAGAAATTCCTGCTTTTCTTGCTGTTATCGTTGCTGCTCTATGGCAACACGCTTTGGAATGGTTACGGCCTCGACGATCAGTTTGTAACGGAAAATAACATCACCAACAAGGGCTTTAAATCCTTCAAGCAGATTTTCACTTCCTACTATGCCGAGGACGGAAAGAGTGCTTATGAATACCGGCCTTTCGTGAAAGTATCCTTTGCCATCGAACACCAGTTCTTTGGTGTGAATCCCTGGGTAGGCCATCTCATGAATGTCATGCTGTATGCAGTATGTCTTTTCTTGTTGTATAAAGTTCTTCTGCTGATTTTTTATGCGAGACCGCCGCTTTTCAGCCTGTGCATTACGCTGCTGTTTGCCTTCCTGCCGGTACATTCGGAAGTGGTGGCGAGCCTCAAGAACAGGGATGTGCTTCTCTGCTTTATCTGCTGCATGGGTGTTATCATCCAGCTCGACTCGTTTTTCCGTACCCACAACTACCTCCATCTTCTTTATGCTACTCTACTCACCATCATTGGCTTTTTAACCAAATACGACCTCCTTCCTTACCTTGTGATTGCACCTTTGATATTATATAAAAAGTACCGAACCAGCATCAACATCCTTCCGGTTCTTTTCGCGGTGGGCACCTTCCTGTCGGGGTTTATGGTATCAAAAATCGTGAAGCGCCTGCTTCTCGATAAATCGCTCCTGGAACGGGTATATAGCTATTCGGAAAATCCTTTGCTCTTCGATCATTCGGTGAGCCTGAAGCTATCCACCGGCTTCAACGCCCTGGGATTTTATGTCAAGATGCTCTTGTTTCCGTCGGACATGGTTTGCTACTACGGTTACAATACGCTCCCGATCCATGACTTTTTTTCCTTCTATTCCCTTATGGGCATGCTCGTGTTTGCAGTGATGGCCTTTTATTTTTTCAAGCTCCTCAAAACCGAACATCCGGCATGGTACGCGATCGTATTTTTCGGGATTTCTATTTCAATGTACGTCAACATTGTGCGGCCCGTGACAGGAATTGTGGCAGAACGCTTCCTGTTTTTTGCTTCCATTGGCTTCTGTATTTTCCTGGTGAATCTATTGTTTACGCTCCTTAATCGCAGACAGGAGTCAACGACCCTGCAAGCCACCACACCGGCTTTTAAAGGAGTGGCCGCGCTGTTATTGCTGGTTTACGCTATATCCACCGTTGCACGGAATAGCGAATGGAAGAATAGAATTACGCTCTACGAACACGACATACATAAACATCCTGAATCGGTACCACTCCATTTGCTGTACAGCATGGAAATATTATCGAACCTAAACCGGTCCAGCTATTTCATGACCGACCAAAATCGCTTAGCCTACGTTGATAAAGCAAGCGCAAGCCTCGAAACTTTATTGAAAACGGATCCTGGCAACGTCACTGCATTGCATAACCTGGGATTTATCCGGCAAAATGTTTATCAGGATTATGCGGGAGCCATTCCTTATTACATCAAGGCTTTACAGAACGATAGCACTAAATTCGAAAGCAACCTGAATCTTGCCTATTGCTACTATAATACCGGCAATAGCCTCAAAGCGGAGCAGATGGCCTTGACACTTTTTAGGACGCATGAGAACAGTCAGCCGCTCCTCGACCTGCTTAACTACACGTTTATTGATCATAAAAAATCAAAAGAAGGCATTGTATTGTTTGAGGCCCTTGCGCAAAGACATCCTGAAAACAAAACGATCCCCGTTATTCTGGGAAATTTTCATCTGGCACTTGGCGATACCTCCCAAGCAAGGGAAGCCTATCAGTACGCCTTAAAACTTGACCCGGAAAATGACCAATTGATTAAAATTCTGGACAAAATGAGCAAAAAATAAGTCTAGTCTATTAAAAAAAACCATTTTATCACGGCCGGCTTTTAAAAATTACTTAATTTTAATATTGTGTTAATTTAACTTATTTAACATTAACTATTAAAATGAAAAAAATTATACTATTCATCGCAGCATGTGTTTGTTCGATGGTAAGCTACTCCCAGCTTTCGGTTGCCCCCAACCAAAATGCCACCAACCTTGCCAATTACTTACTGGGTGGCGGTGTTACCATTTCTAATGCCGTTCTTACCTGTCCTACGGGCGCCAACGCCATTTTTACGAATGGAGCGACGACCAACCTGGGTATCAATAGCGGTATTGTACTCACTACTGGATCAGCCGCTAACATTGCCAATGGCAATGGGGTGAACTCGAGCGTAAACAATGGCGCTCCTGGACTTGCCGCCCTGTCTCCAATTAGCGGAACCAGTAGTAACTACGACGGCTGTATGCTTGAATTTGATATCAATCCTAAGTGTTCGCCGTTAAACATCCGCTATAAATTTGCCTCCGAAGAATACCCGGAATATGTGAACGCCGGGTATAACGACGCGTTCGGTTTTTTCATTTCAGGCCCTAACCCACTGGGAGGCAATTACTCCAACGTCAATTTAGCGGTCGTACCCGGCACCAGCCAACCTGTGACCATCGATAACATCAACTCCGGCAACCACTCGTCCTACTATATTACCAATACCGGCAGTACCATCGTGTATGATGGCATGACGACGATCCTGACGGGCAGTGCCAACGTTGTTCCCTGTGCGAATTACCACCTCATTTTGGCTATTACCGACGGCGGCGATCAATTTTATGACTCGGGCGTATTTCTCGAGCAATCGGGGATTTCCTGCGTTGCGCCAAACGTGACCGCCGCCGATGCGACAATATGCGCAGGCCAGTCGGCCACACTTACCGCCAGCGGGGCCTCAACCTACTCCTGGTCCACAGGGTCCACCAGCAGTTCTATTGTTGTTTCTCCTTCTTCCACTACAACCTATACGGTTGGCGGCAGCAACATTGGTACTTGTATTCAGAGTTCGAAAGTTGTAACAGTTACCGTAAATAATGCGCCTGTTGCTAACGCCGGCACGCCGAAATTACTCACCTGCGCCACGACAGCCACTGTGCTTGCAGGTTCGGGCGGTGGAACGTATGCCTGGTCAGGACCGGGCATCGTGACAGGAGGGACAACTGCCTCTCCTACCGTTAATCAGCCTGGAACCTATACACTTATCGTAACTAATGCAGGATGCCCGTCGCTTCCATCTGTGGTTACGGTATCGCAGAACACCACACCACCGTCGGTATCTTCGTCTGGAGGACAGCTTACCTGCGCGGTAACCTCAACAACGGCGGTAGCGAGTACAACCACTTCACCCGTTATTTATAGTTGGTCAGGGCCAGGTATTGTGTCGGGCGGTACGAGTGCATCGCCAACAATTAACCAGCCCGGAACCTATAATTACACCGTTACAAATACCAGCAATGGCTGTTCAACAACCGGCTCGCAGGTGATTACTCAAAATATAAGCCCTCCAAGTGTTACCTCGAGTGCTTCAGGCGTTTTAAATTGCACGTTAACGAGCGTTAACACTGTGGCAAGCACAACCACAAGCCCGGTAAGTTATGCATGGAGCGGACCAGGTGTTGTATCCGGTGGGTCTTCCGCCACAGCTACCGTCAATCAACCAGGCACCTATACGTACACAGTTACCAACACCAACAACGGCTGTAGCACAACCGGTTCTCAGGTGGTCAGTCAGAATATTGCGCAGCCAACTGTAAGCTCCAGTGCCTCCGCCGTTCTTACCTGTACGTTAACGTCGGTAAATGCCATTGCCAGCACAACTACCACACCGGTAACATACAATTGGTCGGGGCCGGGTATTGTTTCCGGCGGTACAACACC
>DAIUED010000364.1:0-3880 GCA_036845295.1 Bacteroidota bacterium
GGAAATAGTCTTCCACTGTTTCTGCGTCGGCTTTTTGTAAATAATGATGTAGGCGTGGCCAATGTGTTCGGCCGGCACGATCCTGTAATTATCATAGCTGGTGCCATACCTGAGTAAAGAAACACCTTCTTTCCCGAATGAATAGGCATGGTAATGGCCCTGCCCCTGGATGATCTCCAGCGTTTCATGGTTCAGGTTCACAACGCGTATCTGTGGCGGACCGGGCTGATCGGCGGGATGGTTTCCGCGATCGGAGAACACACTCACCTCGCCCTGGTCGAACATCGCGGACAAGCGCTTCTTGCGTTCGTCGGGGATGTAAAGCAAGCGCATGATCCTTTTTTCGAAGCCGCCGGGTTTGGCTTCACTGTTCAGGTAATCAAAGGCCTGAACCCGGTAATACTCTGTTTCATCGAGGTTCCGCAACACGCCGGCTTTCCACTTCAGCATCAGGCCTTCGCGACTTGTGTCTGTATCTCCGTAATGCGCGATGTAGACATTAACGGGATAGTTGATGAACAACTCATTGAAACGGGCGTAGAGATGCTCAAATACCTGGTGTTTTCTGCTCCGGTAATCCGACAGTGTTTCCTGGTCATTTTCCAGGCAATGCCTATAAGGGTTTTCTTTGTTATCGATAAACCTCTGCCAATCATAAGGGTTGGTGGTTGCCGCCAGTATCTCGTCGGCTCCGCGGATGTCGTACAAAGGCTTTATAAAAAATGAACGGCTTTCGTTAGCCTCCATGTCGGAAGAAAACAGGTGACTGATGTTCTCCAGCTGGGCGAGGTAGTTAGCCAGGATCTGTTCGAAGAAAAAGATGTAAGCCCTGAGCTGCTTCACTTTTGCTTTCCGGTCTTTCCCTTCATAGGAATATACACCGTATTCGCCCAGACCATAGATGTGCGGAAAATGGTCCTGAATAGAGGTATAACCGCCGGAGTTTTTATAGCTACCGCCGGATATATGATCTTCATCGGGTGTGTGACGCGACACCCTTCGTTCAAATTGTTTGAGCGCATCGGCTTTGCTCAGCAGAGCCATAAACTCTTTCCGGGATGCGTTTAACTTAAAGTCGCCGGCATATACTTTCACAGCGTCGAAGAAGTCATCTGGATCGATCACCGGAAACGATTCTTTGCCTAGTAAAAACGAGTGTTCGATGCCTGTTGCCGGCTGACCATCGATGGCCATGCTCTTCACCAGCAGTACATCTTTAGCCGCGGAAACTGCCCCGATGAGTTGAAAGACGTCGATCTCAGAGCGCATGGGCATCAGTGCCTCATCGGGAACAAGGCCGTGTTTAAGCAAAGGTCCTTCGTAAATGTGCTCCATCCTGAAGTTCTTATCGAGTAACTCCCGTTCGGAATAAAATTTGAGCTGCGGCGAAAAAAAGTTGCGTATGCTTTGAAAAATGCTCAACAGAGCATCTTCCGGGTGCACAAAATCCTTTATCAAAATATCAGCCTCGATGCTGATGTGTTGTGGTTTCAAGACCACGATCCTTCTCAACAGGTCTTCCCCCAGATTCCTTTTCGAAATAAAGGCTTTTCTAACTTTGTGCTCCACCTCTGCCATAAATGCGGCGTCCTCCTTCTGGCGGCCGGCCAGATCATGGCGCAGCTTGATGCGAATGTCGTAGATACCTTTCACAAAAGAAGAAGAGTGTTTCGAGAGAACGGGCACGATGTCAACGTTGTCTGCCTCCTCTACTTCATCGAGGATGGCTTTACGGTAGTCATTGATGGTCACCGGATTGGTCGTCAGGATTTTCTTCCGGTCGAAAAACAGGTTTTTGGCGCGGCTGATCTCTCCTTTTTCATCACTGAGAATGTCTTTGATATCAAATCCGGTACGGTATGAGAGGTCCGTAAACGCAAAGCAGAGCTGTTCAAGAATCGTCACTCCGGGGTCATGCACGTTGTAATCTGTCCAGGTGTGCCCCGTCAGCTTCTGAAGCAGCTCAATGCCTTTGGCTACGAGCAATTCAAAATCCTCCGAAGGATCTTTAAACGCAGATTTTTCTATGAAAACAGGGCCGTTCTGTTGCATTTCCTGGTAATGGATCGGTTATTTTTTTGCAGGATAATACTCCTCTTCGTTCAAAAAGAGTTCATCATCCCACAGTTTGGTGACATTGTAATAAATATTCACGCCTTTGCCAAAATTCCGGTTAGCCCTCAGCTCAAGGTTGTAATTGTGCGTTGTGCCTGTCCAGCGAAGGTTGAGCTTGTTCCAGAAAAAACCGTAGTGCGCCCGTGTTTTCCGGATCGCGCTCCTCGACTTGCCGAAAGCACTGAGCGCTATGGCATGCATGATGGAAAATTTGCCGCTCCGTTTTTTTCCGGTCCTGGCCATCACCTCAAACGCCTGGCAATTGTCTAGCCCTTCGATGATCTTATGCCATTTACCATTTGCCTCCACGTAACCCTCTTTGTATGTACCTTTGCGGCCTTGCGTGCCAATAAATCCGTTGAACTCGGCTTTCATGCCCGGACCGCAGCGCTTGCCAAAACCCACACTGCCGTCCTGGTGAAAAAATGTCGATGCATCGTTTCGCGTTGCTTCTTCTGACTTTGCTTTTCCGGAGGTGAAGCGCAGGCTTGGCGACTGATGGTTGTCGCGATCTACAAAAAAGAAAGGCTCCATCTGGTCCATGCTGTTATAGAAAGTCATGAGGCGGCTCGATGAACCCAGTGGCGAAATGATGTAACCGTTCTCTTCGTCTTTCGATACACCATCGTCCTGCTGCACGATCACCGAATCGATCAGGTAAGCAAAATGCGTTTCTGTCGGAATCTGTCCGTTCTTGAAATACTTTTTCAGTTCCTCCCTGCCGTATGTTTTCTTTCTGATCTTATTATCCATGGTATAAGCGCTATATATTATGAGAAATGGTAAGTCCGAAAGGCTCTTCGTCCTCGGGATCTTCATGTTGTTTTTGCATTGGTGACGGATTACCCGCTACGAGGAATTCTTCGCCGACAACAAAATTGCCGATACCGGAGTGTTCGGGAGTTCCCGGAACGGCCTCTTTGAGGATCTCGACGATGTGGTACGGTGACGGAATGAGCACGGAAGTCGGCGTGGAACTTTCCACGATGTCTTTTCCGCTCACGGCCAGGTCGTTTACCTGCGCCCTGATGTCGTTGAGTTCGGGGTCGCTATCGAACGAAAAATGTACCAGCGAAAAGCTGCTGATGTAACGCACATAAGGCAGGCCTTTCAGGTAGATCAGGAATTCGGTTTTGTAGAGGGCAGACCCTATTTTAAGGTTAGCGGTTTCGCCATACAGCCAGGGAGAGATGTATTTGTTGATGTCCGCCACGAATCGCCGCCTGAGGGCAATGCTATCAGCCTCTGTATTGCTATGAAACAATACTTTACACATTACTTTTACGCGCTCATACACGGCATTCCCTACTTCTACTTTTACAAACGGCGATACAATGGAACGCACAAAGGTTTTGATCCGAAACAACTCCGACAAATCCACATGTGGCTGTGCCGTGAGAAAGGCCCCTTCTTTTGTTTCGCGCGGAATGAGTACAATGGGCAGATCAACACCAGGGATTGCAAAAAAATTCTCGCGCTTACTGTTAAAAAGTTTCACAATCAGGATCTGCGGAAATGCCTTGAGTATGACCTGTGCGAGATCTCGGATCTGTACCGGCCTATTTTTGTGCCGGAGGCGCTCGCTGACGCGCACGTAGTAATTTTCCCTGCTTTCGGAAGGACTTCCGTCGAACGACGGAAACAACTGCCATACGGACTGAATACCTTTGACACTTTTCGCAAAGCCTCTGATCTTATCGGGATCCAGCAGATGCATTTGTTCATCCGAAAACTGGCTGATGTCGCGCGTTGCCAGCATGCCGTT
>DAIUED010000365.1:0-3877 GCA_036845295.1 Bacteroidota bacterium
TTTTTAGTCGTCTTAGCGTCGAAGCTCCAATCATCAAAGATAAGATGAGTTTCATTATTGCCGGGCGCCGCAGCTATATCGATGCCTTGGTGAAGCCGTTTGTAAAGTCCACGAATCCTATTAAAAATGCGAAGTTCTTTTTCTACGATCTTACAGCGAAACTCAACTACCGTATCAACGACAAAAACACAGTGTTTGTGAGCGGTTACTTTGGAAAAGATGTGTTTGGTGCATCGGTTTTTTCGTTCAATTGGGGCAATGCTACAGGAACGTTACGCTGGAACCACGTGTTTAACAGCAAATTGTTCATGAACGTATCGGCTTTTTACAGTAATTATAAATACCTTCTAGAGTTTAAGAGCAGCGATAACAAACAATCGTTCAAGTGGACAAGTAATATTGTAAACTATAGTATCAAGCCCGATTTTACCTACTATCTTAATGCAAAGAACACCATCCGTTTTGGATTACAATCGCTTTATTACGATTTTACACCTTACGATACCGACATTTCGTTTAGCAACGGCACCAAAAGCACTATTAAATCAGAACACCGCTACGGACTCGAAAATGCTGTGTATTTAGGGAACGAACAGAAATTGCTTCCTCGCCTGACGGCTGAATATGGCGTGCGGCTGAGTGTTTATAGCTTTATGGGCAAAGGAACGGAGTACCATTTCCGCGACACCATTCCTAACGAGCCTTTACCGTTCGACTATGAAAAAAAACTCGGCAAGGGTGCCGTATCGACTACGTATGTGACGCCAGAGCCTCGCGTGGCACTCAATTATGTGATCAATGCTAAAAGTTCTGTGAAAGCGAGCTACAACCGGATGGCTCAATATTTACAGCTGATCAGCAACACAGCCGCCAGCACACCACTCGACGTGTACACTCTGGCCACCAACAATATGAAACCGCTTATTGCCGACCAGGGAAGCATCGGGTATTTCCGGAATTTTAAAGACAACATGTTCGAGACATCGGTTGAAGTGTATTACAAATACATGCAGAATCAGCTCGACTACGTGGATAACGCGAACTTATTCATTAACGAACAGGTAGAGTCGCAATTGCTGCAGGGTCTTGGACGGGCATACGGGGCCGAATTTTATGTGAAGAAATCCAAAGGTAAATTACAAGGATGGATCAGTTACACCCTCAGTAAGACGGAGCGTCTGGTTCGTGGCATCAGTAACGATAATTGGTTTTACAGCCGCTACGACCGCACCCACTGCCTGAATACGAGCCTCAATTACGATATTACCAAACGCTGGAACGTTTCTGCTAACTTCGTGTTCCTGAGTGGAACGCCGGCCACTTTCCCAAATACCAAAATACAGGTACAGGGTTACAACATTCCGTACAACACAGATGGTATTCGTAACAATTACCGCATTACACCGTATCACCGGCTTGATATTGGCGCCACGTATGCCTTTAAAAAGAATGAAACGCGTCGTTTCAAGCAATTCCTGGTGCTGAGTGTTTACAACGTGTACAACCGCCGGAACGCGTTTAGTATCTATTTCAGAACCAAAGATGGCGAACCGAATCAAACCGAGGCGGTGCGTTATTCGGTCATTGGTACCATTGTTCCGGCCCTAACCTATAATTTCAATTTTTAAGCGATAAAGTTTTGACGATATGAAACATTTAACCAGATTATTCTTTGTTTGCCTCGCCGCGTTTGGCTTCACATCTTGCGAAGATGTGGTACAGGTAAAGCTCGATGAAGGATCGAAACTTTACGTGATCGATGCATTCATTAACAACTTAAGGCAAGACCAGGTTGTGAAGATCACCAATAATTCCAGCTATTTCAGTTCGGGCAACCCATCAGGGGTATCGGGCGCCAACGTTGTGCTGGTTGATCTTACGGATAACCGCCAATTCACGTTTACGCATACCAGCAATGGCAATTATGTGTTTTCAGGCTGGCTAACCGATACCATCGCCAAGGTAGGACACGACTACAAGCTGATTGTAGAGATCGACGGCAGCCAATACCTCGCAACAACCCGTCAGAAACGTCCCGCGTCCATCGATAGTATTAGCGTGATGCTAAACGACGGTAGTTTTGGCTTCGGACCTCAGGGCAATAGCAGTGATTCTACGTACCTGTGTATGCTTTTTGCTAAGGATAAGGCCGACGATGTACCGGATTATTACTGGATCAAAACGTTCCGTAACGATACATTATTTTCTGCGTCGGAAGATCTTAACCTGAATATCGACGGAACAGGTGGTGAAATTACCGACTCTTCTGTTGATTCACTCGAATTTACGCCGCCAAGTACCTTGTTAGGCTTTAAAACATACCGGCGAAACGACCGTTGTCGTGTAGAAGTGCACTCGATCATGAAAGATACCTATAACTTCTTCGTGCAGGCTCAGGCGCAGATCAACAATGGCGGCCTTTTTGCCACCACGCCGGAAAACGTGAAAACCAATATTTCGGGCCCGGATGGAAAGACAAAAGCCATAGGATGGTTCAGCGTGGCGTCGGTTGCCTCGCACACGGTGTTGGTGAAGTAAGATTTCCATGAGGCAATATACCTAACAGAAAATCCCGGCCAAAAGCCGGGATTTTGCATAGTCTTGTTCTTTTTTTGGTTGGTATTTCAAGTGCCGGTTTGTGGTTACACCGGAGGGCGGAACTAACACCAGAAAATTTGATTAAAAAAACCGAGTTTAGATTAATTGCGAAACTGTCTTTCGAACACACCTGCGGTTTTTAGGTAAGTGTTGATATAAGCTGGGCTTACTGTCATTTTGATTTACGTTGTCGTAAGTATTTACTGAATACGTTTATGTAATGGTCGTCAAATTTTGTAATTGTAATTTTGTCGAAGGTTATTTTTGTTGGCTCGCTATCTAAGTACCCCTTAGCATTAAAATATTGAATGTAAACAGCAGTCTTTATAATCTTAATTATGGGTCCAATGTCGAATGATTCATCGTCTGGATTTTCATTTTCAATGATAACATTGAAGCCCGCTTTTTTGATGGTCTTGAAGATACTTGTCCAGTCTGTCAAGTCGATTTTATACTTTTTTGAAACTTCTTCAACCTTCTTTTCCCATCGCATTATTTTATCATAGTACTTGTCGTTGTCGTTATGCCGAATTTGAGCTATGGTCGATATAGGGAAAGCCAAATAGCCTAAAACTCTAAAATCCTCCACTTCTTGCATTAATACAAAGTCTTCAGAATTGTCAACTATGTAGCCATTGCTAAATTCAAAAGAGTCTTCTGCAACTTGTCGCTTGACCTTGCAAAATTTCTTGGTGTCAAGATGATATTTTATCTGTTGCTTAATTGTCATAGCCCTGCAATAACCTATTTATATATGAGTTCCATCATTTGTTCATCTTTCCTGTACACATCGATGTAGAGCTTTAGTCCTGTACTATCAGCCTGTGCGGTGTAGTAGCGGGTATAAATTGGCAACGGCTTTTTCAGCGCCAGTTTTCGTTGTTCCTGTTTGGCAAAATACAATTGGAGACTATCGTGCGTGTAATGTACACTGTCGTCCCGAATCAGGAAGTCCGCAAAGTCAACGAATTTTTCAAGACGAATGCAGCCGTGACTCTGCGCCCGCGAACTGGTTTTAAAATACCGTTTGGAGTTGGTATCGTGCAAGTACACACCGTAAGGGTTGAAAAAGTTGAATTTCACCACGCCAAGGCTGTTGTCGTCGCCGATGCGTTGGCGGAAACGAACCGGCAAATAGTCGGCGGTGTATTTTTTCCAGGGCACTTTGGTATACTTTTCGATTTTCAGCTTGCCCGCTTCCAATTTTAGGCGGGTGCCATTGGAGCCGTCCCAGCTTTCATAGCTGATCCAGGTCGGCTCGGACTGGTTCAGTGCGTAA
>DAIUED010000366.1:0-3852 GCA_036845295.1 Bacteroidota bacterium
TTGCGGTCAAACTTAAAAGCGTCCTGGATCACCCCGTGAAAATCTTCGAATGTTTGCGACGACAGGATCTCTATTTCCCGGTAAATGTCTTCGTTTTCTTCTACGAATATTTTAAATTTATATACTGCCATGATTGGAACTGGGTACTATGCTGTAAAACGGGCTTTTTAAATCAGGCTGCAAAGGTAAGCGATGCAACCGGTTCAGACCTCATTATTATGCCTTATCTTCTGTTAAATTATCAAACTCCTATGCTTTTGTTACCACTGCGTTGTTTCCCTCGAAATTGAAATTCCAGCCTTGCTCGAAAATTTTCGGGAGATAACGCTTATATAGCCTGAGGCGGGCATTACCTTTGATCTTATTTTTTTTCTGTTCTTTTTCACTGCTGTGAGCCTCTTCGTCATCGCGATCGATGGCGTGAAATTCATAAATATTGACCTTGGAATGTTGGTCAATGAAATCGCGCACGATCATCACAATAGTGTTCATCACTTTATATACCTCACCGCGGTTGGTCGTAATGTACTCCTCGCCTTCAAACTCTTCGTTAATAACCCCAAATACGATGGTAGAGTGGAGGATGTTGTCCTGTCGCCTGCCAAACCTCACCTCGTAGCGGAGTCCGGAAGATGTATTGAAATAGTACACTCCTGCACTTTTAATGGGAGGATATTCTATTGTAAATATGGGTGTTTCCGGCATACGTTTATCAATTCACAAACACTAAATCAGGCCGGAATTTGTGACGGTTGTTTTTTGAAACGGGAAGCCAACACCAGTTCTTTTCCGCCACCGGCGTAATCGTAGAAACCTTTACCGCTTTTTACACCAAGGTGGCCTGCTGTTACCATGTTTACCAGCAAAGGGCATGGGGCATATTTTGGGTTGCCGAAGCCGTCCTGCAGCACGCGCATGATGTTGAGGCATACATCGAGACCGATAAAATCGGCCAGTTGCAAAGGTCCCATTGGGTGCGCCATTCCTAATTTCATAACGGTATCGATCTCTTCTACGCCAGCTACACCTTCATACAAGGTAATAATCGCTTCGTTGATCATCGGCATCAGGATCTTATTGGCCACAAAGCCCGGATAGTCGTTTACTTCCGTCGGTATTTTGTTCAGTTTTTTCGACAGTTCCATGATTGTTTGGCAAACCTCGTCGCTGGTAGAGTAGCCGCGGATCACTTCGATCAGCTTCATCACCGGCACCGGGTTCATAAAATGCATCCCGATCACCTTGTCGGCGCGTTTGGTAACAGCCGCTATCTGGGTGATGGAAATAGACGATGTGTTGCTAGCGAGGATGGTTTCGGCCGGGCAAATTTCGTCGAGTTGTTTAAAGATATCCAATTTGATCTTTACATTTTCGCTGGCAGCTTCTACCACCAGGTCGGCCTGCCTTGCGCCGTCTTCGAGCTTGGTAAATGTCTTAATATTGCCCAGCGTGGTAGCTTTGTCTGCTTCGGTGATCGTGCCTTTTGCTACCTGGCGGTCAAGGTTTTTAGCGATCGTCGCCAATGCCTTTTCAAGGGCTTTGTCGCTGATGTCAACCAGGTTTACGGAAAAACCGTGTTGTGCAAATACGTGAGCGATGCCATTTCCCATGGTGCCGCTGCCTATTACCGTGATATGTTTCATAAACAGAATTTTAAAGAGTTAAAAATAAATAACGTCGTCGAATTGCTAAAAAAACAAAGCGCTGCATAGCTTGCGGCACCCCGTTTTGTGCGATGTAAATCTAAATGCTGGCCAGCATAAATACAAATAGAGTTTTAAACGGCAGCGCGTTTTGGTTGTGGGTAAAAAAAAACCGATTATGTAAATCACTTTCTTTCTTTTTCATAGAAAGATGATATATTTGTGCAAAAAATATTATGAATTTTCCAGCAGAATTAAAGTACACCAAAGATCACGAATGGGTTCGTGTTGAAGGCAATGAAGCCTATGTAGGTATCACCGATTTTGCCCAGAAAGAACTGGGTGACATTGTTTATGTCGATGTAACAACCCTCGGGGATATTGTAGCAAGAGAAGAGATCTTCGGTACCGTGGAAGCGGTTAAAACAGTTTCAGACCTGTTTATGCCATTAACTGGTAAAGTGCTGGAAGTAAATAAAGACATCGACAGCGCCCCTGAGGCGGTAAACTCCGATCCTTATGGAAAAGGCTGGATGATCAAAATCAGCATCGAAAGCGCCGCCGAATTGCAAGATCTTTTGTCGGCTGATGCTTATACAGCGCTTATTGGTGCTTAATAATTTTTAGTAACTTAAAAAAACCTTCTGTGTGCCGCCATGCAGAAGGTTTTTTTGTGATTATCATCCGCTTATGATACAGCTCATTCGGAAATACGCGCTTTTTTACGCCATTGCCTGGACGGCCATTATTTTTGGGCTTTGCAGCACACCAGGAAAATATGTGCCCACTGCTCACTGGCTCGACTTGCTCAGTTTCGATAAGCTGGTGCATGCCTCAATTTTCTTTGTGCTGGCCAGCTTGTGGTTGCTACACCTGGCAAATAAAGGTGCCGATGGACGCCCGCGTCAGCTCCTTGTATGTTTGGCTTGTGTAGCCTACGGCGGCCTCCTTGAAATATTGCAGGCCAACGTTTTCAGCCAGCGCAGTGGCGATTGGTTCGATTTTATCGCTAACACATTCGGCTGCCTGATGGCGCTCTGGTTTTTTAACAGAAAAAAGGATACAGAAAAGCCGCGCGCCGGCACGCCTGCCTGAACAATTTCGACGGGCTGTTGTCTTTCAGAAGGCAACCATAATAACGCCATTAAACTATTAAAACTTTTTAACCACCAAGTCTATTCTCTTTGAATAATAGTACTTTCGTGGTTTTACAAACAACACCAGAGTATGTCAACAACTCCTCAACATGTCAAGTGCCTGATCATTGGGTCGGGCCCGGCCGGTTATACCGCCGCCATCTATGCTTCACGTGCCGACCTCAAACCCGTTGTTTATACGGGACTTACACCTGGCGGCCAGCTAACCGAAACCACAGAAGTAGATAATTTTCCGGGATACCCGAAAGGGATTACCGGCCCCGAACTCATGGAGGATCTGAAAGCCCAGGCCGAGCGTTTTGGTACCGAAGTGCGGTTTGGCATGGCTACCAAGGCCGACCTGACAGCCACCCCTAAAAAAATATGGATTGACGAAACAACCGAGATCACAGCCGATTCAGTCATCATTTCTACCGGCGCTTCGGCCAAATGGTTGGGCCTACCTAACGAAACCCGCTTGCGGATGAATGCCGGCGGTGTATCTGCTTGCGCGGTTTGCGATGGTTTTTTCTTCAAAGGTCAGGAAGTAGCCATTGTTGGTGCCGGCGATACAGCAGCTGAAGAAGCAACGTACCTCGCCAAACTTTGCAAGAAAGTATATATGATCGTTCGTAAAGACGAGATGCGTGCCAGCAAAGCCATGCAACACCGTGTAACTAACACTCCCAACATTGAGATTCTTTGGAATTCAGTAACAGAAGATATCATTGGAGCCGATACCGTAGAAGGCGTTGTTGTAAAACATACGGTGAGTGGCGAACTGCGCACACTCAACGTTACCGGCTTTTTCGTGGCAATTGGTCACAAACCGAATACAGATATTTTCAAAGGGCAATTGAATATGGATGACCTGGGCTATATCGACGTGGTTGGCGGAAGCAGTAAAACCAATATCCCCGGCGTATTTGCCGTGGGCGATTGCGCCGATAAAACGTACAGGCAAGCTGTAACAGCTGCCGGCAGTGGCTGCATGGGTGCTTTGGATGCCGAGCGTTATCTGGCTGCTGAGGGGTTGCATTAATGTTCCATTAAAATTCATGTATTTTTGATTT
>DAIUED010000367.1:0-3846 GCA_036845295.1 Bacteroidota bacterium
TTTAGGCGGCTTTTCTTAAAGCGAAATTATCAGAAAGTTTGACGGCTTTGAATATCGAATTGGCGGTAGGCATGGCGGGCATGTTATCATAACCAAAATAGGTCTTTATATCGAAAGCCTCCATTGGGTGGACAATTTGGAGCCAATTGGTTATTACAAATTAGAAGCGGATTTTAATGGGGTGGTGTTAGATGACTGGTTTGTAATTGAACAAGAAAAGTACTTGAAAGACATAGGCATCATTTCACATTTCCAAGTTATAAATAAGCATTTACCAATTGAATATTTAAAAAGAAATCATATTCAATACGAATTCGTTTCTTACCTTTCCATGGCAGGAACTTTATTTGTAAGTAAGCAATTTGAAGGGGCAGGAATATTTATAGAGAGGGCTTATAGCAACTTGGTAACAGTTGGTGATTCTGTATTTGAAACAGAATATCTGAAAAGCGCCAGGTTTTTTTTGAAAATAATGAGCCGTTATTTAGTAGAACAGAACTTAGTAACAGATGGTCTGAAAATCAGGTTAACATCACTTCGGAAATAGCTTAGCTAACTGCGCAGGCAAGGTGTGTATGGAAAGCTCAATAGCATTCATTCTGTTTTGAACCTTTGTGCTTTATTCGCTAACAGCACTGGCCAGCGCCTTGCAGGTACTTACAATCACATCAGCAATATTTATATGACTAAATCGGATACACTACCCACCATCGAGTTTAAGACAGCCAAGGCGTTTGAAACCTGGCTTAAGAAGCATCATGCCAATACAGACGGGCTTTGGATAAAAATATTTAAGAAAGATTCGGGAAAGGCAACCGTAAGCTACGCGGAAGCGCTTGATGTGGCGCTGTGTTACGGCTGGATTGATGGTCAAAAACAAGCATTTGATGAGCATGCCTGGCTGCAGAAGTTCTGCCCGCGGAGACCAAAAAGTATTTGGTCTAAAATAAATATCGGGCATGTTGAAAGATTGATCAACGATGCCAGAATGCAACCTGCCGGATTAGAAGCGATTGAAAAAGCCAAAGCAGACGGCAGATGGGAAAAAGCATACGATTCGCCAAGCAAGATGACGATACCCGACGATTTTCTGAAAGAACTCTCCAAAAACAAAAAAGCGGAAGCGTTTTTCAAAGGGCTTAATAAAACGAATCTGTTCGCTATTGGCTTTCGGCTTCAAACAGCAAAAAAACAAGAAACGCGTGAAAAGCGAATGAGAGAAATCATCGAAAAGTTAGCAAGAGGCGAGAAATTTCATTGATCTTCACAAGCCGATAGCAGGCGCAGATGTTATGAAAGACGGTAAAACCCGGAGAAGAATTTAAGCATGCTGAAAATAAGCCAAGGTCGCACAAATCAGCTGGAGTCAGGAGGTACGGGCAGTGGTCTGCCAAAGCACCAACAGGAATGTAGCAGGCCGATTGATGTATCAACAATTCACGATGTAAGCACTCTCGAGCGCTTGCTTTTAAAAATTTAACATTCCCTCATCTGGCATGTATCTTTTTTTCATACTTTTGAAGTGTAAAATGAAAAGGCTGGTATTCTTGTTTTTACTATTTCAGTACCTGATGGTTGTCACACCGTTTGGCGAGATGCTTAAATTGCCTTTGCTCATCAGCCACTACAAGGAACACAATTCCGTTACCAACATTGGCGTGTTGCATTTCCTGGCCGATCATTACCTCAATCACACCAACCACAAGCAAACGCAGCAGCCCAAAGACGATGATAAAACAAATCAGGGGCTTCCGTTCAAAAGCATCGTTTTTCATTCCAACCTTTCAGGCTACAATTTCCAGTCTTTAGGCCATTTGTCTTTTGTTGTTCCAAACTCTGGCGAGGCACCAGCCTTGCCGTCGGAATATAAAGACATCAACTACACCTCGAGTTACCTCGGTCGCATCTGGCAGCCACCCCGCACCATCGTTTAAAAAGAACCTCCGGTTCTGTTTCCGTTTTCTTGTCAGGGCCTTTAGGCTGATTGCTATTTTGTAAAAATCCGAAGTATGCATCCGTCTGTTTATAGCCACACTGGCTTTGCTCAGAAAACGAACACGTACGTCTCCATTTTTTAAACGATAAACTAATTGTATGTTAAACAAGATCATTGATTTTTCGATCAACAACAAACTCATTATCGGGCTGCTCATTTTTTTCCTGATCCTGATGGGCACCTACCAGGTAACGCGGCTGCCCATCGATGCAGTTCCCGACATTACCAACAATCAGGTGCAGGTACTCACCATTGCACCTTCTTATGGCGCGCCAGACATCGAGCGCCTGGTTACATTTCCTGTCGAGCAAGGCTGTAGCAACATTGCCGGAACAAAAGAAATAAGGAGCTTTTCGCGTTTCGGGCTCTCGGTTGTTACCATCGTTTTCAACGACGATATCGACATTTACTGGGCCCGCCAGCAAGTTTCCGAGCGCTTGCAGCAAGTGCAGGGCCAGATCCCGCCGGGGATCGGCATGCCTTATCTCGGCCCCATTTCCACAGGCCTGGGCGAGATTTACCAATACGTGGTAAGACCCAAAAAAGGTTACGAACAAAAATACGATGCTATGGCTTTGCGCAGCATCCAGGATTGGATTGTGCGGCGGCAGTTGCTCGGCGTAAAAGGCGTGGCCGAAGTGAGCAGCTTTGGCGGAAAGCTGAAACAGTACGAAATTGCCATTAACCCCAATCAACTCAATGCTTATCAGATTGGTATCGGCGATGTGCTGAAGGCACTGGAAAATAATAACCAGAACACCGGTGGCGCTTACATCGAAAAAGGGCCGGGATTGCTCTTCATCCGTTCAGAAGGCCTGTTGGGTGGCATCGACGACATCAGGAACATTGCCATCGCCCGGGGCGCTTCGCAATTGCCCTTGTTTATCAGGGACGTGGCCGATGTTAGATTGGGTTACGCTACCCGTTACGGCGCTTTATGCTATAACGACGAAGGCGAAGTGGCCGGCGCGGTAGTCATGATGCTGAAAGGAGAAAACAGCAATGCGGTGATCAAAAACGTGAAAGAGCGCATTGCGCAGATCCGTAAAACACTGCCGGAAGGCGTGGAGATAGAGGCATTCCTTGATCGTACCAAAATGGTGAACAACGCCATTGGCACCGTGGAAAAAAACCTGATGGAAGGCGCCCTGATCGTGATCTTCGTCCTGGTACTTTTCCTCGGCAGTTGGCGGGCAGGTTTGCTGGTGGCGTCGGTCATACCGCTGGCTATGCTGTTTGCCATTAGCATGATGAACTTATTTGGCGTGAGTGGAAACCTGATGAGCCTCGGGGCCTTAGACTTCGGGCTGATTGTGGACGGTGCGGTCATCATCGTGGAATCGGTCATGCACTATTTGTCGCACCACCAGAAACAATTGCAACTCCAGGCTTTCGATCAGAAACAGATGGATCGCACCGTAGGTCAGTCGGCACGCAAGATGATGAACAGCGCGGTGTTCGGTCAGCTGATCATCCTGATCGTGTACCTGCCTATTTTTGCACTCGAAGGTATCGAAGGAAAAATGTTCAAGCCCATGGCACAAACAGTAGCATTTGCGTTGCTCGGTGCCTTTATTCTCTCGCTCACGTATATCCCCATGATGAGTACCCTGGTACTTGCGAAGCAAACAGCCGGACAGCCTGGTTTTTCCGATCGCCTGATGGCACGCCTCGAACGCTGGTTCAGCGGGAAACTCGTGAGAATACTCCGGCATCCTAAAACCGTATTGGGAATTGTACTGACGTTGTTTATCTCATCGGTAATCGTTTTAGGCAGCCTGGGTGGCGAGTTTATTCCGGCGCTCGAAGAAGGCGATTTTGCCGTTGATACCCGCGTGCTAACGGGTAGC
>DAIUED010000368.1:0-3832 GCA_036845295.1 Bacteroidota bacterium
GGCCAATCCCCGACTCATGCAATAATAGAGTACCGGATACACGGTTACAAAGCCAGCCCAGGTAAAGCCGATCACAAACGGTTTTAGCCAACCTTTATCTCTCAGGCTATAGCGTCCGAACAATCGGCTGTTTACGCCGTAATACAAGCCAGCCACGCAGGGAAACAGCAACAATAAAGCCCACTCCCACACATCGGCTTTGAAAATGTTCTGGTAGTCGGTCCAAAAAATGCCACATCCCAACCCCAGCGTTAGCAACAACATCAGCCACTGGCTGGTTTTTACGGTAGAGCGGTGCAGGGCATACCAGCGCGTCCGTTTGTTAATGGCGTCGGCGGATACGTCGGTCGTATAAGCCTTGGTATAATACATCACCGTGGTGCAAAATACCAGCAAATAAAATAGCGGTGTGTTTAGCGGTAGCGATTGTTGCAGGCTTGATTCTATACACAAGGCAACGGTACAGAGACCATAAAAGTAGTTTCCGTAAAAAATAAATTCTATGAGCCTGTTATCGGTTGAGAACGATCGCATAACCGCTTTGTCCATAAAAATACAAAATACTGCGGTAGCATTATATGGCACATGAAAAAACAGGATGCCTGAGGCACGATGATTTGTGACTGGTGTGTAATCCATTCCTCACTTGTCCAAAAAACACACACTTTTCACGTAAAACAGTAGGCAATTTTTCGATTTCGATGGCATTGGGTTGGATTTAAAGCGGTAACTAAAACAAATCAGCCTATGAAAAAAATTACTATGTGGTGTGCTGCCCTGTTGCTTGCGGCCACTTCTTACTCGCAAACCAGCGATCGAAAATGGAATATCGGTTTTCACGGAGGCCTCACACAATATAACGGCGACAGAGGACAGAATTTTTACGCCACCGATCAGGCGGCATACGGCTTCGCCAGCGTTTCTGTATCGCGATACCTGGGGAAACATTTTGATGCATCTCTGTTTTTAACACGCGGCGAACTCGGTAATGTGGAGCCACTTTCTCCATGGTCGCCACCCAATGATAACAACCATTTTTTAATCAGGCTTAATACAGCCAACCTTGTATTACGCTACAATATCCTTAGCGACCGTTATGTATTGCGTCCATATCTGTATGCGGGTGCCGGGGTGATCATGCATGAAAAATATCAATCAGTGAAAGACGAGCGTTACGATTATGCCCTGCCTTCCTTTGGCGGAGGCTTGAATATCCGTATTACTCCGGTCATCTCTCTTCAGCTCCAGGAATCGTTTATGTACACGACTGCCGACGATATTGATGGCGATGTTAAAGACTATAATGATGGTTATTTGTACCATACAGCTGGCCTTACGTTCAATCTCGGTAAGAAAAAAGATGAAGACAAGGACGGCATTTCCGACCGCAATGATAAATGTCCTGGCACGCCTCCCGGAGTTGCTGTTGATAAGAATGGATGCCCGCTTGATCGCGACTACGACGGCGTAGCCGACTATATCGACGACTGCCCGGATGTGGCAGGACTTGCAGCGCTTAAAGGATGCCCGGATAAAGACGGCGACGGCATTGCGGATAAAGAAGACCGGTGCCCCGACATTGCAGGGACGCTTGCTCTTAAAGGATGTGCTGATGCCGATCAGGATGGGGTGGCTGATATAGACGATAAATGCCCTGATACCAAACCAAATTATAAAGTAGATGCCACAGGTTGTCCGTTGGACAATGACAAAGACGGCCTCGTAAACGAAGAGGACTTATGCCCGGATGCTGCCGGTCCGATAGCCCTGAAAGGCTGTCCGGATAGCGATGGAGATGGTGTTTCCGATCTTACCGACCGTTGTCCGAATGCCAAAGGGACAATAGCCAATAAAGGTTGCCCGGAAATGGCCAAAGAAGATGTGAAGAAAATTGCTGTTATTGCAAGTAAAATCTTCTTCGAAACCAACAGCGCCAAGCTAAAGGCAGTTTCACATGCTCAGCTCGACGGCCTGGTGGATATCCTGAAACGCAATGAAGCGGTCAATCTTACCATCGAAGGCCATACCGATAATGTTGGTAACGACGATTACAACATGGAACTGTCTCAAAAACGTACCGACTCAGTTAAGGCCTACCTGATCTCTAAGGGTATTCCGGAGGCACGCCTGACGGCTGTAGGATATGGCGAAACAAGGCCGATCGGTGATAATGCCAAGGCTTCCGGCCGAAGCCAGAACCGCCGCGTGGAACTTAAAACGACTTACTAAAATGAGAGAAATTTAATTTATGTCTCATCTTAAAACCTCCCATGCAACGGGAGGTTTTTTGTTATCCGGAAGTTTTAAAAAGTTTCAGGGTTTTCCCGTGCTGTGGTTGGCATGATTTTTTGTAGAGATGCGAAATCCTCCTTTTTTTCTGGCAAAAACCGTCACTTTTTAATCTTTGTCGTTTAGAATGACTAATTTGTGTCCGAATTTTACTGTTACAGGAAGTTTATGATTTTGATTGTTGACGACAAGCCCGAGAATATCATATCTCTTAAAGGTCTGCTGACATTGCATAACTTTGTCGTCGATACGGCTGCTTCGGGTGAAGAAGCGCTTAAAAAAATCCTGAATCACTCCTATGCGCTCATTATACTCGATGTGCAGATGCCAGGCATGGACGGTTTTGAAGTAGCCGAAGCGGTATTGGGATATAGCAAAGCCAAAGACACACCCATCATTTTTCTTTCGGCGGTAAGTACCGAAAAACGCTTCATCACCAAAGGCTATACCTCCGGTGGTATTGACTATGTCACCAAGCCGGTAGATCCGGATATCATGCTCCTGAAAGTAAAGACATTCTATCGCCTTTCAGAGCAAAACCGGGAGTTGAATCGGATACAGCAAAATCTGAAGAAAGAGATCGAGATCAGGAAACAGACCGAGCAGGATCTTGATGCCCGTGTTAAAGAACTGCATTCGGTGATGGAATCGCTGCCACTGATTGCCTTTGCCGTCAACGGAAAAGGCGACATTGAATATGTGAACGAACATTGGTACCGTTATTCGACAGCCATGGCCCAGTTTCCGGCTGTGCACCCTGATGACGAAGGTTTGTGTAATGAATGGAAAGCCAGTTTTGCAGCGGGGAAAGAATACAACTGTGAGTTGAGGCTCAGGCACCTGCCATCAAACACTTACCGTTATTTCATGATGCGTGTGATTCCGATTGTGCAGGACGGGCATATTATAAAATGGGTGGGGACATTTACTGATATCCACGAACAAAAAACGATTAATCAGTTTCTGGAAGTGAAGGTGAAAGAGCGCACCAAAAACCTGCTACAGAAAAATGAAGAATTGGAAACTTCTAACCACGAGCTTCAGCAGTTTGCCTGGGTTGTATCGCACGATTTGAAAGAGCCGCTTCGTAAAATTCAGACATTTAACAATATTATTCGCGAAAAATACGTGGAGCCGGATTCAGAAGGTGCAAAATACCTTGACCGGACAATCCATTCCTCCGAACGCATGTCGGCGCTCATCAACGATCTGCTCGATTATTCCAGGCTTTCGGTGTCGGCTTTGTTTTAAACAACCGATCTCGAAGAGATCCTGAATGAAGTATTGGCGGATTTTGAATACCTGATAGCTGCGAAAAATGCGGTCATTCATTGTCAAAAACTTTGTACGGTAGATGCCGTGCCGAGTCAGATGCGGCAGATATTTCAAAACCTCATTAGCAACGCGCTTAAGTTTTCGCGTGAGGGTGTGGATCCGGTGATTTCCATCACCTGCGACCGCGTAGATATGAAGGCGATCGATAGCCCTACATCTGAGAATGGTCAGTATTGCCGTATTGTCGTGTCGGATAATGGGATCGGGT
>DAIUED010000369.1:0-3822 GCA_036845295.1 Bacteroidota bacterium
AAAATTATTAACGATCTTGGCGTCGATGGTGGGATCGACATTCACATTGAGGTTATTGCTCACACCAACAGCCCTGATAAACTCCTGGATGGAAGCACCGTTGATCGATAAGTCCACCTTTTCATTAAGGCCTGGCGCCGAGGTTTTTGCCAGTTCAATGAGTTTTTGCTCCAAAATAGCAAAGCGGTCCTGTGCTCTGCCTGCGAGGCAAAAGACAAACAGCACCAGTATTAAACATCTAGTCTTCATGTATCAAATACGGATAAATTTCTTCGAGGCTGGTATGTCCCTGTTCAAACAAGTCCACTACGTTCGAGGCTAAAGTACTGATTTTATTTAATTTACAATATTCACTGATAGAGGCTTTCTGTTCTTTAATATACTCCGAAAGCTCTTTGGTAATGTTGATCACTTCGTACACAGCTTTCCGACCTTTATAACCTGTAAAGTAGCATTGGTTACATCCGGCAGGCTTAAATTGGCGGGCAATGGTTGCATAGCGAAAGGCTTTGGGCAACTCCATCGGATCAAATGGCGCTTCGGTTTTGCAGTGTGGACACAACATACGCACCAGCCGCTGCGCCACCGACAGGTTGATGGTGTTTGCCAGCAGATAAGATGGCACACCCATATCGATGAGGCGCGAAATAGTGCCCCAGGCCGAGTTGGTGTGAATGGTAGAAAGAACGAGGTGCCCGGTGAGTGCCGCCCGGATAGCCATTTGTGCGGTAGCAGCATCGCGTATCTCACCAAGCATGACCACATTAGGATCTTGCCTCAGGAATGTACGCAGTGTTTCGGCATAGGTTAGCCCGATATCATCGTTGAGCTGCACCTGATTTACCCCGTCGAGCGTGTATTCGATCGGGTCTTCAATGGTAAGGATATTGGCTTCGGGCCGGTTCAGCTCTTTGAGGGTGGCATACAAGGTTGTTGTTTTCCCCGAACCGGTAGGTCCCGAAATGAGGATGATGCCATGCTTCTTTTGCGTCGCGGTTTGGTAGCGTTCCAGCTCATCCCGTGTGAAACCTAATTTGAGAATGTCGATATGCGATACGTCGTTGCCCAGCAAACGCAGCACGACTTTTTCGCCATGCAATGTGGGAAGAATAGACACCCGGATATCGAGCTTGGCATTACCAACCGTATAACGGATGCGCCCGTCTTGCGGCAATCGCTTTTCGGCAATATCGCATTTGGCAGAAATTTTGATTTTATTGATGAGCGTGGGATACTCGGTTTTGTTGATCTTATGGCGCTCGATCAGTTGCCCGTCCACACGAAAGCGAATGCGGCATTTATCATCATATACCTCAATGTGGATATCGCTGCTTCTGAGGCTTTGCGCTTCTTTCACCAGGCTTTCCACAAAATTGCCGTCTTTAATGTTGAGCTGAACGGCCGCGACTTCATTCATGCTCTGGTAGGCTTTGGGATAGTTGACGTTCAGCGATTTTTCGATATCGGCATAGGGCAAGGGCATCAATACCACGGGTTTACCCAGCACAATTTCCAGTTCGGTTTTCACCGTCGCCTGCGGCTGCTGATCGTCGATATACAGGTACAGTGCCTCAGGTGCCTGCTTTTCAGGCACAATACGGTATGTCCAGGCCTGCTCAATGGTAAGCAGGTGCTTTACATCTGGTAGCAGCACAGGCAAAGTACTCATGGTTTTACAAAACTACATGCAACGAGGTTCAGGGGAATCAGGTTAAGCACTATTAAGGCTGCAAGATAACAAAAAACCAGCAAAGCAGCCAAGGGAATCGAGCTTTCGGCTCTAGGGTTTATGAACCGATATACCATAAATATTAACAATGAACTAACAAATCCCGCGCAAAAAAACAGGATCATGCCGGGTGGATTGAAAGTTATACCAATAAAAAAAATAACAATCACGTCAGCCTTTCCCAACTGCACATCCAGTATGGGCATAGACTGTTTATGTTTTACATACAGATATGCTTTGAGTGACAGCCAAATGAAACCCAGGTAAACCGATGTTGCCAACAGGTTTATGAGCAGCGCCGCCGACCCGTGGAAAAGAAGAACAGATAAGACGGCATTGGCCCCAAAAAGCAACAGCACCCAGAGCGCGATCAGGCGTTCCCGGAAATCGGCGTAGATAATCATTCCTGAGCTGAGGAGCAGTATTCCGGTGCTGGCATAAAAAAGAAAATCCATGGCTTGGGAAATTGAGTATCTGGCTTCTTGTTCCGTTTGTTCCCTTCCCAAGATCCACGGGCCGGAAACCTTGCGCGATGAGCTTACCAGCTCTTTTTAAGTTTAATCGGGAGTTACTTCAGTGAGTTTTTCATCGGCGGTAATTTGCCAAACGTTGAACTGCCCATCGCCGTCGAAATCGGAAACCGCTGTGGCGCGCGCCGTAAAGCCGCTCACCGATGCATCCGTTATGTCGATTTTATAATTGGCTTGTCCATCGGCCGTTACCAGCTTGGCCTGCTCAAAACCAAGTTCGCTGCTATTGGTGGTGTACTTGGAATTAACATAAAAATAGTTTTTTTCGAGCATCAGCACATGGCGCAGCTGCAGCTTGGCTTCGGTGGATTTGGCTTTGCTGATAAGCGGTAAATAGAGCGGCACCGAAAGGCTCGCAAGGATGCCGATAATAGCCATGGCAAGCAACAGCTCGAACATGGTAAAAGCACCGAGTTTCTGACGTTTTAGCGTGTGTATGGTTTTTCTCAGGGGCATAGTACATACAAATGTAATAAAATTGTTCGACACCGCGCAACTATATGTCTATTTGAACCTGCATACAAACAAGTTACCAACACGTTGATTTTATTTTTTGCAAGCCTGGCTTCACGCAACAGGTAATTTTACGCCTGCAAAATCCGTGTTACGGGGTACGGCGGCGGGGGCTATCCATTTTATTTTTGTTGCGACAGGTTCTTTTACATTCACCTTTTAACATGCATACATTATGGCAAACACCACTTGGATCAATTTGATCAAAAACGAAAGTAACATCGACATTTACTGGGAAGACGGCGAAGACCCGAAACGCCACGGTACCATAAAACGGCATAGTCAACAAGCATTTGATAACACGGGCTTTTGTTTCCCCTGGGTAGATTACACAAAAGAACACGAGTTGTCGAAAGCCATCCGGTTTAGCGAAGCCTCAACAGACCGGCGACTGTTCGTGATCTTCCAGAGCTACAACCGCGATACGATCCAATGGCTTCAAGACCCCGGTAGCCAATATGCCAATAACGCAACGGATGTACCCGGACCGGCTGGCGCAGGAGGGAAAAAGGCCATCATCATTCCCCTGGATCCAAATATGCCCATGCTTATGTCTATTCCGTAAACGACAACAGAGGCAACAAAAAATCCCGCTGCGTTTTCACACGCAGCGGGATTTTTCATTATGATTCAACCGGCTTTTAGTACCTGTAAGCGTCGGATTTGAAAGGTCCTTCTACTTTCACACCGATGTAGTCGGCTTGCTCCTGGTTGAGCACGTCCAATTCTACACCAATTTTAGCCAGGTGCAGGCGGGCTACTTTCTCATCGAGGTGTTTTGGCAATACATACACTTTCTTTTCGTAAGCGGCAGTATTGGTCCACAACTCGAGTTGAGCCAGCGTTTGGTTGGTGAATGAGTTACTCATTACAAAACTTGGGTGACCGGTAGCGCATCCTAAGTTCACCAGGCGACCTTCGGCCAGTACAATGATGTCTTTACCGTTGATGGTGTACTTGTCAACCTGAGGTTTGATGGTATCTTTGGTGTTGCCATAGGTTTTATTCAACCAGGCCATGTCGATCTCTGTATCGAAGTGACCGATGTTG
>DAIUED010000370.1:0-3812 GCA_036845295.1 Bacteroidota bacterium
GACAACGCGTTTAATCCTAAAAAATACCTCGGCAAATTCTGGGTCGATTCGCACGTGTGCGACCATAAAATGCTGCAATACATCATCGACCTGGTAGGTGTTGACAAGGTTGTACAGGGTTCCGACTATCCGTTTCCACTTGGAGAGGCAGTTCCCGGAACGTTAGTACGCGAAGCGCCGCTATCTGACAACGAAAAAAGCGTGATCATGAGTACGGCCGCCAAAGCCTGGCTATCGCTGGATTAGGTGGCTGCTTAGGCAGGCAGAATCCAGAACATTGGTAATTTGTTCGCACCAGCGATTGCATCGGAAGCTCTTTTGCCTGCCGGCTGAGGCTCTCGAAGCCGGTGTAAGATTGCATCGGAAATCCTGTTGTCTGTTGGCTGAGGCTCTCGAAGCCGGTAAAGATTGTAGGGAAAATCCTGTTGCCTACCGGCTGGAGTTCTCAAAGCCGACAGAGATTGCATTGGAAGTCTTTTTGCCTACCGGCTGAAGTTCTCGAAGCCGACAGAGATTGCATCGAAAATCCTGTTTCCTGCCGGCTTAGGCTCTCGAAGCCGGCAAAAGATTGCGGTGTTCCTTCCCGCTACCGGAAATTGGCGACAGTTCGCCTGCTTATTCGTACATTCGCGGCAAATTACACTATTCCATGCCGCATTTCAGTGATCATCAGCTTCGGCTGCTTTCTTCCGCAGAGGGAAAGACCCTGCAAAAAGTCGTCATCTACTTTTGGGTAAACCGTCTCAACCCTGAGGCCCAGATCGACCTGATCGACAACGTAGAATTGGTATTTACCGACGGCAATGCGCTTGTACTTACCTGCAACGAAGACAGCAGCGGCCTCGAAGTACTCGCCGATTTTAATTTCGAAGAAGAGAAAGCCGCGCTCAAGGCGCAGTTCGGTGATAAGATTCGTATTATTCCCATCGATGCGTCCACTACCAAAATGTGGACCGACGTAATTGGCGAAAACATCGAGGCGGTCGAACTCAGCAAGGAAGGTGAACAATTTCTCGATGATGCCCTCATTCTCAATTTCGGATTGGAAAAACGCTCCATAGGCATTAGTCCAACCGACGGCCTGATCGTTGACTACTGGGAGGAATAAATGGAGTATTGATCGATATCCCGGCTGGTTTGGTTTATGGAAACATTAGCTTCGTCTAACCGCTGCGATTGTTTACCGCTATTCCCCGTTTTTCGGCCAAAAACAAGACTATTTAGAATCGTTATAAATTAGAGTAGATGTTAAGAAAAACTAAAAATTCCAAGGCAGTTATTCAACATTCTGCTATTTTTGTGCGGAAATTTTTGTCATTATAGTGTCATTAAACTGCCATAAAACATCCAAAATCAGATATAATTTTATGCATAACCATATGTCTCATTTCTCTTTAAAATCCTTATTTGGCGCGGTTTTCCTCTTTTTTGCCTTTTCTTTTGGCCTAAAAGCTCAGGATGGAGCCAAATTATTCAAAGCCAATTGTGCGGTTTGCCACACACTTACAGACCAGAAACTGACCGGCCCCGGATTAGCCGGTATCTTCGACCGTGCGCCTAAAGGCGACTGGTTGCACAAGTGGATCTTGAACAACGAGAAGTTGATCAAAGCCGGCGATGCTTACGCGGTGAAGATCTTCAACGAAAATGGCAAAGCCGCCATGACCGTGTTTGAAGGACAGCTGAGCGACAAAGACGTGGATGCGATCCTCGACTACATCAAAAATCCTCCTCCTCCTCCGGGAGCTACGGCAGTAGCCAACACTGGCGGCGACGCAGGTGCACCCGTTGAAGCAAAAGGCGGCATCGACCCCTTGTACCTGCTCCTGGCAGGTATTGTGCTGATCGCTGTGATCATCGGCGCTTTACGCAGCGTTCGTCAGTCATTGCAAAACACATACAACCGCAAAGAAGGTAAACCAGAAGTTGCAGACCAAACATTTGGCCAGGAAGTGAAGCAATGGATGAGCGGTCACCGCCGCCTGGTAGGTGTGTTCGTGATCATCATCGGTTTCATCGGTATGAAAGGTTGCTGGAACGCCTGCTTCGATATCGGTGTTTACTACGATTGGGAGACTAAAAAAGGTTACAAACCTGAGCAGCCGATCAAATTCTCTCACAAGATCCACGCCGGCGACAACGAGATCGCTTGCCAATACTGCCACAATACCGTTGAAAAATCACGTCACGCAGGCATTCCTTCTGTAAACGTTTGTATGAACTGCCACAAAGGCATCAGCAAAACAGCCAACGAAGGATCAGAAACCGAAATTGCTAAAATCTACCACGCAGCCGGCTTCAACGTAAAAACTGCACAATACGATGCGCCACAAAACCCGCTGAAATGGATCAAAGTTCACAACCTGCCTGATCACGTGTACTTCAACCACTCTCAACACGTGGTAGTAGGTAAGCAGGAGTGCGCAACCTGCCACGGCGATCTTAAGAAAATGACGGTAGCCGAGCAACAATCGCCGCTTACCATGAAATGGTGTATCGAGTGCCACCGTAAAACAGAAGTGGCCATGGCCGGAAACCCATACTACGATCGTTTACACAAAGCTCTCAAAGAAAAATACAAAGGACAGTACGATGTTAAGTTTACCGTGGACAAGATCGGTGGGCTTGAGTGTGCAAAATGTCACTATTAATTTTAAACAACCGGTAATTACGCAATATAACTGATGTCTATGTCAAAAAAATACTGGAAAGGATTGCCTGAACTAACAGAAAGTCCTGAATTTACACAAAGCAAGAAAAACGAGTTTGCTGAACCATTGCCGATCGGAGAATTCCTGGCTGGCAAATCGGAAGAAGAGAACGGCAAAGGCACCAGCCGCCGCGACTTCCTGAAGGTGATGGGCTTCTCGACAGCCGCAGTTGCTCTCGCAGCCTGCGAAACGCCTGTGAATAAAGCCATTCCTTACGTAGTGAAACCGGAAGAGATCACTCCTGGCGTGGCCAACTGGTATGCTTCTACTTTCTACGACGGACACGATTATGCTTCGGTATTGGTGAAAACCCGCGAAGGCCGCCCGATCCTGGTAAAAGGAAACGACCTGTCGAAAATTACTCACGGCGGTTCTGCTGCCCGCGTTCAGGCATCGGTGTTGAGCTTATACGATGGTTCGCGCCTCAACGGGCCTTTGGTGAAGAAGAACCCAACAACCTGGAAAAATGCTGACGACGCGGTTGCCAAAGGCCTTGCCAACGGTAACGCCGTGATCCTGAGCTCTACCATCATCAGCCCTTCAACCAGGGCCATCATTAAAACATTCCTGGCCAAATACCCTGGCTCCAAACACGTTACTTACGACGCTATTTCTTACGCCGCTCTGGCAAAAGCCAATAAAAATGTATTCGGTCAATCAGTAATTTCCGCTTACGATTTCAGCAAAGCGAAAGCCATTGTTGGGGTTGCGTGCGATTTCCTTGGAACCTGGTTGAACCCGATCGAGTTCTCAGCTCAATACATCAAAGGCCGTAAAGTTTCGCGCGAGCAAATGAACATGAGCCGCCACTTCCAATTTGAAGCCAACATGAGCGTAACCGGCGCCAATGCCGATTACCGTTACATGGTGAAACCTTCGGAATATGGAAAAGTACTCGCTGCCTTGTTCAATGAAGTAGCATCCGGTACCGGAAGCGCTACAGTATCTGCCGATTCTAAACTTTCTATTCCTGAAGCAGCCGCTGGAATTAAAAAAGCGGCTAAAGAACTTCTTGCTAATAAAGGCAAATCGCTGGTAGTTTGTGGTTCAAACGACGAGCATTGCCAAACCCTGGTGGCTGGCATCAACAAAATGCTCGGC
>DAIUED010000371.1:0-3803 GCA_036845295.1 Bacteroidota bacterium
TATGGCGCTTACGGCGTTCGCCCTGAGATCAGGGATCCATACAATGGCGGCAAAGTTGTTCAGAATTACCTCACCCACCGCGAAGAGTTTGGTGCTTACCTTAAAATGCAATACCAAACCAAACTGATGGACAATATCACTTTCCAAACCATGCTCGAACTGTTCTCTAATTACCTCGAGCATCCTGAGAATATTGATGTTAACTGGACAACCTTAACAACATTTAAAGTCAACAAATTTATCTCGGCTACTATCACGACGCAACTCATTTACGACGACGATATTAAGTTGTTGCGTACTGCAGGCGACAAAAAAGGAACGATGGGACCTGACGTGCAGTTCAAAGAAGTGCTTGGCGTTGGCTTCAACTACAAATTCTAATATCCAAAAACCAATAAAAAAATCCCTCTTCGCATACGCTGAGAGGGATTTTTTTTTGGTTACAAAACCGCTTTATTTCGCACTGAGTGTAACGTAAGGAATGATCATTTCTTCCAGGCTTACGCCGCCGTGCTGAAAGGTATTCCGGTAGTAATTCACATAATGATTATAGTTGTTGGGATACGCAAAGAACTTATCCTCGCGGGCAAAGATATACCGCGTACTTACGTTTTGCTTCGGTAAAAATGCATCTGCCGGGTTTTTGATCTCGAACACTTCTTTAGGATTGTAGTCGAGGGCTTTGCCTTGCTTGTAGCGGAGGTTGGTATTTACATTTTTATCGCCCACCACTTTGCTAGGCTCTTTCACGTGCACCGTGCCATGATCGGTGGTAATTACCAATTTGGCATTTTTAGACGCAATAAACCGGATCATATCCAATAATGGCGAATGTTCGAACCAGGACACAGTAAGGCTGCGGTAGGCCGGCTCATCATCGGCCAGCTCGCGGATCATTTCCAGCTCGGTGCGGGCGTGGCTCAGAATGTCCACAAAATTGTAAACAATAACATTGAGCTTGTTTTGCATCAGGTTCGACATGTTTTCAGATAGCTTTTTCCCCGCGGCAAAATTGGTGATCTTGTTGTAGCTCATTTTCACATCTTTTCCCAAACGCTTGAGCTGCGCTGCCAGGAACTCCTCTTCGTGCATGTTCTTTCCACCTTCGTCTTCATCGTTCTTCCACCAGTCAGGATGCCGTTTTTCCATTTCGCTTGGCAATAAGCCGGAAAATAAGGCATTGCGTGCATATTGGGTAGCTGATGGCAAAATGCTGAAAAAGAGCTCCTCGCTTTCTACCTTAAAGTAATCCTGGATGATCGGCTGAATCATCTTCCATTGATCGTAGCGCAGGTTATCAATTACCAGCAGAAATGTACAGGCATTGGCATCGAGGTTGGCAAAAAACTTATTTTTCAATAAGGTATGGCTCATGGTTGGAATATTGCTATCCGATCCATTTAACCAGCCGATGTATTTTTTCTCAATGAATTTAAAGAATTGGAGGTTTGCATCGGCTTTCTGCATGCGCAACACATCGAGCATGCCTTTATCCTGTGCCTGATCCATCTCTAGTTCCCAATACACAATCTTTTTAAAAACCTCCTGCCATTCCTGCCAGCTGAGGTTATCGGAAATCGTCATGCCGATCTGTCCGAATTCTTTACGATAGCCGGTATTGGTTTTTTCGGACACCAGGCGCTTGTTATCAAGCGTTTTTTTCAGAGAGAGCAGGATCTGGTTCGGGTTAACGGGTTTGATCAGGTAATCGGCAATTTTACTGCCAATGGCGTCTTCCATGATGTATTCTTCTTCACTTTTGGTGATCATGATCACCGGAAGCTCCGATTTGATCTGCTTGATGCGTGTAAGCGCTTCAAGGCCTGTAATGCCAGGCATGTTCTCATCCAGAAGCACCGCTGCAATATCATTGTTTTCTTTCACGGCATCAATAGCTTCGTCACCACTGAGTGCGGTAATGATCTCATAACCTTTCTGGTTTAAAAATAAAATATGAGGCTTAAGCAGTTCTATTTCGTCGTCGGCCCAGAGAATGGTTATTTTTTCCATAATGATGTTTTTTTGATATACGCTATAATCAGCGGGATATTGCGTGGTTACAAAGTAAAAGATTAAGCGCCTGATTTAAGGGTTGGCTGCTTACAAAAAACGTTAAGAGCCAAGTACCGAGAGCGCCGCAACAGCATAGAGCGCCGCTGTTTCGGTACGAAGCCGCGTATCGCCCAGGCTCACCGGTTTGAAGCCGGCCTCCAGGGCTTGCCTGATCTGATCGGCAGTAAAATCGCCCTCGGGCCCGATGAGTACGCAATACGAGGTGCCTGTAGCCGCGTATTCACGTATGTGTTTCTTAAGGTCTTTTTCGCAATGCGCCACGAGCTTTACATCGGCAGTAGCCTGTTTAATAAACTCGCGGAAATCGGTAAGTGCGGTTATTTCCGGAAGATAGGCTTGTTGACTCTGTTTCACAGCACTCTCAGCTACTTTCCGCAAGCGCTCTTCTTTCACCACAGTTCGTTCAGAATTTTTGCAGCGTATCGGTACAATGCGGTCCACGCCTATCTCCACGGCTTTCTCAGTAAACCACTCCGTACGCTCGATGTTTTTTGTAGGCGCCACTGCTACACATAGGTTATAGCTCCTGGTTTTGGCGACTGTTTCCTTGTTGCTGAGCGACACCGCACACTGCTTGGCATGAGCGGCTTCGATACGGCCAATGGCGCGCGTGCCTTTTCCGTCGATTACCTGGATCGTATCGCCTACCTTGTGCCGTAGTACTTTCACACAGTGCAGCGACTCGTCTTCGTTGAGGATAGCCGCGTTGTTTTGAATGATGCCGAAAAACGTATTCATAATAAGCGATCGCAATTGGTGAGGCACGAATATACGAATCATGCATGAGTCAATCGGCGTAAATTCCTATCTTTAACGCCTGATCCCTTGAATTACCTTGCCCATAGCTATCTTTCGTTCGGGAACCCGGAACTTATCGTTGGCAATTTTATTGCCGATTCCATGCACGGCAATAATTTCAGTGGATTACCGCCGGGAATCGTCAGCGGCATTATGCTCCACCGTAAAATTGATACTTTCACCGATTCGCATCCGGTCTATCTTTCGAGCAAACACCGGTTCAGCAAACAGTTCGACAAATACAGCGGTGTATTGATGGACATCATTTACGATCATTTCCTGGCGAAAAATTTCGCGCGCTATTCAGAAGTGTCGCTACAGGAACATGCCAGCGAAATTTACAGTGTCCTTCACCGGCATTTTGGTTTTTTACCCGAACATGCCAGGCGTTTTTACGGTTATATGACCGAGCGCAATATCCTGTTCCACTACGGTAGCCTCGAGGGCATTGAAACGGTGCTCACCCATCTGAGCCACCGCATCAAGCACCGTTTCGAATTGCAACTGGCCGTACCCATCCTGGAGGAGCAATATGAAGCGATCGAAGGCGAGTTCTTTGTGTTCTTCGATGCGCTGTGCGCGTATTGCAAAGCGCTGCCGGAGCTGGCAGATTAGAAACACACAGCATTCGCTTTTGGGCGCCTCCCTGCGGGCCGGGCCATCGCTACTCGCTTCCCGCAGACGCTGGCGGGAGAGCTCGAACAGGCCGCTCTGTCCCTGGCGCAAACCTCCACTTTGCAATAAAACGTTACGCCCGATGTGCACGGATACTGCGCCAGCGATTGCAGCGAAAATCCTTTTTGCCGGCTCCCGCTGGCTGAGGCCCTCGAAGCCAGGCAAAAAGATTGGCGTGTAAAGCGCGCCCGGGCGCCCAATTCACCACTATTTGCTAGCCGCCTGGCCAAAGCCTTTGGTATCGTAATTTGTCGGGG
>DAIUED010000372.1:0-3802 GCA_036845295.1 Bacteroidota bacterium
TATTCCAGCTCAGTGCAAACGCATTTTTGCGGTTGATGTTGATCAGGAACGAAGGCATGGCAATCCGGTTGTTCAACGCAAAGGCTTTATCTTTGCCATTATCTTTCGGGATCAGGTATTTTTCCTGGAACATCGTATCTTCAAATGCCGGAAATTTCGGATCAGACCAGGAGCCTTGTTTTTTCAACGCCTCGCGCTTTACCCCAACGTAATTGTTGTAAGCACCAACGCTAATGCCGGCAAGGTTCATGTCGAATTTCATGCGGCTATCGACCACACTGGCAGGCTGAAGGTATATGCCGGTAACGCCTGCATAATTACTTTGATTGAATCCATTAAAGTCTTGTGCCTTAGTTTGGTAGAATAAAATAAGAAAGGCGGCGAGTAAAAGTTTCTTCATGTAATAAAATTGATGGTATTCAAAAGTAAGACAAACAATCTGATTTGAAAGCGCCGAAGATGTTAATTTCTGGCTATTAGGTTTGCTCTTGTTGTTTTGCAAGGGATGTTGAGATGCTGTAGCTGCTTTTCGGGCAATGGAAGCCCGATGCCTGTGGCTACCTCGAGCGCCAGGGACGCGAAGGGCCTGGTTCCTTTCCGCAGGTTCGTTTGCGGGAAAGAACCGGAGCGACAGCGAAGCCCGCAGCGGCCCGCCCGGGCGCCCTGTCCATGCAGAAAATAGGGCTTACGGGACCACGAATCACCTTTACGGGTATGCGTATGGATACCCTAGCATAATCGGGCAGGAATTTGTATCTTCGCGAACCCTTAGAAAAAATTATGTTAGAGAAACTGGAAGAAATAAAAAGACGCTATACGGATGTAGAGGCTAAATTGGGAGACCCAACTGTGATTGCCGACATGCGTCTTTTTAAGAAGCTGAACATCGAATACCGAAGCCTTGAGCCTATCGTAGAAGCCTACTATAAGTATAAACAGATCGTGGACAACATCAACGGCGCCAAAGAGGTGTTGGCAACCGAAAAGGACAAGGATTTTCTGGATATGGCCAAAGCCGAGCTGGAAGAAAACCGTTTGGCAGAAGAGCAATTGGCAGAGGAGATCCGCATGTTGCTGATTCCAAAAGACCCGGAAGATGCGAAGAACTGTACGATGGAGTTACGCGCCGGTACCGGTGGCGACGAAGCCTCGATCTTTGCCGGCGATTTGTTTGAAATGTATCGCCGCTATTGCGAGATCAAAGGCTTTCAGCTGGAAGTGGTGGATGAAAACCCGGGATCGATGGGTGGCTACAAAGAGATTATCTTTAATGTGAAAGGCGACAACGCCTACGGAACGATGAAATTTGAAAGTGGGGTGCACCGTGTGCAGCGTGTGCCGGCGACCGAAGCAGCGGGCAGGGTACATACTTCGGCGGCTACCGTGGTTGTATTGCCGGAAGCTGAAGAGTGGGATATCGAGATCAAGGCTGCCGACATTGAGATGCAAACGGCACGAAGCGGCGGCGCGGGTGGACAGAACGTGAATAAGGTAGAGTCGAAAGTAATTTTAACGCACAAGCCGAGCGGCATTGTGGTAACCTGCCAGACGCAGCGAAACCAGCTCGGGAACCGGGAGAAGGCCATGGAAATGCTGCGTGCGAAATTGTATGATCTCGAGTTTCAGAAACGCCAGGCGGAAACGACCGGCAGGCGAAAAAGCATGGTGAGCACCGGCGATCGTTCGGAAAAAATACGCACCTACAACTACCCTCAGAACAGGATCACTGATCACCGCATCAACTTGACCTTGTATAACCTGTCGGATTTTGTGAACGGAAACATTCAGCAAATGATCGACGCGCTCCAGTTTGCTGAGAATGCCGAGCGACTGAAAGAAGGCGGTTTGCAGTAAGTGCCTGTCTTGGCTGCTGAATAAGTAGCTTAGAGTGTAACATGCTGTTAATTAATTTTTTAAGTTTATTTTAAACAACAGTTAAGTCGTAGGAAAACCGTAATTGAACGTGTTAAACACTATATAAAAGTTTTTTAAGCAAACTATTTTTAGCGTATTTATACTGTTATGACAAGAGCAGAACTGATCCACGAGATCAAATCAAAGAAAACATTTTTGTGTGTGGGTCTCGACCCTGATCTTACAAAAATACCGAAGCATCTGCTCGATGCGGAGGATCCTATTTTCGAATTTTGTAAGCAGATAGTGGATGCAACGGCCAGTTATTGTGTGTCGTTTAAACCTAATAATGCGTTTTTTGAGGCTTATGGTTTGAAAGGCATGGCCAGCATGGAGAAGACCATCCGTTACATCAAAGCCAATCATCCACGCCATTTTGTTATTTCGGATGCCAAACGTGGCGATATTGGCAACACCTCCACCATGTATGCCAAAGCGGTGTTTGAACACCTCGATGCGGATGCCATTACCGTAGCGCCCTATATGGGGAAAGATTCTGTGTCGCCGTTTCTCCAATTTCCGGGAAAATGGGCCATTGTATTGGCCTTGACCTCGAATGAAGGCTCTGCCGACTTCCAACTGATGGAGGCTCATGGAATGGAATTGTACAAGCAGGTTCTTGAAAAAGTGAGCGCCTGGGGTAGCGAAGAAAACCTGATGTTTGTGGTAGGCGCTACCAAAGCAGTGATGCTGACGGAGATTCGCGCCATGGTGCCCAATCATTTTTTATTGGTACCCGGTGTAGGCGCACAGGGAGGAAGTCTGGCAGAGGTGTGCCAGCACGGGCTCACGAAAGACGTCGGGCTTCTCATCAACTCGTCGCGCGGCATCATTTATGCGTCGAATGGATCCGATTTTGCAGAGGCCGCCGCCGCAGAGGCTTCTAAAATAGCCCGCGACATGAACGCTTATTTTTAAGGTATAAACCAATAGTTGGTAATAGTCTGAAAACGAACTAAAAACATAATTGACCTATATGAAAACGTTACTATTAGTATGCTTGACAGCTGTTACACTTGGAAGTTGTAAGAAAGCCTACACCTGTTACTGCACTCAAAAAAATTTCCCAGACAAAACGGTAACCATTAAAGACACTAAGAAAAAAGCAAAAACAAAGTGTGATAATGAAAGTACTATTTTCGACAATTCGTATCCACTGGAGCCTACAGTCATTGGCCATTATAACTGCACATTAAAATAGTATTTACGTACGAAACCTGTATTCGAATGAGTATGGCATTTAAGTGAACGCAGACAGGTCATCAAAGACAACCGCCAAACATTTAACAGGACGACCACTCGGGCGAGCATACCTCACGCATTTACATAAATTCAAGTCGCTCGCGAGAGTTTTTCATTTTGGAAATGTCCAATAGTCAGTTAGTGTTTTTTTTCTGACTGAGCTTGAAAAATGAATAGTAGAACCAGTGCTAGGCAATGTGTGAGAGAACCGATACTTAATACTAAAAAATCATTCAACGTATCTGAGGGTCTTTTATGGAACCCGAACATCAAAAGCAAGGCTAAAAAAGATAAACACGGTCCACCGCAGAAAGCAAGAAAGCTGTATGCAGGGCGGGAACTAATTACTGACTTGGTATTGAGGAAAGCAAGAAGGGAAAGCAGTCCAGATACGAAGCAAATCGCCAGGCTCGTCAAACACAATAAAAAAGAGAGTTGTTTTCCTTCGTTGCCTGTACTTTCCTGAAACGCGTGGTAAATAATTGTGATCGCGATAGCCAGGCCAAAAGCTAAAGCAAGACGTTTCAGGATATAAGATGCCACCATGACTGTTGAATTCGATGATGCACTATGAGCCACTTTCATTGGTCCGGAAGTCGTAGACTCGTTTTTGCTGAAGATCGATCTTTACATTAAAGAAACAATG
>DAIUED010000373.1:0-3784 GCA_036845295.1 Bacteroidota bacterium
GTGTATCGATTTGGGTACTTCAAGCGTTTTCATATTTACCAGAACGAGCAAGTTGTTTATACGCTTAAGGGTAGCCTGGATCGGCATCGGCATACGCTTACCGACATGGAGGATAGTGTGCTATATATAGAAACAGGTGAGTCGGTGCGGCTTGCCGACATACGCAGCATCATCATCGACCGGTCTAATTTCCTGACACGGATGCTGGCGAGTGGGTTGAAAGTAGCTGGTATCGGTTACATTCTGATTGATGCAGCCAACAGTGCCGGCAATCAGGAACGTATCGTCAAGGAACAAGTGTTGGTACCGGGCTTGAGCCTTTTTGCCGCCGGGCAGTTAATTTCTTTCGCGAATAAGCGCCGTCTTCGGGTAGGGCATTTCGTGACGCTCAAGATTATTGATCTGGGTTTAAATTAAAACATCGCTAAAATAGCTTTAAGGTTGCGGTTTATTCCCGGCGATTGCCGTAATTTGCAAACAACATCAACATTCGTTTTGTGGCATCACCTGTAAAAGCAAAGAAACACCTGGGTCAGCATTTTCTCACAGACCTTAACATCGCCCAAAAAATTGTGAATGCGCTGCCCGACGACGGCTTGCCGGTCGTAGAGATTGGTCCGGGAACTGGTGTATTGACGCAATACCTGATAGCGCGTGATCATTTCACCGCCTTTGATATCGACACTGAATCCATTGATTTCCTGAAAGAAAAATATCCGCAACATGCGGCTAAGATCCAGTATCAGGATTTCCTGGAAGCGGATCTGAGGCCTTTTGCATCGAAAAGCCGCTTCAACGTGGTGGGAAATTTCCCGTATAATATTTCCACACAGATCATGTTCAAGGTGCTTGAGCATCGCAACGATGTTTCTGTATTGGTAGGGATGTTTCAGAAAGAAGTGGCACAGCGCATTGCCGAGAAACCCGGATCCAAAACCTACGGCATCTTAAGTGTACTGCTGCAGGCATTTTATAAGATCGAATACCTCTTTACTGTAAGTGAACATGTGTTTAACCCGCCTCCCAAAGTAAAATCGGCGGTGATACGGCTGACACGCAACACGACGGCAACCTTGAACTGCAACGAGGATCTGTTCTTTAAAGTCGTAAAAGCCTCTTTTAATCAGCGGCGCAAAACCATTCGGAACTCTATCAAAGTGCTAAGCGGAAGTGCTGTTGTGGATTCGGACTTGCTCGACAAACGCGCCGAGCAGCTTTCTGTTGTTCAGTTTGTGGAGCTGACCAATAAAGTGGAACAAAGCCTGAAACAGTAAGCTGGTTTTTTGACTGAAAGTATCCCTTTCTGCCGGACTGCACACTAACCCATTTTGGCAATCCGGCAAATCGGGCACACACTTCGGTTTATGATAAGCGGTAAATATTTTCGATGTCTTCGGTACCGTCGTGAATCACTTTCAGATCCGTCACCAAGCCACTGTTAATGCCATATACCCAGCCATGCAAATGTAATGGCCTCGTTTTCCAGGCTTCCTGCACGATCGAAGTTTTGGCGAGGTTTCGCACTTGTTCTATCACATTTAATTCCGTGAGGCGGTCGGTGCGCTTATCCACATCTTTTATTGCCTCCAGCTCTGCCTGGTTTTTTGTGTACACATCTTTGATGTTGCGAAGCCAGTTGTCAACATACCCATGCCGGTCGTTGCTCATAGCGGCTTTCACGCCACCACACCCGTAGTGTCCGCATACAATAATGTGCTTTACGCCCAGGTATTTTACAGAATATTCGAGTACGCTTAGCAGGTTAAAATCGGTATGTACCACCAGGTTGGCGATGTTGCGGTGGACAAAGATCTCGCCCGCTTCAGTACTGGTTACCTCATTGGCAGGCACACGGCTGTCGCTGCATCCGATCCACAAATAGTCGGGTGTTTGGCCCAGAGATAGTTTTTTGAAATATTCCGGATCGTCGAATTTTTTTTCGAGTGAGTAGCGCCTGTTTCCGTCAATAAGTTTTTGATACGATTTGTCCATTTTTTAGAGTTTAAATTTTATAAGTTCAACATTAATATTTTTGGTAGCCGCGGCGTTCACAAAATCAGCGATCACATCTTTCGAGTCGTGGTTGATCTTGCGGTTGATGCTACCATCGATGATTACCCGGCTGCCCGGCTCGATGTTTCGAAAGAAGCGGATCAGGTAGCCTTTATTAAAGAAAGTGACGTGTTGCGGTAATTTGATGAGGTGGTACGACTGGCCGCTTACGGTTTCGGTACTCGAATCGAATGCCAGACGGATATTATCGCGGAGAATAAAGATAACAGCTACCACAATACCCGCACAAACGCCTTTCAGCAGGTCGGTTACGAGCATGACCACGATGGTTGTGATGAAAGGAATGAACTGTTCGTAACCGGATTTCCATTGCTCGCGGAAAATCTTCAGGCTGGTGAGCTTAAAGCCAGTAATGATAAGAATAGCAGCCAGCGCGGCGTTAGGGATAAGGCTCAGGAGATCGGGCAGGAGAAATACTGCCACCAAAAGGAGTAGTGCATGGAGGATCACCGATAGTTTGGTGCGTGCTCCGGCATTGATGTTGGCAGAACTTCTAACGATCACCGATGTAACAGGAAGACCGCCAACCAGGCCACAGGTAATGTTGCCGATGCCTTGCGCCAGTAATTCTTTATTGGTGTTCGATTCGTTTTTACCAGGATCGAGTTTGTCGATGGCTTCTATGCCCAGCAATGTTTCGAGGCTGGCGACAATGGCCAGTGTGGAAGCAATGAGCCAAAACTTTGGGTTGCCAAGCGCGCTGAAGTCGGGTGCCGAGAGGTTGGTCTTTAGGTCGGCCAGCGAGTGGATAGAGGGCAAGTTTACGAGATGCTGGGGATCGATGCCGAGCAAAGGGTTTCCGTTGAATGTGATTGTAAGAACAATACCAAGGATCACCACAAGCAACGGCCCGGGAATATTGGAAAGGATGCGGTCTTTTTTATAAAAGGGTTTGTCGGCAACGATGAGGATAACGAACGCCAGTAAGCCGATAATGAGCGAGCCTGGCGTAATGAAATTGATCATGTGTACCAATTCAGTAAACGAGTTTTCGCCATCCATCTGAATAAATTCCATATCGCCCTCGGGGTCTTTGTCGTAGCCGAACAAGTGCGGAATTTGTTTGATGATAAGAATAATGCCAATGCCGGCAAGCATACCTTTGATCACAGCGTTTGGAATGTAATTGCCGATGGAGCCGGCGCGCAGGATTCCGAGTGCAAGTTGCATAAGGCCGGCCACCACAACGGCAGCCAGGAAAACCGGTAAACTGCCAAGTTCGGAAACCGAACTGAGGACGATAGCCGTTAAGCCCGCGGCGGGGCCGGAGACGCTGTATTTCGAGCCGCTGAATATGGTTACTAAAATGCCGCCCACGATACCGGCTATCAGGCCCGAGAAAAGAGGCACCTTACATGCCATGGCAATACCCAGGCACAAAGGTAAGGCCACTAAAAACACAACAATACCTGCCTTGATATCGGCAAATAGATTTTTCTGATTCATTGAAAAAAATTAACTGATTACAACTAACACACGATGGGCTGCGTTTGGCAGATCATCCGGGCAATTTGGGCTCAGCTAACTTCGGGAGGAGGAACGGAGATATCAGCTATAGGCGTCTGGCAATTGGTATTGCTGCAAGGCCACATCGTTGGTTCCAAAAGGGTTGGGAGTAAAAAAGCGGCCTGCATCTGGTGATACAGGATCACATCGCTGTCAGATTCTTTTTCTTTATGAGTTTCCTCTTCTTCAGATATCGGATTACTAT
>DAIUED010000374.1:0-3782 GCA_036845295.1 Bacteroidota bacterium
TCGGGCGCAACAGCCGGACTACTGTTCTGCGGCTCCGGATAGGTTTGCACATAGGTCGATGCCCTTTCGTAATCACCATCGAAATAATCGAGGCTCATCCCAAAAAGGTCTTTCGGTACCTGGTTAGGGCTGTTCATCCTGCCATCTTTACCCGGATCGCGGAGATTGTCCATTTCCGGTGCATTGATGTTCTTGAGCCAGCCATTAATGGTGTACACATAGTCTATGCCCTGTAATTTATTGGCGAGCTCAATGCGTTTTAGCGGGCCGTGCAGGTAGTAATAGTAAACGGCTTCTTCTTTCCGTTTAATTCCATCGCGGCTTGTCGACACTTGCTTCAGGCGTTTGTCGGCATCGTAAAGGTAGTAATGATGAAACCGTTCTGCCGCCACTTCTTTTTGGTATGCAATTTCGGTGACATTGCCCAAGAAATCATAGCTATAGTTGAAGGTTTTGATGGCATAAGTACCGGCACCAGCCGTGTTCTCATAGCGCTGCACCATCCAAACGGTCCTTCCCAGCTCGTCGTAGCTGTACCAGCTCCGTTTGTTATCATTGAAACTGTATGATATGTCACCGGTAACATACTCCTGTTTATAGTCAGCAGAGGAAAGTCCTGTAAGGGTGTAAAAGTTAGGATCTGGTAGGTCATACACGATCGTCACGCGTTCACGTGTCCGGAAATGATCGTCGAGCGCTATTTCTGTTTTATTGACAACGGAGGCTGGATCACCAGGGTTCGTATTGGCCAGGTTTTCGACATCGCTTTCAAAATACGAATTGGCCGGAGCGGAACCGCTAAAATTTGCCGTCGGTACAAATTCGCCGCTTTCTACCGGACGTCCATAAGCATCGTAGTTGACATAGCTAAAATTACGGGATGTGGCCACACTATTGGAAGCATTTTGTTTGGCATTCTGAACATAACGTGATTTGCCGTCTTTACTATAGAGGTAATCGGTTTGCCCGGCATCCGGCTTGTAGGTGGTAAGCAGCTGGTCCCAGGAATTATATTGATTGATTTCCTGCATCGTATGCTGAGGCGGGCCTGGCATCTGATGGGTATTTACTCCAATGGTTGCCTCCAGATCGTGCAGGATATTGCTGTCGAAGGGCTGGCCTGTATAGGCTTTCACATCCAGTATTTTCAGTTTGAGGCTTGTAATGGCTGCCGATTGCGCCGGACTCAGGTAAAATTCCTTGGGTGTAGGGATATCCCAGGTTCGGTACGTTCCTCCGCCCGGGCAGCTATACAGGTAGCAGGTGGCCAGATCAACATAGGTTACGGGATTATTATAAATGTCACTCAATGGATTGCCATTCTGATCCTGGAGCTGGAACCAGAAGCGGAAAGGCACTGCCAGAACGATGCCGCAGGGATTGGAGTTCCCTCCGCCCGGGGTTGGAACTGTATAATAAACAGCCCCTGTGGAATCATAATTTGTAATGGGCGGGTTGAAATCGATGGTATCCAGGTTAGTGCTCAGTTCCGAGAAGCTGGCCGCAGCGTAAAAATCACCTGCGGCCCGCTGTGCCGGATTATTACTCGCTGATAAGCTGACTGTGCTCCAGTCTTTGCGGTAGGTAATAGAAGCAACGACATTGCTTAACTGCATCGGCGAAGTTGACGGCATGGTCAATGACACTTCGTTGGCAAAGCCGGTGGTGCCCATGCTCCAATCGACGGTCGCGAGATTTCCGGTATAGGTCTTATTATTACTCAGTGCGTTAAAATGAACCCGTGTTCCGGTATTGACGATTTGCGGCGAAAACACATAGGCGCTATCGTAACCATTGGGCGGAATGCTTACTTTCAGGCGATTGGCTTTATCGTAATAATTCAGGGTAAAGTTATAGTAGTTAAGCTGCTGCCTTACAGGGATGCTCGATGGTGTAATAAATGGAAAACTTTTGAGGTATATCCTATAGAATCCAGGCGCAAGCGCTGGGTTGGTTCCATTGTAATTTTCACTTCCCGAGAACAAAACGGTTTTTCCTGTTTTCAGATCATAGATATTATAAACATAATTAGAGCCTGCATTCTGGTATAGGGTCAACGAACCTTCGCAGCCATCGGGCAAATGGACATCCATAAAGCGTCGGGTTTCATCGAGCGGCTTAATAAGGCCCTGTACCTTCATGATTTTAACATTTTGCCCATTTTGCTTTCCAGCCAGGCACGAGGCGATGATATTACCTTTTACATCGCTAAATACAACTGTTTCTACACCGTTTTCATCACGGGTAATTTCCTTCATTGCTATTTCACCAGCATTAGGATAATATGACGGGTCGATCTGTCCTGTGTAATCATTACCGGTAAAAGCCATTACCAGATCGTTCATCGTCCAGCTACCTCCGTAGCCGAACATGTAGTTGAGCTCCCCGGCAGTGGGCATTGTAAACGAGTACACTTCATGCCCGCTTCCATGCCCCAGGTAATGCCCGGCTTTAGACACTGTCTTGGCATCGGTAGTATTCAACGCGTTAAATTCCATTCGGCTATACGGATTTTGTGCGGCAGCTACAAAGGGTTCTACGGTATTGTTGTTACTGTAGTACCAGCCTAGTGACCCCATGACGGACTGGCTAAGTGGTGCGGGATTGCTTTTTTCGCCTATTGACCCGTTCAGATCGGGCTTATCGAAGTGGTTATAATTGTATGGAGTGGCTGCGGAACCTGTAGTCATGAATGCTTCCTGAAAGCACATATCTGATGTGAATGCCGGGGCGGGTAAACTTTGCAGCACCGCCCTTCCATAAGCATCATAAACAGTTTGTGTAACAATGACATTGTTCTGCGATACGTTCTTTACCAGAGATTGTATGGGCCGACCCATATAGTCATAATACTCCTTGGTTTCAGATGTCACATTTCCAGCGCCGTCATAAATAGTTTCTTTCGCCCAATTCTTTGAATCAGCGCACACGTTGAAAAGGCCGTCCAGTCGCCCGGGTGCCAATGTCAAAGGTCCGGTTATTGTGATGAATCTATTTTGCAGCGTCAACCGGCCAGTTGTGTAATAATTGGGATTTACGTTATTTGAATATACAATCGTCCCGTTTACGTTGATATAAAAAACTGCGCCTTCATTTTTCCTGCCGATACGAACCATATCTCCTGCGGCAACGGGAATAGCAGGCGACATCACATCATCAGAAAATATCGGATAGATCTTTTGATCTGCTAATCTGAACCCATGCGTTTTTCCCTTATCTTTTTCTGGCAAGATAAATTCCTGGAGAACAAAATCAAAGCTATCGGTGACATCCAATATTTTCATTTCATACCAGCCATCAGCATTCATACCAATGTAATTTTCGGTTGTAGCCGAGGCCGGAAGATCGCCATTAATTTTAGAGTACGTATTCTCTCCGAAAGTTAGGTTAGCTGCGTCGAGCCAATTTGTTTTCTGACCGATGCTAAATGCCAGTTTCACCGTATCCAGATAAAGCGAATCCATGACTGTAACAGAATAGTCGCCGGGAGCGAGGTCATAAATAACGTTCGCGTGAGAACCTGTGCTCCAAGTGTAGCGATAAGGAGGCAGCCCAAACTTTGTAGTTAACTCCACAAATCCAGTATTTTGATCGTATGCGGCTCCGTCCTGCTTAAAAGCACTGACCTGAATACGTGCATAAAATGTCAATTGGAAATTAATGAGGTTAGTGCTGTATGTCTTCATTGCCACTTCCATCCGGAGCATATTGGTATCAGTCCTGTTTTCAGTGTACATTAAAATATCGTTCAGGAAATATTCATACTTGTCCGGCTTCTTAAC
>DAIUED010000375.1:0-3740 GCA_036845295.1 Bacteroidota bacterium
GCTTCCGGTAGTTGCGTTGGCAGCTGGCGGCGTGTTGTTTTGTGATACCACGACCGAAGCCGGACTTGATGAGTTTGAACAGCCGTTTGACGTATTGGTTACCACCAATTGGTAGGTGCCGGGCTGATTCACAGTAGGGTTGGCCGTTGTACCGCCTGACACGATACCAGGACCGCTCCAGCTATAGCTTACGCCGCTGGCCGGAGTTCCTGTTAATGCCAGGGAAGTAACGTTGCAATTCAGTACCCCGCCGCTACCTGCGGCTGCCGTAGCTGATGGCGGTGTAATATTTTGTGACACAACCACTGATGCAGGGCTGGACGAATTGGAACAGCCATTCGAGGTGTTGGTTACCACCAGTTGATAAGTACCTGGCTGATTGACGGTTGGATTGGCAGTAGTGCCGCCGGAAACAATGCCTGGCCCGCTCCAGCTGTAGCTAACGCCGCTCGACGGGCTTCCGGATAATGCCAGGGAGGTCACGCTACAGTTCAGGACGCCACCGCTACCTGCGGCTGCCGTAGCCGAAGGAGGTGTGATGTTTTGTGACACCAGCACAGAGGCATTGCTTGTACAGCCATTGGAAGGGTTTGTCACTACCAGGTTGTAAGTGCCCGGCTGATTTACCGTTGGATTCGCTGTTGAACCACCCGATACGATGCCAGGGCCGCTCCAGCTATAGGTTACACCAGATCCCGGAGAGCCAGATAATGAAATATTTGTAGTAGCACAGGTAAGTACACCACTGGCAGAGGCGCCAACACCCGATGGAGGTGTGGTATTTGAAGGAATGGTAACGACTGCCGTATTGCTGCAACCGCCAATAGGGTCTCGCACTGTTACCGTGTATGTACCTCCGCCATTGCCGGTTGCATTTTGAGAGTTGGTGCCCGACGTAATCGAACTGCCGCCAGGTGCCGTCCACGTATAAGTCATGCCCGCTGGCGAGCACGACAGGTTCACGGCGCTACTCACGCAAGTGACAGCGCTCGAGCTCGAAGCTGTTGGCGATGGGGGAACGCCTGTTTGCGAAATAGCGATGGTAGAGGTGGAGGCACCAGGGCAGGCACCACCGCTACCGGTAATAACCACCGTATAAGTACCGGCCTGGTTAACAGTAACCGCGCTTGTACCTGCACCGCTCACGATGCCCGGGCCGCTCCAGTTATAGGTAGGGCCGGTAACGCTTGTTGTAGCCGTGAGCACCGAAGAAATATTGGCACAAGTAAGGTTACCTGTACTGTTAATGCCTGAGGTAAGCTGAGGGAAAGGACAGGAGGCAAAGTCGCCCGGAGAGCCAGGGATGCTCGAAAGACCCGTAAAGGTAATGGTATTGCCTACAATCGTTCCCACAAAGTTGCCGGCACCACCAGACATGTACAGCTTATTGCCCACAATAGCATAGCCCGCTCCTGACGACGAGCCAGGAAGACCTACGAGGTTGTAAGTGCATAGCACAGTGCCGGTCGGACTGTATTTCACGAGTTTTTGATTGCCCGCAGCCGTGTAAAGCACATAAAAGTTACCATTGTCGTCGCCAATGAGATCGAAAGGCCCATCCCAGCCAGAAAGCACCAGCACCAACACATCTGATCCGGTTCCGTTGTAGCGGTAAACACGTGTATTAAGGCCATCGAGGTTGTAAATATAAGGACCGGCACCGCAAAGATTTACCGCTGCGCTGCTTGTACAGTTGTGGCCGGTGTTCACCCATGATGAGCCGTTGTAGTACCAGTATTGGCTCGAAATAGTTGTGTAAAATGTCACAGCCGGAAAGCCAGAGTTGAGGTTATTACTTACTGCCAGGCCATTACCGGAAGATGGCACGGCAATACTGTTCACCACTGAGGTGGAAGTGGCAGGGTTATAGTTGTATATGGTGCCGCTCACATCGTGGAGGTAAAACTTATTGCAATCAATAGGGATCTGAGCTTTGGCAACCGTCAACCAGCTGCATAAAAATACGATATACGGTAAAAGGGCTTTTGTAGGGTAAAGTCTTTTCATAAGAGAATGGTTAGGTGTAACGATAAGCGAATAACAGGCGTGACTTACGCCTTATACAAATATTTTTTCAGGAGCGTCTCTTTTTTGTTCTGCACAAGAACAACCTCAATAACGTTGTCATTTGGCTTAATGCGGTAAACATACAGATAGCCATTGGCAGGAGAAATCACATCGTAACGGAGTCCGCTTTTATCGGCCGATTTGATAGGTACAGCAGATGACGTGCCGTCTTGGTAGTGCTGGGTCAACGTCATTTTCTCCTCATCAAATACAAATTTCGAAAAATCCGCTTTTTCTACAGGAGTGTCATATGCTTGCGTCTGTGTGTTAAATATAAATTCCTGGAGGCGGTAACAGTCATACTGCTTTTGGGCATGCAGAGAACCCAGGGAGAGTGCACAGGCAAAAAGAAGAGCGTAGATTTTTTTCATAGGATCTGTTTTAGAGGTTGTGTGTTTAAACAAATTTCTTGAATTGGAAATAGGAATTTACCGATGCGAAGAACGTGTGGGGTGGTAGGAATCTGATTGTTAAACAAAAATAAGGTACTTTTTGGTTTTTTAACTGTGAAATGTGGATAATTTTGGGTATAGCGAGCGAATGCCCTGTTTCATTGAGGCAACACACCGTCTAAATCTTATTTTAACAACCTAAGCCCGATTTAGAACCTGGTAAACCCAGTTGTTGCCTGAGGGAAGTAACAAAAAAACCTCCCGGAAGGAGGCTCTTTTGCATTCAAATTTCTACTGACTCAATCTTAGTGGAACAGGTTTACCGTTCCGTGTTTTTCGATTTCCCTGGAGTCAAAACCAGTTGCTTTCACAAAAAAGAAGTAAGTGCCATCAGGAACTTTGTCCCCAAGTGGGGTCTTTCCGTCCCAGGCAGCTTTCACGCCAGTAAACTCATATAGTTTTTCGCCCCAGCGGTTAAAGATCTGCAGTGTAATTTCTTTGACGCCCGTGGATTTGATGGTAAACAAGTCGTTGGTTCCGTCGCCATTTGGTGTAAACACGTTCGGGATCTCCAGCGACAGGTTATCGTCCACCACAATGATTACCGAAGCCGTATCCACACAGGTTCCAGATGTTACTATCAGGGTGATCGTGTAAGTGCCACTGTTCGGATAACTGGTCGATGGGTTTGTGGCGGTAGAACCGCTGCCGTTGCCAAAATTCCAGTTATACGACAGGTTATTGCCTGTACTTTGGTTGGTCGTGTTCACATCCAGCGGAATCAAGCCCGTTGTAGGGTCGGCGGTAAATGCGGCCGTAATAGAATTCTGAACAACCGCTACAGTTGCCGTATTCGTACAGCCATAGGCATTGGTAATAGATACCGTGTACACGCCCGAGGTGCTGACAGAAGGTGTAGCGGTATTGCCGCCCGAAACAATGCCAGGACCCGACCAGTTGTAGGTGATGCCTGTAGCGCCACCTGCAGAAGCAGATAACTGTGCCGAATTTGCGCCGCATTCGATAGTGGAACTGGCGGTTACGGATAACGAAGGCGCTACTGTACTACCAGCGACCGATAAGCTCAACGACGCTGTGCAACCGGAAACAGGATCAGTGACACTTACCGTATAGCTGCCTGCGCTTACTGCGGTGATCGGATTATAAGCATTTCCTGTAGGCGTGTTCCAAACCGGTATCACAGTAGAGTTGGTAACAGCGTTGAGATTAAGCGTTGGTGTGCCGCAGGTAATAACCGTTGACGACGGTGTTACTGTCAGC
>DAIUED010000376.1:0-3737 GCA_036845295.1 Bacteroidota bacterium
ACTTTACACATGCTGCCAAACGAAATTCTGCTGCCATATACCGATCGGCTCTTTCCTCTTCGGTTGCGGCGATGGCAAGAGGGCGACAAATTCAGGCCTTTCGGCATGCAGGGATTTAAAAAGCTCAGCGACTTTTTCAAAGACCGTAAGTTGTCGCTTTTCGAGAAAGAGGCTGTCTGGATCCTCGAAAGCCCGGAGCATATTATTTGGGTCGTTGGCCACAGGCTCGATGATCGTTGCCGCATAAACGAGCACACGGATAGATTATTGCGGATAAGCGTTTCCTGAGCCTTTTGGAAACTCTATTTCTTTAGAAACCGCTCATCGGTAAGAGACAGGAGAAAAGCCTCGAGGTCTTTCTTTTCCTGAACAGTAAGGTGCAGCGGTTCTGCCATTGTTTCGTCGCGGTTCACGGCATCCGCCACAAAGCGGTCGGGTTCATCATAGTAGTCGATGACCTCTTTCAGTGTTTTAAACATGCCATTGTGCATGTAGGGCTTGGTAATGGCGATATTGCGTAAGCCGGGAACTTTAAAGCGGCCGATATCACTCGGATTGCGTGTAATGAGAAAACGTCCGCTGTCGTTGAGTGTTTTTCCATTAAAGAGACCGATATTTTTAAATTGGTCGCCGGTAAAGTCAGGGCCAAAGTGGCAATCGAAGCACTTGCCTTTTTCGTTGAAGATCTCGCGGCCACGCTTGGCGGATGCCGACATGGCCGTGGTATCATTGCCGTTCATGTAGTTATCGAAAGCCGAATTATTGGTTTCCAGTGTGCGCTCGTATGCCGCCAGCGCTTCCACCAGGTTTTCGCGGTTGGCCGTGGTGCCGAAAATGTTTACAAAAAATCCACGGTATTGCTTGTGTTTGTTCAGTTTCTTAACCACCGCCGAAAGTGGGATATCCATTTCTTTCGGATTCTCCATCGGGCCGCCAGCCTGATCTTCCAGTGTTTCGCTGCGTCCGTCGTGAAAGTAAAAATTGCGTGCCGACATGTTCATGGCGCTTGGTGTATTGCGAGAGCCGGCGATGCCATCAACCCCAATGCTAAAGGCTACCGTGTCTGAAAATGCATACTGTGGCTTGTGGCAACTGGCGCAACTAACCTGATTGCCACGCGAAAGGATGGAATCGTGGAACAGCAACTCGCCAAGCTCTTCTTTGCTATGAGGTTCGCGGAGACGTTTTTCGGTGTCGCCACCGGAGCAGGACCACATAAAAACCGCGAGGAGTACGCCGCCGATTCCGAACGTCGTTTTAAACATGGTCCAAATATAGGGAAAAACAGGTATATACTGCCTTTGGAGCGTTAAAATAAGCCAGTAACCATTTGTGTATTATCATAACCTCCAACTCCGCAAAAATGATACATTTGTGTATCATTATGATACCAGAGCAGGAGAATACGGAAAGCAAAGGAACGAACCCGTTCCCATTCAATAATTTATTCCTGATCAAAGGCTATGTCAGCGGCCGTAATGAGTTCTGGATGTATCTTCTGGGGCTTCTCGCGCTGTTTTTGGGCTATCTTGGTTTTCAAGCAATCATTCTGCTTCCGCTTCTCAATATTGCCCAGGCCCAGGGAATCAGCCTGGCACAAATTGCACGCGACGCTAATATTTTGTTTAATCCGGATGCCATGGGCATGAACCGCTCGCTGATGCTGGCATTGATGATGGGCATGTTCGTGTTTGCCTTTGTTGTTTTTCTGCTTTTTTCAGGCAAGGTCCAGAAAAAGACTTTAACGTCTATGTTGTCGGGTTATGAACGTTTCCGCTGGAAACGTTATTTTTTCGCATTTGCCGTTTGGGGATTTCTGTTGATCGTGTTTCAAGTGATTGCCTACATATCGTCACCAGGCGACATGGAATTGCGTTTTGAGCCCGGAAAATTTGCAGTGCTGTTTTTCGTTGCATTGATATTAGTTCCTATCCAAACCGGAACAGAAGAACTTTTGTTCCGAGGCTATTTGATGCAGGGTTTTTCCATGCTGTTCAAAAACGGCATTGCAGGCATCGTCGTTACGTCGGTTATTTTTGGTTTGTTGCATGGTTCTAATCCCGAAACGGAAGCCCATGGCTTTTTGCTCATGATGCCTTACTACATCTTGTTTGGCGCATTTCTGGGGGTGCTGACGTTGCTCGACGAAGGCGCTGAGCTGGCAATGGGCGTTCACTTTGCCAATAATTTTTTCTCGGCTCTACTTGTCTGTTCTAAAAACTCAGTCCTGCAAACCGATGCTATTTTTTATACCCAGGTCGAAAAGCCGGGTGTTGAATTAATTTCCTGGGCTATTCTGGCAGTTATCTGCTTTTTTGTTTTTTACAAAACTTACCGGCTTTCCAACTGGAAGCTCCTGATCCGCTAAAAACTCCATCCAACACATGAAATATATTTTTCTCACCCTATCCTTGTTATGCTCTGTTCGCTATGCACTGGCCGACGGCAACTACCGCTATTACGTGGACCTGACGAGCGTAAAAGACGACAAAATAACTGTTAGGCTCACCCCACCCGACATGGCCGACAACGAAGCCGTCTTTATGTTCCCGGCCATGGTTCCCGGCACTTACGATGTGTATGATTTTGGCCGCTTTGTGTCAAATTTTAAAGCCGAAGGAAAAAATGGCAAGATTATTACCATCGAAAAACTCGATGCTAATTCGTATAAATTAAGTCCGGCCAATGAATTGAAAGAGATCAGCTACGAGGTGGAAGACAGTTGGGATACATCGATCAAAGAAAAAGTCGTTTTTGAGCCGGGAGGAACGAACATCGAAGAAAATAAGAACTTCATTCTGAATACACATGGTTTCTTCGGCTACTTCAAGAACCGTATCGAAGCCAATTTTATACTGGAAGTAATCAAGCCACAGGGTTTTTACGCTTCCACATCGCTCACCGACCTGAAGAGCGGAGATACGAAAGACGTGATTTCCGTATTTAATTATCACGATCTGGTAGATGCGCCGATCATGTATTGTAAGCCTGATACCACATCGCTCAAAATTGGCAATTCAACGATCCTGTTCTCGGTGTATTCTCCGAATGGCGCCCTGAGTTCAGGCTTTATTGCCCGTAACCTGAAAGAGCTGTTGTATGCGCAGGCCGATTACCTGGGCGGCGAACTTCCGATCAGCAAATATGCATTTTTGTTTTACTTTTCAGACAAGCCGTCGCTGAGTGGCGCTTCGGGAGCGCTCGAACATTCCTATTCGTCGTTTTACTATTTGCCCGAAGCCGACTCGATGGATCTGGCGCAGGAGATACGTGATGTGGCTGCCCATGAGTTTTTTCACATTGTGACGCCGTTGAGCATTCACGCCGAACAGATCGGTAATTTCGACTTCAACAACCCGCAAATGAGTAAACACCTTTGGCTTTACGAAGGACTCACCGAGTATGCAGCGCACCACATGCAGGCAAAAACCGGCCTCATTGACTATGATGACTTCCTGGCTGTAATGGTAGGGAAAATGCAGAATAACCGCGATAATTTCAACGATACGGTGCCGTTTACAGTGATGAGCAAATATGTGCTCGACAAATACAAAAAACAGTATAACAACGTGTATGAAAAAGGTGCGGTGATTGGCATGTGCCTCGATATCCTTTTACGTTATTACAGCCACGGAAACTATGGAACGCAGGAATTAATGAAAGACCTCGCTAAAAAATACGGCAAACACAAATCGTTTAACGACGACGAGCTGTTTAACGATATCGAACAACTCACG
>DAIUED010000377.1:0-3736 GCA_036845295.1 Bacteroidota bacterium
AAAAACCGTGGAGAGATGCAAATGCTCATTAGACAGCAGCGCTTTAACCCTTAACAATCATTATACAAATCTTAAGATTATAATCCCTATTTTTGAAAGGCAAAGCATTTTTTATGTCCATCCAAGTTCAAAACGTCAGCAAACTTTATGGGGCGCAAAAAGCCCTGAACAATGTCTCTTTTGAGATCGGCTCCAATGAAATCGTAGGCTTTCTGGGCCCGAATGGTGCCGGAAAAAGTACCATGATGAAGATCCTGACCTGTTACTTACCCGCCAGTGAAGGATCGGCTAAAGTCTGCGGCTACAATACTGCCGACCAAACGGTGGAAGTGCGTCGCCAGATCGGCTACCTGCCCGAACACAACCCACTTTACCTGGATATGTATGTAAAGGAGTTCCTGGAATTTACCGGCAAGTTGTATGGCGTAAAAAACATACGACCACGCGTAACCGATATGATCGAGATGACAGGACTTCAAAAAGAGCAACACAAAAAGATCGGAGCACTTTCCAAAGGCTATCGCCAGCGGGTTGGCTTGGCGCAGGCAATGATCCACGATCCTAAAGTGCTGATCATGGATGAACCCACCACGGGTCTCGATCCCAATCAGCTGGAAGATATTCGCGGCCTGATCCGCAAACTCGGAAAACAGAAAACGGTAATGCTGAGCACGCACATCATGCAGGAAGTAGAAGCCGTGTGCGACCGCGTGATCATCATTAACAACGGAAGCATTGTTGCCAACGATCAAACACAGAGCCTGCAACAGAACAGCACGCGACAGATAATAAGTGTGGAGTTCGACAAAAGCGTTAGCAAACAAGCCTTACAGGCACTCAATGGTGTGGAAGACGTGGTACTCATATCAGGTAACAGCTGGAAAATTGTTGCTGATCCGGCAAAAGATGTGCGCAAAGACCTTTTCAACTACGCCGTAAAACATGAAGTTAGCATTCTTACCTTAAACCGGGAAGAGCAAAAGCTGGAAGACGTGTTCAAGCAGCTCACCAAAAAATGATGACATCCTATAAGCTATATGCAGCCGGGAAGTTCAGCAGTTCAAAAAAGCCGCTGGAAGTAGTAAATCCGTATAATGGGAAGATCGTTGCTAAAACGTGGCTGGCAGACAAACACATTCTGAACCAGGCCATTGAAAAAGCCCTTTCGGTACAGGACCAACTTAAAACCCTTTCCTCGCTCGAAAAATACGAGATATTGATACACATTTCCCGGCAACTTCATGCCGACAGGGAGCGCCTGGCGGAGATCATGGCCCAGGAGAGTGCAAAGCCCCTGATCTATGCTTTGGGCGAGATCGATCGCTCGGTGCAAACCTTTTTAATTGCAGCCGAAGAAAGCAAGCGTCTTCCGGGAGAATCCCTCTCGCTCGATTGGACAGCCAATGGCGCAGGACGTGAAGGGCTGGTGCGTTATTTTCCGGTTGGCCTGGTGGCTGGTATCGCTCCGTTCAACTTCCCGATGAACCTGGCCGTACACAAAATAGCGCCTGCTATTGCCGCGGGTTGCCCGATTATATTGAAACCCGCCAGCAGCACGCCGCTTTCTTGTTTGGAGCTGGCAAAGATCATCGACCAAACCAAATTGCCGAAAGGCGCAGTTTCCATTTTACCCATGGACCGGGAAACGGGCAACTTGTTGGTGACCGACGAGCGCTTTAAATTATTGAGTTTTACCGGATCGCCCGACGTGGGCTGGAAAATGAAAGCACAGGCCGGCAAAAAGAAAGTAGTGCTCGAGCTTGGTGGCAACGCGGCTGCGATTGTGACGGCATCCGCGAAACTCGACGAGGTTTTACCCAAGGCAGTGATGGGAGCATTTTCCTACAGCGGACAGATCTGCATCCATGCACAACGGTTTATTGTTCACGAATCGCACGTCAAAGCCTTTACGAGTGCAATGAAAGCCGCTGCCACGAGTTTAAAATACGGTAACCCCATACATCGCACCACTCAGATAGCGTCGATGATCGACGAAGACAACGCCATGCGTGTAGAACAATGGATTGCTGAAGCCCTGAAACAAGGCGCCAAGCTCGTTTGCGGCGGAAAACGCAAAGGCAGCTACGTAGAACCGACGATCCTTACCAATTGCGACGACCGGATGAAAGTGTACGCTGAGGAAGTATTTGGCGCGGTGATCTGCATCAACAGTTATCAGACAATAGAGGAAGCCATTGCAATGGCCAATAATACCCGGTTCGGGCTGCAATGCGGTGTATTCACCGATTCAGTAGCAGAACTTGACCGTTGTTTCCGCGAACTGGAAGTTGGCGGCGTGATCCACAACCATGTGCCTACCCTTCGCTTCGACCAAATGCCCTACGGCGGCATCAAAGACAGCGGACTCGGGCGCGAAGGCGTGAAATATGCCATGTTGGATATGATGGAACCTAAAGTATTGGTGAAATAGGGCCTCCATCCCAAAATACCTATAAATAGTGACAAGATAAATATACTAAATAGTATATTTGAGGCAGAGAAACTGCAAGCTGCCCCCGGCCTACCCCTGATTTATTGCCAGGCGCCTGCTATTAAAAACATCTGTTACATGAAATATATCTTACTCCCCATTTGCCTCATCCTGGCTGGCAACTGCCTGGCACAATCCGACATCAGCCGCATAAAAATAGGCATTCCCATTGCGAACAGTGATTCCCTCCTTAGCGTTGGGGCAGAACTTTACGACAATAAGAAATATGAGGAAGCGGTTAGCGAATTCGAAAAGGTCAATGAAAATGACTCAAGTTATATTGACGCTCAGTTCAATATCGCGTCGTGCTATCTGTCGATGAAAGAATATGATAAGACCATCGAACTTTGCGACCGCATTTTGAAAACTGATAAAAGCTACTACCCAAAAGCGCTTATCCTGAAAGGAAATGCGTATGACGGAATGAAAAATTTTCAGGCGTCGGAAGAAACATACCGTAAAGGTATTGCAGAGTTTCCATACAGCGCCAAGTTTTTCCACGAACTTGCCATTTCGTTTTATAACCAAAAACGGCACAAGGAGGCATACGACGAGTTCATTAAGGCAATTTCTGTTAATCCGCAGTACTCTCCTTCGCATTACTACCTGGCCATTCTGTCGCTTAGGCAAAAAGACGTTGTACAAACCATGTTAGGCCTGCAATACTATCTGTTGCTCGACAACAATACAACACGCGCCAGATACGCGGTTAACTTCCTTGAACAGATAGGCGATGATGCTGTTAACTACGATGAACTCGAAATTATTCCTGCATTTTCTCATGACGATGCATTCGACGATTTGGAAGCGATCATCAAATCAAAGGCTGCGTATAGCAGTAAATTTAAGTCGAAGGTGAAATTCAATTACCGTATGCTGAAGCAAATGCAGGTTGTGGTGGATGAAGTAAAATACGATCCGAACGACAAAAATTTTCATAACCAGTTCTACGCGCGGTATTTCAGTGAGCTGTCTCAAAAGAACTTTACAGAAACTTACCTCTGCTACAGCTTATCCGGATTTGAGGTGCCAGAGGCCAAGAAATGGGTTAAGAGCAATAATGATAAAGTCAGTGCTCTCGGCGATTGGATCAGCGATTATCTATCTGAAATGTATCCTTCTGAAATGGCTGAGAATCCGGAAAAAAAATGTCTAAAAACCTATTCGGGCATCAACATAAACAGCATAGGACCATTTGACAATAAAAAGACGAGAACAGGGTACTGGAAATACTTCTATCCTTCA
>DAIUED010000378.1:0-3704 GCA_036845295.1 Bacteroidota bacterium
TGAAAGCCATTCTTTTCAGCGGACAGGAAAAAACTTACCAGGCCTGGAACTATGTGCCGGAAGATAGCCTGAAAGCTGGCAACCGCACCTTTAATTCATGCGGCCTATACTACGATGCTAACGGCAACCTGAAATACTATAACAATGAAACCGACAATTACAAGCAGGATAATTACCAGCTTCACCTCATCCATACCGTCAATCGGCGACTGAGCCTGAACCTGACGGGCCACTACACAGCCGGCAAAGGCTATTATGAGCAGTACAAGCCCGGCGAAAGTCTTGCTAAATACAATATGCCTGATGTATTCACACTTCATGACACGATTACCAAATCCGACATCATTCGCCGGCGCTGGCTCGATAACGATTTTGTAGGTGTACTCGGAAACATAAACTATAGTCCGTTAAATACGCTTAGCTTTGTGTTGGGCGGGGGCTATAATAGCTATATCGGCCGGCACAATGGTGAGGTGATCTGGGCGCAATTCGCTGATCCTAACAATTTCAAACCGCGTTACTACGACGATAAGGCAACCAAAACCGACGGCAATGTGTACCTGAAAACGACCTTTAAACCTATAGAGCGTTTTACGGTGTTTGTTGACTTGCAATACCGCACCATCAATTATCGCTTCACCGGTTTCGATACCTCGTTGGTTAACACAGCTGTTCAGGATGCGGCTTACGGTTTTTTTAATCCGAAGCTCGGACTTAACTATTTGCTTACCCCAAATACCAACGTGTATGCCAGCTATGGCATCGCCAACAAAGAACCTAATCGCAACGATTTTACGCAATCTACCGCTCTCAGCCGCCCTAAGCCCGAGCGCCTCAACGACCTCGAACTGGGTGTGACACACCGGTTCAGGCACGTCAGTCTTGGGCTGAACTTCTACGACATGGAATACAAAAATCAACTCGTGCTCAACGGGCAGATTAATGATGTGGGAGCTTATAACCGGGTGAACGTGGATTATAGTTACCGCCGAGGAATAGAAGCGGAGCTTACGGCAGATATAACCAGGTTTTTTACCTTCAACGGAAACCTCACGCTTTCGCAGAATAAAGTCAGGAATTTCACCGAGTTCATCGACAGCAGCGATGTCAATTACACGGTCTTTACACAGTACCAAAAAAATTACAGCCTAACCGATATCTCATTTTCACCAAATGTGATCGCCGCGGCCAATTTCATTGTAAAGCCTTTCCGTAACCTGGAAGTGGCCTTGCTGAACAAATATGTGGGCAGGCAGTACCTCGATAATACATCCGACGCCGAGCGTTCGATACACGATTACCTGGTGAGCGACCTGCGCGTGAACTACACGATCCGCACCCGGGCTATCAAAGAAATTAACCTGATTGCCGTTGTGTACAACATTTTCAATACGGTTTACGAAACCAACGGCTATAACTATAGTTACTATTCGGGAAGCCAGCTATACAAGCAAAATTACCTGGCGCCGGCAGCTCCAACCAATGTGATGCTTGGCTTGAACCTGCGGTTCTAAACGCATCATCAAGTTATCGGAAAGCACAGCTGTTTGGCGGCTGTGCTTTTTGTGATCTTATCGGTTTGCGGTGTAATTGCCGGTTTACGAAATTATGAATAGATTTAGTGCAACAAGCTAACAGATAAGCGGTTTATGACAGTTATATCTTCAACTCGCCAATCACTATGGATCATATAAAAAAGCAAATACAGGAATACATCAGCAGTCAGCCTTCTGCCAAGCGCAACGACATGGAAACGTTGCACGCGCTAATATCGCAGATCGCGCCGGCGGTTCACTTATGGTTTTTGGATGGCAAAAACGATGAAGGTAAAGTGGTATCGAATCCAAATGTCGGCTACGGTAAACAAACTATGACTTATGCAAAAGGCAAGACACGGGAGTTTTATCGCGTAGGCATCAGCGCCAATACCAGCGGCATTTCTGTGTATTTCATGGGACTCGATGATAAAGCCTATCTCGCCCGCACTTATGGACAGACAATTGGCAAAGCCAACATCAGTGGGTATTGCATCAAATTTAAATCCATGGCCGATATAAATACGTCTGTGCTGGAGAATGCTCTTCGTGCTGCACTTGAACCCGAACGTTGACTTTGGAAAATCCCTATTCGCTAAGGACGTGAACCGTCATGCGGATATCGGTAAGCGGGCGGTCGTTTTTGCCGGTCTTGGCGGCTGCAATGCGATCAATAACTTCAAGGCCTTCCACAACTTCGCCAAACACAGTATAGTTGGTATCCAGGTGTGGCGTGCCGCCAAGTGTTTTGTAAACGGCTTTATGCGCCTCCGGAAAAGTATAGTGCAGAGTCAACTCATAAACCTTTTCCGTTTGTTCGTTCAGCAGTTTCGAGTAAACCAGCAGGCTATCGTTATTTGTCCCCTTAAACAGGGCGAGTTTCGCTTTCAGCTGGCTATTTTCCGGGAGCGCAAGCAACGAGTCGCGCAGGCGGTTGATCAGGGGCTTATTGATGCGCTTTTCAAATGATTTCAGGTCTTCTTCGGTTCGGGGTTTGCCTTGTACGATATAGAACTGGCAAGCCGAGGAGGCTTTGGATGGGTTCACATCATCGCTGTTTCGGGCAGCACATAACATGCCTTTTTTATGAAAGAGTTCGGGCCTGAATTCGGCCGGAATGGTATAGTTGAGGTCGCCATCTCCCAGAACCTTGAATTGGTCGGCCAGTTTGCTATCGGGGTCGCCGCCCTGAATCATAAAATCCTCGATCACACGGTGAAACAAAAGGCTGTCGTAAAAATGTGCCTTTACCAATTTCAGGAAATTATCGCGATGCAAGGGCGTTTCGTTATAAAGTTTGATTTTCATGCTGCCGAACATGGTAGTTAGCTCGATCGTTTCTTTCGAAAGGCTCTGCGAAAACCCTGTTTTAATCAGTGAAACGAATACTAAGATCAATATTATCGTACGGGCAGGCATTGGAGTTTGAAAATTTTGCTATATTTGAGCTACAATATTAATCCATATTAATTAATATCAAAATGAAACTCAGATTATTTGCTGCCTTCGCTGGACTGTTATTTGTAGTGGGAATAAGCACTTCCTGCGAGAAGAAAACAGATTGCAAGCTCAATGTCGTAACTGTAGATGCTCAGGGCATGCCTTTATCGAATGTGAAGGTAAAACTATATGCTAATGTGAAAACAGCGTCTGGATCTACTGTAGAAGCCGACCTGAAAGCAGAAGGCGTTTCTGATGGCAGCGGCACCAGCACTTATACCTTCAAGTTGCCAGCCATTCTCGATATTCGTGCAACCGGTACCAATTCATTGGTGGGCACAGGAATCATCAAACTAGAAGAAGGTAAGACCGTTGAAAAAACCATTACCGTAAAATAAAGAGCCTTTCTTGCGTTAATCCTATAGGAAATCCTTCGTGCCAAAGCCCGAAGGATTTTTTTATGGCTCTACTTGCTTTTGCGCTTTCAGCGCTTCGTAAAAATTAAGAAGGCCGCCAGCAATACGTTTGTAGTCGAACTGTTCTTCTGCCAGTTTTCTGGCGCCGGTTTGCAGAGCCTGCCGTTGTTCCGGATTTTTAAGGAGGGAAACGATCGAAGCAATAAAGTCTTCAGCAGTATCTGCGATCAATAGGTTTTGGCCATGGGTGTACGGAATGCCCTCCGCGCCAATGCTGGTGGTAATTATCGCCTTGCCATAAGCAAGACCTTCT
>DAIUED010000379.1:0-3688 GCA_036845295.1 Bacteroidota bacterium
GCCGAAAAACAAAAAAGTGCAGCAACCAAAACCTGGATATTCAAGGCAGACAGTGTGCGGGACTTTGCCTGGGGCTCGTCGCGCAAGTTTATGTGGGATGCAATGCCTATCAGGCAAGACGGAAAAAAAGTGATGTGCATGAGTTTTTACGCGAAAGAAGCGGCCGGACTCTACCGTCGCTATTCAACTAAAACTGTCGCGCACACCATTAAAACCTATTCCAAGTTCACAATCCCTTACCCATATCCGGTGGCACAAAGCATAGAGGCCGCCAATGGCATGGAATACCCGATGATCTGTTTCAATTTCGGAAGAACTGAAAAAGACGGTACATATTCCGAGGCCACAAAGTATGGTATGTTGGGAGTGATCATTCACGAAGTAGGACATAACTTTTTTCCGATGATCATTAACAGTGACGAAAGGCAGTGGAGCTGGCTGGATGAGGGCCTAAACACCTTTGTGCAGTTCCTTACTGAGCAGGAGTTTGATAATAATTACCCCTCTAACCGTGGCCCGGCTTATAAAATGGTAGATTACATGAGGTTGCCAAAAGACCAGCTGGAACCGATCATGACTAACAGCGAAAACATTATCAATTTTGGAGCGAATGCTTATGGAAAGCCTTGCACGGCATTGAATATTTTGCGCGAAACGGTAATGGGACGTGAGCTTTTTGATTTCGCTTTTAAGCAATATGCCACGCGCTGGGCATTCAAGCATCCAACGCCTGCCGATTTTTTCCGGACAATGGAAGATGCCAGTGCCGTGGATCTCGATTGGTTCTGGCGCGCCTGGTTCTTCGATATAGAACCGGTAGATATTTCGATGGATTCGGTAAAAGCCTATACCTTCGCCAATAATAAAGTTGTGCCGGTGAAGAATGATACGATACGCTTATATCCAAAGGCGAAGGAATTTGAAAGCATTTCAAAGGTGCGCAATCGGGAGTCGGGGATGAAATTTCTGGTGGACGTGGATACCACACTACGCGATTTTTACTATCACTACAAACCCGATGTAAGGACGAGTGTGGAAAAAAAGCCGGTAAACTATTACGAAAATTACGAGCCGCTCAGCGATTCTGCGCTTGCCGCATTGAAAGGAAAATACATGTATGAACTGTATTTTACCAACAAAGGTGGTGCTGTAAGCCCGCTCATTATTCAGTGGAACTATAAGGATGGCACGTCTGAAATTGATCGTGTGAATGCATACGTGTGGCGTAAAAATGAAAAGAACGTGGTAAAAACCTACGCCAAACAGAAAGAAGTTGCGTCGATTGTACTCGATCCTTATCGGGAAACCTGCGATATCGACGAAAAAAACAACGTATGGAATATCAAAGAATCTCCTTCACGTTTTGATGTATTTAAAACAAAGAGTGTGGGCCGCGGGCAAAGCACGGGCGGAAACCCAATGCAAAAAGCCCGCAAGTAAAGTCTGGCTTTGATAAAGAGCATACATGGAGGTATTAAGAATAAGAGCATACCAGTTGAGGCGAAACCTCGGAATGCTGTTATGGCTACTTGTTCCTCTTGCTTCGGCTTTATCTTATTTTTTCTTCAACAATTACCAAGGCTTGGGCCATTACACAGCAGCCTGTATCGTGTATTTGTTTTACACCTTCCATCGCAACCGGCAGGATAAGGTTTTCGCCCGAAGGCATTTTAAGCGCGCTGCATTCCAAATGGGCATCGAATACCAGTTGTTTTTGCTGCCTTTGTCGGTGCCTTGCCTGTTTACATCTTACTGGTATTGTTTTGTGCCGTTACATGTGTTGGTTTTAGCCATTCCATTCGGTGAATTCAATTACCGTTTCGAGCCTAAGCTGCCATTTCTCGCTAAACTGTTTAATGGCGACTATGTTTTTATTGCCGGTTTCCGGAGGCATTTTTTAGGTCTTGGGGTGTTGGTGTTGCTGGCACTCTTGTTAAGTCCGCTTAAACTGTTCCCGTTGATCGCCCTGTCTCTCATCAACATCCTTTTCTTCAGCTTTTATGAATATAACGAGAGTGTGCAGATGCTGCAGGCATCTAATCTTAGCCCTGCTCATTTCCTAAGGCAACAGAGCTTATTGGCCATGCCAAAGTTATTGCTTATCAACGGGCCGGTTGTACTGATCAATACACTCTGTAATTCCGAGTTGCTGTTGTTCAATGCTTACTTCCTCATGTATAGCGTGCTCATGGTTGCAGTGGTGATTGCTGTCAAATGTGCAGGCTATCGCTACAAGCAAGAAAAAAATAATTTACAGGCTAAGACGGCTCTGATGATGTTTGGCCTGCTTAATCCTTATTTATCGTTGATGACGATTGTGTTTTATATACTCTCGCGGAAAGAGGCGCTGAAAAATTTAGAACATTACCTTGATGATACGCATCACTAATTTAGGTTTTGGCTACGGAGAAAAACCAGTACTCAATCAACTGAGCGCGCAGTTCGATAGCGGCCTCACGCATGGCATTGTGGGGCTTAATGGCAGTGGAAAGACAACTTTCTTCAATCTGTTGGCAGGTTTCCTGATACCGGATGCAGGAGAAATACGTTTCGATGATAAGCCTTTGCGTAAAGGAGATATTGCGTATATTGACGCTGAGCCTTTTTTTTATCCAAATCTCAGTGCCCGCGAATTTTTGTCGGTATTCCCGCAAACAAACCGGCACTACCGTGAAGCCGAACTTGCCGGTGTTTTTGGTCTTCCGCTGGATGAATTAATAAGCCACTATTCCACTGGAATGAAACGGAAACTGCTCATCCTTTCCCAACTTAGGCAAGACAAAAGTGTTTTTATTTTCGATGAGCCGTTTAATGGCCTTGATTTGGAATCTAACCGCTCGCTGCAATTCATGATTGGGTTACTGAATCAAAAAGGAAAAACGGTGTTGGTTGCATCTCATATCCTCGAGCCATTGTTTAGTATTTGTCACCGCATCCATCATCTGCGGGATGGGGCATTCGCGAAAAGTTACCTGCCAGAAAGTTACTCTACGCTCGATCACGATGTGTTTCGCGAATTCAACGACCGTATAAAGAATTTGTTAGCCGACGCAATATGAAATACTTGATCCAACTTATCTTAGTTTCAGGCGTTTTGAATGGATTCGCGCAGCCTGCTACATTTAGCCGCGAAGATAGCCTCTTGGGCAGTAATACGGCTTACCGCAACTGGTGGGATGTTCGCTACTACGATATTTCAGTGATGCCCGACTTAATGGCAAAAACCATTTCCGGGATCGTTAGCATTTCTTATCAGGTTTTAGCTTCAACCGCTATGCCCGAAATGCAGATCGACTTGCAGGAGCCGTTGGTAATAGACAGTGTGCGTTACGATGGGCTGTTGCTGAAAGGCATGCGCCATGAAAACAACCGATGGATGCTTGCTTTGCAGGCGCAGGAAAAAGGTGCGGAGCATCGTCTTAAGGTTTGGTACCACGGCAAGCCGAAAGTAGCGCGTAATCCGCCCTGGGACGGCGGTTTTGTGTGGCAAAAAGACTCACTCGGCAATCCTTGGGTCAGCGTGGCCTGCCAGGGCGCAGGTGCCAGTGTGTGGTTTCCCTGTAAAGAGTTGCAGGCCGACGAGCCAGATCGTGGCGCGCGCTTAGCCATAACAGTTCCCGATACACTAAATGCCATTGGCAACGGACGCCTGGTAAGTGCGGTTGCGCAAGCCGGTAGAGCCACTACT
>DAIUED010000380.1:0-3668 GCA_036845295.1 Bacteroidota bacterium
GTGTCCGTGCAAATCCTGCGGCGTGAGCGAGTAGCGGCCCTTGAATGTGCATTTTCCGTTGTAAGTTTTAAAAGCACTGGCTTTATTGGTAGCATCCATAATATCTTTATACGGCATCCAGTGTACAAACACGGTGTCGCCATGCACTTGCGGGAACTCGATCGGGTCCACCTGCTCCTTGATATCGTAGGACGTAGCCAGGGTATTCATCGAGTCGGGGAAGAAGATAAAATCTTTCGATTTGGTCGTTGACGTGACGTAATTCAAATCACCGTCGGCCCTGAGGCCTTTATTACTCAAACGGATCTCGTTCTCAAATTTGGCTTTGCCACCATATACCTGGTAACCACCCGGAGGCGTATTTCTCACGAAACCCAATGAATAATCGGGTTGCAGGGAGAGTTTTTCGCGGAAAGTAGGGAAGATACCGGCCGAGGAGAATTCGCCTTCAAACACCAGGCCTTCGTTACGGAAGTTGTCGAGGCTGTCCATTGTAAACGGATCGAGCTTGTAGTAAAATTTATCGCGGTTATAAACGCCTTTAAAAATGGTTTTTTTGTCGTAGAACGTGTAGCTTTCTTTAAAGCTCTGGAAGCTCGGGAAAGTCGGCGCTTTGCCATAACCGCTGTGGTTTTTCGGAGCATCGATCCTCAACTCTCCATTCATGTTTTCGATCACCGTTTGCACCCGTTTAAATGGATAGTTGCCGTTGATGTCCGGTTCCCGCGCTACCACAAAAATCCGGCAGGAATCAATGGTTTTCATTTTCACCTTAAACATGTCGTAGTCAAACACGAAGTCCTTGCCATGAAACTCAAATTTGCCGGAAGATACCGATCCCGAAAACTCCATGGTACGGTTTTTCTTTAAGATCAGTTCGCCTTTTTTCGGAAACATAAAAACCTTTTGCGTATCACTCAGTAGCACGCTCTGTACACCGCGTACCGTGATATCAAAGTTGTTGTTGATAAGGCTCATCGTGGCGTTGTCCTTGCTCGGATAAACCGAATGCACCGTAATCACATCGTGGTCACGTTCGTGCTTCGCATTTTTGATGTAATCAAATAAACGTGGCTTGATCGATACCAGGTCTGTTTCAGGTTCGTAAGTAATGAGACCGAAAATGGCCATCTTGAAAATGATCGGGCGCAGATCCGTCGCCTGAAACTTAATATACTTGGCAAAGTCCACCACCGTAAAACTGGCTGGCTGCCCATTGTTTTCGTAGTACTCGTTCATTTTCAGCACCGGGCTTATCTTTTCCTGCCCTTTGATGTCCTCCAATCTGCCACGCGAGAAGAAGTCCTGCGACTCGAAAAACGCTTCTCCCTGGGTATTGTTCGGCAAAAAGTTGAAAGCGATTTTAGGCTCATCGGTTTTCCATACCAGTTGTTCGAAATACATGTCCACCTTATGAAAGGTATTGAAATAAGGTGATTTTTCAAGGCCATCATCGGTTCGGAGAAGAGTAACCGTTTTCTGAGGCACCTGATATACAAAGCTTAATCCCGGATGCACGATGGAGTCTTTCTCCAGGTACATTTTAATACCCGCGGGCTTTGCGTTGATCTTTTCCTTCGTCATCGAAAACGTTCTGGCCGATACTTCGAGGAAACGCGCATTGTTGCGTTTAAAAAGGAGTTTGGCAGGATTCTGTGAATTGCCGTAGCCTACAAACTTATTGCCCCGCATCCCGAATCCGCCGTCGTAATCCACATCAGGATAAATGTTTTTTACCAGCAGTCGCTTACTGTAGGAGTCGAAACGAGGGTAAGTAGGATCGCCGTTTTCTGTTACGATCTTATCCGTAAGGCGGCCCATTTGCGGCTGATCGAAATATTGTTTGCCGGTAAACACAGCCGAATCGGCCGTGTAGCCACCCGTTTTGCAATCGAGTGTGAGCCGCTTCAAATCAGCATACACGCCGTCGCCCACGCCCGTGCGCTTCCAGCTGACGCGTCCGCCCTTGCCGATGAACCGTCTCGTGGAAGGATAATAAATCCCTTCGATGCTTTCAATGGCAATGGAATCGCCGCGAGGGCTTGCGCCTATCAGGTCGATCGTAGAAAAAACAACCTTAGGAACCGAGTCGAATTCAAATTTATAATTAGGTTGTTCGCTTCGATAGCTGTAAGTAGGTGATTTGTAAAATACATTGTTCGAGAAAATATTTTCACTCATTTCCAGGTAGTCGCCATAACTTTTCAGATTTTTGGCATTGAACATTTTTTCGATACACACCTGCCAATTGTCAAAAACACTAGGGTTTTGTTTCGAATCAATGAAACTTACCACAGCATTCAGGTAGCTCATGAAATACGGATAAGGTTTTAATTTACGCTGAAGCATGGCGTTGCTTGTCTTGTAAACAGCAGCCTTATACTTGGGGCTGAAATCAGGACTTTTCCATACTTTTTGAAAATCAGAAATATAGTTTTCTGCATCTTTTTTGTTTGCCGAAAAGTCATAGAAATACTCGTTTAGCTCTTTAATGAACTTCACGGAGTCTTTACTGAATTCGGTTAGCTTTTGTGCGGAGCTGAACTTGCCGATGAGAACTAGAAAAGAAAAGAGACAGATTTTTTTGAACATAATGTGGTATTGTTGATTCTCAAATATATCAAACCCGATCAAGAAATGATACACATTTTACAAACAAAAAGCATACATTTACTGTGCAGATCCGGCGCAGGCAAAGCCTAGAGGATCATAACGCCGGTTTGTCGAAAAAGTAACATGTTACAACGCGCAGGTCAATCACATTTAATACTAACCAAAATAATACAATTTCGAAAATGCCTTCATTCGATATCACAAGCAAAGCAGATGTGCAAACAATGGACAACGCATTCAATGTTGCCAAGAAAGAGATCCTGAACCGTTTTGATTTCCGGGATTCCAAAAGCGAGATCGAACTCAACAAAAAAGACATGATCATTAACATCACCACCGAGCACGACATGAGGTTGCGAGCCATCATCGATGCCATCCACAGCCGCATGATCAAGCAGGGACTCGATCCGCGCTGTCTTGATGAGAGCAAGGATCATTACGCTTCTGGCATGTTCATCAAAAAAGAGATCAAAGTAAGGCAAGGTATCGATCGCGAAACTTCCAAAAAAATCATCAAGGATATCAAAGACAGTAAGCTCAAAGTAACCGCGCAGGTCATGGACGATATCATCCGGGTATCTGCAAAGAGCATCAATGACCTGCAAGCAGTGATAGCCTTGTGCCGCAAAGCAGATTACGAAGTGCCTTTACAGTTTGTAAATATGAAATAGAGCGGCTTTGCCCTACATTTTAAAGCCTTCTGTAGAAATACAGAAGGCTTTTTTATAGTTTGATAAGCGGCTTAACTCCGTATTTACTATGTTTCGTGGGCTGATCGGCGAAAGATTTTCTTACACGCGACCGTTCATCGAAAAAAAGTTTTTTGTTTTGACTAAGCGATATGCGTGCGTCACTCAGCAAAAGCGGCGGTTTAAACACCGGGTAAAAGCCTATTGGCGAAAATACTGCCGTTGAAAAGTGCAAAAACGTCAAAAATAACTACCAGTAAATCAATGAGTTACAAATGAATTTCAAAAAACTCAAAAAAACCTTCAAAAAATTCTTTGCGAATAAAAAAAGATGTTTACATTTGCAGCCCGTTATTTGACAAGCGA